>JAGHTX010000198.1 GCA_018065105.1 Bacillota bacterium
AAACATAGAGCTAGATGGTTGCTTAGATGATTCTATATTTGGCTATTTCATTATACCATGATATATAGGCTTTCATCGCCAAAATTGTTTACTGTTAGAAAATACATAAATGGTACGCAATACGTCTCTCTTTTCAAATTTTGCCAAGCTTGGTATTATAGTAACGTACAAAATATGTATAAGTAACAAGAAGTGAGGTATTAATATGGTAAAACTATCAATCATTGGAACAGGTACTTGGGGAATTGCCTTAGCGAATATGCTTTGCATGACAGGACATGATGTAATGGCATGGTCTGCCTTACCCGATGAAATTGATTATATTCAAAAATATAGAAAACACCCAAAATTAGGAGATACAAAGATTCTAGAAGGGATCTCTTTGACAAAAGAATTAAAAGAAGCCGTAGAAGGAAGAGATGTGATCGTTTTTGCGGTCCCATCCAACTTTGTACGTTCAACGGCTGCTCGAGTTGCTGAATTTATCCAACCCGA
The DNA here is from genome assembly GCA_018065105.1 of Bacillota bacterium. GTDB lineage: Bacteria > Bacillota_I > Bacilli_A > Erysipelotrichales > Erysipelotrichaceae > Floccifex. The sequence goes on from JAGHTX010000198.1 coordinate 496, forward strand.
TCAAATCATTGTCGATGTAGCAAAGGGAATCGAACCACATACTTTATTCACAATGTCTGAGATTATCGAAGAAGAAATCAATAAAGTAAAACCTTTTGATTATGGACAAATCGTAGCTCTTTCCGGACCAACTCATGCAGAAGAAGTATCCATTGGAAAACCATCTACTATTGTATCGGCTTGTGTCAATGAAAAGAATGCCAAGACTGTGCAAGAAGCTTTTATGGCTCCGTTTATGCGTGTTTACACAAACTCCGATATTAAAGGGGTAGAATTAAGTGCGGCATTAAAAAATATCGTAGCCTTAGCCGCTGGTATTTGTCATGGATTGGGATTTGGAGACAATGCGACAGCTGCTTTAATCACACGTGGAGTGGCAGAAGTCAGTACTTTAGGAATCTCTATGGGATGCTCCACACATACATTCTATGGTTTAGCCGGAATGGGAGATATGATTGTAACTTGTACTAGTCAACACTCTCGAAACAACCGTTGCGGTACGTATATTGGACAAGGATATCCAGTCAAAGAAGCCATTGAAAAAGTGGGGATGGTTGTAGAAGGGATCAACGCCTTAGATGCTGCTTATGAACTTAGTGTAAAATACAACGTCGAATTACCAATCATTCGTTCTGTATACGATGTCGTAAAATTTGGATTAAGTCCTAAAGATGCGGTTAAAAAAATCTATGCTCGTGAAAGTAAAGAAGAACTTCCTTTCTCAGTTTTAGAAGCTATGCACGAAAATTTAAACGAACCAAAGAAGAGCATGCCAAAAATCAAACGTGTTATTACTTATGGAACTTTTGACCTATTACACTATGGTCATATCAATCTATTAAGACGTGCAAAAGCCATGGGAGATTACTTAGTTGTTGCACTTTCTACCGATGAATTTGCGACATTGGAAAAAGGAAAACCATGTTACTTCAATTACGAAGAACGTAAGATGTTGCTTGAATCTATGCGCTATGTTGACCTGGTTATTCCGGAAGAAAACTGGGATCAAAAATCTAAAGATTGCCAACTTTATCAAATCGATACATTGGTTATGGGAGAAGACTGGAAGGGAAAATTTGATGATCTAAAAGAAGAAGGAATCAACGTTATTTACTTACCACGTACTCCAGAAATCTCGACTTCTCAAATTAAAGAAGATTTACACAATTAACAGAAGCTTTGTCTTCTGTTTTCTTTTCTTTTTGTATAAATATGATAGAATACTGTTATGAGTAATGAAAAAGTTACAATTTCAATTGTTTCCTACAACAATTTTAAAGATGTAAAGAAGGCCGTTGATTCCATTGAGCGATTAACCGATCCTTCTTTAAAAAAGCATATTTATATTATAGATAATGCGAATGAAGAAGCGTTGTATAAAACATTGAATTATGAAGATGTAGAATATATTCGCAGTCCTAGAAATATTGGATTTGGGGCAGGACACAATAAAATTGTTTCCGAACTAAATTCGGCTATCCATATTGTGATGAATCCGGACATCGTGCTCGTGGAAGATTCAATTTCCAAATTGTATGAGTTTATGAAGGATCCAGACATTGGAATGTGTATACCTAGACTTGTGGATGACCGTGGTAACTCCTTAGATGTTTATCGTAGAGAGGTTACCATTTTTGACATGTTCATTCGTATGTTTGCCAAAGGAATGTTTAAAAAGAGACAAGCGTACCACTCTCTTCAGGATCAGGACTATTCAAAAGTCTTTCCAGTACCATTTGCACAAGGAAGCTTTTTAGTGATTAAGACCCAGCTTCTACAAAGTCTTGGTGGATTTGATGAAAGATTCTTTATGTATATGGAAGATGCAGACTTATGCAAGAGAGTAAACGAAGTATCTCAATTGGTGTATTTCCCTGGTACAACCATTATTCATAAATGGGAAAAAGGTTCTCATAAAAACTATAAATTATTCAAGATTCATGTACGCTCTATGATTTCTTATTTTAATAAATGGGGATGGGCTTGGAAATAATAGGAGGAGCTTATGATCAGTGTTGCGATGACTTCTTATAATGGGGCTTCTTATATTGTTGAACAATTGGACAGTATTCTACACCAAACCCTTCCAGTGGATGAAATCATTCTTTGTGATGATGGATCTTCGGACCAGACTCTATCTTTGGTAAGGGAATACATCGAAAAGAATAATTGTACAAAAATTAAATGGATACAAAATGACAAAAATTTAGGATATAAATATAATTTTAAAAAAGCCATGATGCACTGTTATGGTGATTTTGTCTTTTTAAGTGGCCAAGATGATACCTGGTTAGAAAATAAGGTCGAAACTATGATCCATACGATGAAAAATCGTAAAGAAATAAAGGTTTTGGCATCCAGTTTTGAATATATCAATGCGCAAGGACAGCCATTGAAAAAAAGAGAAGGGAATACTTACAACAACGATGGACTCTACCATCGACAAGTTTTAGAAAACAACATGTGTATTCCTGTTTCTTTTAAGGAATTATTACGAGAAAACTACTTTCAGGGAGCCTCTTTGTGTATACGAAAAGAAATTGTTCAAGAGTTCTGTGTACATTATAAAGACTATATAACGCACGATTGGTTTATAAATCTTTGTGCGGCAAAATACAATGGAATGTATTATCTAAATACGGTTTTATTTCAATATCGCATTCATGAGAAAAACAATTTAGGAATACCTATGTTAAATAACTCTCTGGTTAACTGGTTCCTACAAGCCAACCAGGAAGAGAAAAGAATGTTAGCTTTTAGCACATCCAATGCATACATTGAACAATTAAAGACAAATAAAGATCCATATTATTTGGAAAATGAAAAAGAGTTATCAGAAATTCAGCATTTTCTACAAGATTGTCTGGAAATCTTAAAAAAGCGAAAATGCATCGAATGGATCAAGATGTCTACAAACGAAATGTATACGTATTTTAGAAGTCCAAAGACAAAAATTATGGATATTGTATTTGTACTTACACATAAGGGGAGGTAAAAGATGAGAAGCTTAAGTGTCTTATATCAAAGTGACAACAATTATGCCGTTCTTACGGGTGTTTCCATTTTATCCCTATTTAAAAACAATACGCATTTGGATCGCATTCGTGTCTATTATCTGGATGACAATATTCTTCCAGAAAATAAAGAAAAAATTTTAGAAATTGCCAAAGAATATAACCGAGAAGTTATTTTTCTGGAAACCCAATCGATTTTAAAAAGACTCAAAGAGATGAATGTGGTGCCTTATAAGAATACTTACACAACCTATTTTAAATTGCTTGCCATTGATTCTTTAGAAATCGAAGAAGATCGCATTCTTCAATTGGATGGAGATACTATCATCAATGAACCATTGGACGAATTGATCGATTACGATCTGGAAGGTGTGGTATGTGCGGCAACCTATGATTGTATTATGAATCGATATAAAAGCCTGATCGATATACCATTAACCGATAAATACTACAATTGTGGGGTTTTGTTGATTAATAAAAAAATGTGGAAAGAGTACGAATGTGAAAAAAAGATACTCGATCATGTTCTTCATAAAAGAAATCGTTATCAAATCGTAGATCAAGATATCATTAATGTCTTATTTCGAGACAAAATCAAATATCTTCATTGTAAATACAATTTAAACAGTGGTTTCTATATTTATGGAATCGAGCAATCGTTTAAAATGTACGATTTGGATGCTTCTATTTTTAGCACGAAAGAACAGGTAGAAGAAGCGATGGCTAAGCCTTATATCAATCACTGTATGGGCTCTTTTACCGGAAGGCCTTGGCATGAGCACAATATTCATCCACAAAGCGATTTATACGATCTATATTATGCCCAATCGCCATGGAAAAATCAGAAGAAGATGTCGTATACTCTTTCGACCACAAATAAGCTGCAAAAGTTTATGTATCTATATTTTCCTAGACCCGTATTTTGTTTCATATATAAGATAATGAAACAAAAACGCTATGAGAAGGTAAACAATGAAATTCAAAAAGAAGCGTAGAATAAGAAAAGAACTTGATTTCGGATACAATTCTTATATAATACGTTTTGAAATAGATGGAGGTCTATTATGAGAAATGAACAAGGACTCGCAATGAAGCTTTTAAAAATCGTTATCTCGGTTCTTTTAATCGCTGCCACTGCTGCATTAGTGTTTCAAATTTATCATTTAAATATATTGCCAACGAATTTATTGATTCCAATCGATTTATTAATTGTGTTGTTTGTGATTGTATTACTATTTGCCTTAAACTTTAGTGTGCGTAGAGCCTTTTCAAGCGTATTGATGTTAATCATCACCACATGCATTGCTCTTTCGTTTGGACTTGGAAGTATGTATTTAATGTATACTTTTGATACTCTATCCGATGTATCTGGTAAAACAGGGGGAAATGTGCGTAACAACATTTGTGTGGTTACTCTAGCTAATTCTTCCTATGAGGAATTATCCGATCTAGAAGGTAAAAAGGTTGGAACCTTAAACAAATTGGATGAAGTGAGCACAAAAGGAATTAAGAAAGATATTAAGAAAAAGGAAATTAATCTTAGCTATAAGAAATACGATGCGGTACAGGCCGAAGTGGATGCCTTATACGAAGGAGAAGTTGAAGCCATTATCTTAAATCGTGTATACTTTGATTCGGTTGCAGAAATTGAAGGATACGAAACCTTTAATACCGATATTAAGACACTATACACATATTCTTACTATTCAAAAGAAGCCAATGAACCACTTGTGGTATCCGATGTAACCACAAATCCATTCACTATTCTAATCAGTGGAAATGATAGCTATGGAAAAGTAGAAGACGTAGCTCGTTCGGATGTAAACTTATTGGTTACAGTAAATCCAGTGACTTCCACAGTATTGATGACAAGTTTACCACGTGATATGTATGTTCCGATGGTTTGCGAAGATGGAGCATGTCCAGTAGGAGCCTATGACAAATTAACGCACACAGGAATGTATGGAACCGATACAACCATTCAAACCATTCAACAAATGTTAAACATTGACATTAACTATACTTTCCGCGTTAACTTCTCCAGTGCAATCGACATTGTCGATACCCTAGGAGGAATTGATGTGTTTATTGAAGAAGGATTTGAAGTAGAACACTTCTTCGTAGACGGATCCGATGGTGTAAAAGCTGGATGGAACCACTTAGATGGAAAACGTGCTTTGGCATTCTGTCGTGAACGTAAGGCCTATCTAGATGGAGATTTCCAACGTGCGCGTAACCAGCAACAAGCTTTACAAGCCATCATCAAAAAGGCCATTTCGAGCGATATGTTGATGAACTATACAGACTTGTTGAAAATCATGAAGGGTGCCTTTGAAACCAATATGTCCATGGATGAAATCACTTCTTTATTACGATTTGAACTACAAACTATGCCAGATTGGAAGTTTGAAAACTATGTAATCATGGGAGAACCGGACGTAATGGCTTGTGCAAGTATGGGAAATCTAGGTGCTTCGGTAATCGTGCCAGATGAATACTCTGTAGGAATTGCACACGATAAGATTGAAGCGGTATTAAATGGAGAATCTTCGGAAACCGTTGTCGATGAATCAGGTATTGAAGCAGCTGGATCCAATCCAGATTATGACTACAATGCTGCCGTTATTGAAGAATTGATCGCACAAGGATATTCGGATTACGAAATTGAATTGTATTTCCAAGGATTGTTAGATATGGGAGACCAAACCGATACATATCACGAGGAAGGAATTCCTTCGGAATAAAGAATGCAGGAAACAACTTCATAGAAAATGGAGTTGTTTTTATTTTGTGATATAATACAATGGTATTTGTGCAATAGAATAGGAGACAGTATGAAACAGAACATTATTTGGGAAATTGAGAAAATTCAATATAAAAAAATACAAGATGCATCCTATTTTAAGCTCGTTGGATGGGCGTTAGCCAAAGACAAAAAAGAATTGTCTTATCAAATATGGATCGATGAGAAAGAAGTATCTTTTCAACAGGAAGTCTTAGAATTTGAAGATATCTATCAAATCTATAGCGATTATCTCGATACAAACAAGATCGGATTTTCCATAAAAGTACCTGTACAAGAAGAAGTGAGCTCTTTTGCCTTTCATATAAAAAACAATGAAGAAACCATTTCCTATACATTGAATGCCAAACAAATTGCCGATATTACTTCCATTGGGGAAATCGACTATGAAGTTGAAGAATTCAAATACGATGTTGCGAAGAAAGAATACTTTGTGACCGGATGGGCACTGGATATTCTTGGAGAAGAAGTGGAACTTACCATTTTAGATTCTCAAAATCAGAAAATAGAAGCGAAAAAAACAGAAAACGATATATATATCTGTTTCTATCCAAACCAGAGAAACATTGGCTTTAAATTGGTATTTCCTTCCGAAGAAGGCATTTCTTATCGCCTGCTGATGAAATCGAAAAACGATGAAAAAGAAGTACAACTGGTATCCGAAACAAAACAGTCGAATATTCCAACTTCTCGTTTTGCATATATTGTGAAAAAGGGAATACGTTACCTGGAAAGAAACGGAGTTAAGAAAACCCTAAAACGTGTGTTTCTTCGTAATAGCGAAATTGTGAAATATAACCAATGGTTAGAAGCGCATGCCCCTTCTTTACAGGAACTTGCCCAACAAAGAGAAACCAATTTTGCCTATGCACCAAAAATAAGTGTTATCGTGGCAACCTTTAACACCAAAGAATCGTATTTAAAAGAAATGATCGATTCTTTAGTTTCTCAATCGTATCAAAATTGGGAACTTTGCGTTGCCGATGGAAGCACGAACGATTTTGTGCAGGACTATATACAAGAACACTATTCAAAAGAAAAACGCATTGTGTTCAAAAGACTGGAAAGAAATTATGGGATTTCTGGAAATATGAATGCTGCTCTGGAAATGGTAAGTGGGGAGTATGTAGGATTGTTTGATCACGATGACCTGATTACTCCAGATTGTCTATATGAGATCGTATCTTCTTTACAGGTTGTACGACACGAAGCCATTTACACCGATGAAGATAAACTGGACGATGAAAAACAACGTTTTGTGGAACCCCATTTTAAACCTGATTACAGCATTGACCAGTTGTGTTCGCATAACTACATTACCCACTTTTTTGTGGTTTCTAAAAAGTTGGTCGATCAAGTGGGTGGCTTACGCGAAGAATACGATGGATCACAGGATCACGACTTTATCTTGCGTTGTTGTGAAAAAGCCAACAGTGTACACCACATTCCTAAGATTCTTTATCACTGGAGAATGCATTTAGCCAGCACGGCTATGAATCCCGAAAGTAAAATGTATTGTTACACATCGGGAAAGAAGGCGGTACAAGCCCATTACGACCGCTTACATATTCGCGCAAAATCCGAAATGTTAGGTGCCCCATTGTATGGAATCTATCGTTCTCACTTTGAAACACCAGGAAATCCTTTGGTATCTATTGTGATCCCAAATCGTAATTTAAAAGACACGCTAAAAACTTGTATTGATTCTTTATACAAAGTAAATACTTATAAAAATTTTGAAATTGTGATAGTCGAAAATAACAGCACTGAAGCCGATATTTTTGATTACTACAAAGAATTAGAAAATACGAAAGACAATATCCAAATTGTCACATGGAAAGATGAATTTAATTATTCCGCAATCAACAACTATGGTGTCCAATTTACCCATGGGGATTATCTATTATTCCTGAACAACGACACCGAAGTGATTTCGGAAGAAGCGATATCTGAAATGTTAGGATATTGTATGCGAAAAGATGTAGGATGTGTTGGAGCTAAACTTTTATATCGCGATCGTACGATTCAGCACTGTGGTGTTGTCATCGGATATAAAGGCTATGCAGCCGGTGCCTTTACTGGTCTAAAAGAAGATGACTTTGGCTATATGGCTAAGCCTCTGATCAACGCAAACTATTCGGCTGTAACAGCCGCTTGTATGATGGTAAAACGAAAAGATTTTGATGCCGTGCAAGGATTTGATCCAGCCTTTAAAGTGGCATGTAACGACGTTGATTTCTGTCTGAAAGTTCGTTCATTAAATAAAGTAAACGTATTAAATGTGTATTCTCTTTGGTATCATGACGAATCCAAGACTAGAGGACTGGATACCCAGGGAGAAGCATACGAACGTTTTCAAAGAGAAGTGAAGCTTTTCCAAGCGAAATGGCCAGATATCCTTGCCCAGTCAGATCCATTTCATAGCCCAAACTTTAACTTAGAAATTGCTCCATTTGTCTTACCATATAAGAGAGGTTACTAATGAAAAATACATTTAAACTAGGAGTTAAAGATGGTATTCCCATTTGTTTAGGCTATTTTTCCGTATCTTTTGGAGTCGGAATTTTGGCGATTAAAAGCGGATTGTCCGCTCTTATTGCGGTAATCATTTCCGCAACCAATTTGACTTCCGCTGGTCAAGTTGCCGGGATTGGCGTGATTGCGGTAGGTGGTTCTTTTATCGAAATGATCTTAACGCAATTGCTGATCAATTGTCGATATTCACTGATGGCATTGTCTTTGTCACAGAACTTATCGAAAAGTTTTACCCTTCCACATCGTATGTTGGCAGCCTTTGGGATTACCGATGAAATCTTTGGTGTCGCTGCCTCCAAAAAAGAACCATTAACACCAACCTATATGTACGGTTTGATTAGTATTTCAACGATTGGATGGGTAGCAGGGACTTTCTTAGGAGCTGTATGTGGAGAAATCTTGCCACCTATTCTTACAGCGTCCTTAGGTATTTTATTATATGGAATGTTTATTGCGATCATTATTCCGCCTATTCGTCAATCCAAGGCGAATCTTACCGTTATCTTGTTAGCGGCCTTTATCAGTTGTATGATCTACTATTTTGCCAGCTGGATTTCGGGAGGATTCTCCATTATTATCAGTGCCGTTGTAGCGGCCGGTATTATGGCCTATGTTGCCCCTGTTAAGGAGGAAGAATAATGCGTCTAGTAATCTATTTAGTCTTGATGGCAGGTGTTACCTACTTAATTCGTATGATACCTTTTGCGCTTTTTACTAAAAAAATCGAATCTCGTTTTATTAAAAGCTTTTTATACTATGTACCTTATGCGGTATTAAGTGCGATGACTTTCCCAGCCATTTTTTATTCGACCGGAAATACATTATCCGCAACCATTGGAACCATTGTCGCTTTGATCTTGGCATATTTCAATTGTTCCTTAACAACCGTTGCCTTAAGTGCAGCGGTAGCCGTATTGGTTGTATTATTTATTGTATAATTGTACATTGAGAGAAAATTTCATGGTTATTCAAGAGAATTATGAAAAATATTTTCATGATAATAATTTATTTACATATTGTTTCGGCTTTTCTTGACAATACTATGAAAGAATTGTTAAAGTTTTATCGGATATATATTTATTTTAAATATAAGGAGAAAAGAATTATGAAAAAAATGGTTAAATTTGGATTGGCTGCATTAATGGGAGCTAGTATGTTAGTTGGATGCTCAAGCTCTAAACCAGCTGCAGAAGAAACAGCTTCAAAAACAGATGCTGAACAAGTCGTTGAAAATGGAAAATTAGTTGTTGGGGTAACTGATTTCGCACCAATGGACTACAAAGACGAAAATGGAAACTGGATTGGATTTGATGCTGACCTAGCAACTGCTTTTGCGAAAGATTTAGGAATTGATGTAGAAATTATTGAAATCGACTGGGACAACAAAATCCTAGAATTAAACAACAAATCTGTAGACTGCATCTGGAATGGTATGACTTTAACCGATGAAGTTAAAAGCTCTATGGAATGCTCAAATGCATACTGCAACAATGCACAAGTTGTAATTGTGAATAAAGATGTAGCGGATAAATATAAAGATACTGAATCTTTAAAAGACTTAACGTTTGCGGTAGAAGCTGGTTCTGCTGGGGAAGAACAAGCCATCGCTTATGAATTAAACTACACAGCTGTTCAAAACCAAGCAAACGCTTTAATGGAAGTAGCTGCTGGAACTAGCGATGCTGCAATCATTGACTCATTAATGGCTGCTGCTATGGTTGGTGAAGGAACTGGATACGAACAATTAACTTATACAGTTGGATTAAATGCAGAAGAATACGGTGTTGGATTCCGTAAAGGATCTGATTTAGCTGCGAAGTTAAATGATTTCTTCAAAAAATGTTACGAAGATGGAACATTAAAAGAAATTGCAGAAAAATACGGTGTTCAAGCATCTTTAATTGAAATGAAATAAGACTGACACATTTTAAATTTAATTTTGTGAGAGCAATTCGTATTGCTCTCATTCTGTGCGTTTAAGGAGATTTAATATGGAAACATTTTTACAACAATTGCCTACGGTATTGCACGCACTAAATATTGGGTTTCTTCAAACTCTAAAGCTATTTATTGCCACTTTAGTGGGTGCCATTCCTCTTGGATTATTGATTTGTTTTGGAAGTACATCCAAATATAAAATTATTTCTGGATTTTTTAATATTATCATCTGGATCGTTCGTGGAACCCCATTGATGATCCAATTGTTGATCATTTATTATTTCCCAGGTCTTGTATTACACAATCCGGTCTGGGGAGGAAGTGAAACCGGACGTTTCATGGCTTCTGCACTTGCCTTTATTGTCAATTATGCATGTTACTTCTCAGAAATCTTCCGTGGAGGAATCCAGGGAATTTCGGTAGGACAGGACGAAGCCGGATTGGTGTTAGGAATGTCCAAAGTCGAAATCTTTGTACACGTTAAGTTACTACAAATGATTAAACGAATTCTTCCACCAATGTCCAATGAAATTCTAACATTGGTAAAGGATACTTCGTTAGCACGTATCATTGCCCTTCAGGAAGTAATCTGGGCAGGTCAATCTTTTATGAAAGGTTCACAAGGAATTTCCGGGGAAATCTGGCCATTGTTCTTTACGGCATTCTACTACCTAGTTTGTAATGGAATCTTAACTGTCGTATTGAATCGATTGGAAAAGAAATTGGAATTCTTTAGATAGGAGGAACGTATGGCTATTTTAAAAGTAGAGCACTTATCCAAATCATTTGGTAGTACAAAAGTATTAAAAGACATTTGTTTTTCCTTGGAAAAGAGTGAAATTCTTTCCATCATTGGATCTTCTGGGAGTGGGAAAACAACATTACTACGTTGTTTAAACTTCTTAGAAACCCCAAACAATGGAATTATTTTAGTCAACGAAAAAGAAGTTTTTAATGGGAAGACACAAAAAACTTTAACCGAATCACAAAAGAAGGAAAACCGTTTACACTTTGGATTGGTTTTCCAATCTTTCAACTTGTTTCCTCAATATACAGCTTTAGAAAATGTTACTTTAGCTCGTAAATTAGCAGCAAAGAAAGAAAAAGATTATAAATCTAGAAAAAAGGAAATTCTTCAGGAAATTGAAGAAGAAGGAATTCAATTGTTGAAACAAATGGGATTGGAACATAGAATGCATCAATATCCTCACCAGTTATCGGGTGGACAATGTCAACGTGTGGCCATCGCTCGTGCCTTGGCTTTAAAACCAGACATCTTGTGCTTCGATGAACCAACATCGGCTCTAGACCCAGAATTAACAGGAGAAGTATTGAAGGTTATTAAAGAACTGGCTGAACAAAAAATGACAATGGTTATCGTTACTCACGAAATGGCCTTTGCCAAAGATGTATCCGATAAAGTAATTTTTATGGACAATGGTGTGGTTCTTGAATACGGAAGTCCTGAAGAAGTCTTCGACAATCCAAAAGAAGAACGTACAAAACAATTCTTAGGAAGATTTATCAACGAATAAGAGTGTATCACAGTACACTCTTTTATTTTTTGATGGATAAGTAAAAGGACATAGAACCAAAACAGAAGCTGAGACTACCATAAACGATAGGAAAGATCGCATCAGCCATCCCGCCTTGTTTATAGTGAATGATTGTGGCGATCACAAAACAGATACCAGCCATGTAAAATAAGATTCCAAATATTTTAAAACGATTCATACGATTCACCTCATCTTTAGTATAGCTTACCTGGTAAAGAAAAGATATGAATAGACAAATAATTGAACAATGTAATAAATGTGTATAAAATAAAAATAGGTGATGCATATGTTTAATAAGAAAGATGTAAATAGAAATCAGTATATGTTAAAAGATACTGGATACGATTGGTGGTGGCACTCTTTTACGGCACATGATGAAAAGGGAGAAGAGAAACCATTTTTTATCGAGTATTTTTTAATCAATCCCAAGTACGGAAAAGAAAGTCCTATTTTTGGACAACTTCCAGAAAAAATTAAGCCATCGTATTTGATGATCAAAGCGGGATGCTGGAAAAAAGGAGCGGTACAGCTACATCGCTTTTTTGGATGGGATTCTGTTCGAATTCAGCGTAACCCATATCAAATTATGGCAGACGATTGTTTGGCCTGTGAGACGCGTTTAATCGGCTCTATAGACATTTCTAAAGAAGAAAGTGAAAACCATCCTGAATGGATGTGTGATGATGGACAAATGAGTTGGGATCTACATGTCGATAAAGAAATTGCCTTTAACGTAGGATATGGAACCTCAAAATTATTTAGAGAAACCAATGCGTTTGAAATGTATTGGCATGCCCAGGGAATGAAAACCAAATATGCCGGCACTATCGTATTCAACGGAAAAAAATATGAGGTCGATCCGGATACGTGTTTTGGATATGCCGATAAAAACTGGGGACAGGATTTTACTTCTCCCTGGGTCTGGTTATCCAGCAATCATATGGTAAGTAATTTGACAGGAAAAAGGTTAGAAAATTCTGTTTTTGATATTGGTGGTGGAAGACCAAAAGTGTTCTTTGTACCTCTTCCTAGAAAACTACTTGGTGTATTCTACCACGAAGGAAAAGAATACGATTTTAACTTTTCACATTTTTGGAAAGGTGTACACACGATATTTCATTGTGAGGAAAAAGAAGATCAGATTGAATGGAAAGTGGTTCAATCTAACTCAAAATACCATATGAAAACGCATATAATCTGTGATAAGAAAGATATGTTGTTAGTGAACTATGAATCTCCCGATGGACAAAAAAGACACAAACGCTTATGGAACGGAGGAAATGGCGTTGGTCGAATTACCTTATATAAACGTGTGAACAATAAATTGGAATTAATCGAAGATGTAAATGTCTACAATGTTGGTTGTGAATTTGGAGAATATGAAAATTAAGTTTCTTAATTATATTATTTTTCGATATAATATAAAAAAGGATTTATTATAGGAGGACAAATTTATGGCAAAATTACCTGAAACCTTCCTTTGGGGTGGGGCAACAGCTGCCAACCAATTTGAAGGTGGATTTGCAGAAGGCGGAAAGGGTGTAAACTCTTCAGACTGTACAACACGTGGTTCTCGTACAAAACCTCGTACCGTTACTTACAAGACTAGTGATGGACAAATTCATGAAGATATCATGTTTACTATGAATGCACCAATGGATGCACAATATGGTGTATTTGAAGGATATGACTATCCATCACACGAAGGAATCGATTTTTATCACCGTTACAAAGAAGACATCGCTTTATTTGGAGAAATGGGATTCAAAACATTCCGTTTATCGATTAACTGGGCTCGTATTTTCCCAACTGGAATGGAATTGGAACCAAACGAAGCCGGTTTAAAATTCTACGACGATGTATTTGATGAATGTTTAAAATATGGAATTAAACCTTTAGTTACATTATCTCACTACGAAACTCCAATTGGTTTGGCAAATGCCTGGCGTTCTTGGTGTGACTATCGCACAATCGAATGTTATGTACGTTATGTAAAAACAGTTGGTGAACGTTATAAAGGAAAAGTTGAATACTGGTTAACTTTCAACGAAATCAATATTTGTGAATTATCACCATGGATGTCTGCTGGTGTTGGTCAAAGAGGCCCACAAATTTATGCAGATATCGCAAAACACCAATTCATCGCTTCGGCAAAAGCGGTTCAAGTCTTACATGAAATCGACCCTAACAACAAAGTTGGTAACATGGTAGCTTATGGAGCGGACTATCCATACACTTGTAACCCAGCGGATGTATTAGCGGCTAAACAAAAAATGCACATGTATCACTTCTATGAGGATGTACAAGCTCGTGGATACTATCCTTCATACAAATTAAAAGAATATGAAAGAGATGGTGTAGAATTCTTCTTATCTGAAGAAGATGCAGCTACATTAAAAGCTGGTACAGTAGACTTCTTATCAATCTCTTACTATGCATCTAGCGTTTCTAGTACAGATCCTGAAATCTTAGGGAAGAATGCCGATGGAAATATGGGTATGGGTGGAGTTAAAAACCCTTATATCGGAGCTAGTGACTGGGGATGGCAAATCGACCCAACTGGACTTCGAATTGCCTTAAATGAACTTTGGGAAAGATATCAAAAACCAGTATACGTAGTAGAAAACTCTGTTGGTACACAAGACGTATTGGTGGAAGAAAATGGACAAAAAGTATGTCACGACCAAGGTCACATTGACTACTTACGTTCTCACATCGAAGCTATGGCAGATGCGATCAACTACGATGGTGTAGATGTAATGGGATATACTCCATGGGGATGTATCGACCTAGTATCCGCTTCTACAGGAGAAATGCACAAACGTTACGGATTCATCTATGTAGACTTCCAAGACGATGGAACTGGAGATGGAGCTCGTTATCGTAAAGATTCTTTCTACTGGTGGAAGAAAGTTATCGCAAACAACGGTTCAGATCTAAGCGACTAATTCGTATTCTACAGAGAGCTTTATATGGCTCTCTGTTTTCTTTTTCCGACATATTTTGATATATTCTTTCTTAGAACGGAGAAGCACATGAGCAAAGACAATATACATGTACATATTTCTTCCAAACACAATCCATTCGATTTGAAATTAGACGAAGTATGGCAATATCGCGATCTAATCCTGTTGTTTACCAAACGTTCTTTTACGGTGTCTTATAAACAAACGATCTTAGGTCCATTATGGCTATTTATCAATCCTCTGATTACCTCGATTATTTATGTCATTCTATTTGGAAACATTGCCAAATTGGGAACCGATGGAATTCCTATGTTGTTGTTCTATTTATCTGGAAATGCACTATGGTCTTATTTCAATTCCTGTTTGACAAATAACGCTTATACTTTTACGGGAAATGTACATTTATTTGGTAAGGTCTATTTTCATAGACTTACCATTCCTATTTCAAACATTCTAACGGCTATGATTCGTTTTTTTTATTCAAATGATACTGGTCGTGGTATTAATGTTCTATTACACTATCAAAGGCGCTATCCACGTATCCATTTTACGAATCTTTCTGATTCCTTTTATCTTGATCTGGTTAGGAATTCTAGGATTGGGATTTGGGATCATCGTCTCTTCCATGACAACAAAATATCGAGATCTATCGGTTCTTGTCGGTTTTGGAATGCAGTTATGGATGTATGCTACCCCGGTGGTCTATCCTCTTAGTCAGGTACCTGATTTTTTAAGAAGCATTATCTTAATCAATCCGGTAACCAGCGCTATGGAATTGTATCGATACGCCTTATTTGGTGTAGGTACGATTCAGTTCACATCCATTCTTATTTCCTTAGGTATCATGGGAATTGTTGCCTTGCTAGGAATAGTCATTTTTAATCGTGTAGAAAGAACCTTTATGGATACTGTATAGGTGAAAAGTATGGAAATGAATCAATTAGCGATAAAATTATCGGGAGTAAAAAAACAATATCGTTTAGGCGCGATTGGCGGAAGAACCCTCCAAGCCGATTTGCAATCCTGGTGGGCGAAAAAAAGAGGAAAAGAAGATCCAAATCTGAGAATTGGTGTAGATGCCCGTTTAATTGGACAAACGTTCTGGGCCTTAAATGGAATCGATTTGACCATTCAAAAGGGAGAACGATTGGGAATCATTGGGGCCAATGGTGCCGGAAAATCAACCATGTTAAAACTGCTTGCGCGGGTTACGGCTCCTACCGAAGGAGAAATCGATATCTGGGGAAGAGTTTCGAGTATGTTGGAAGTTGGAACAGGTTTCCATGGGGAAATGACAGGACGAGAAAACATTTATATGAATGGTGCCATTCTTGGCTTGAGCAAAAGCGAAATCGATCAAAAGATGGAAGACATCATTGATTTTAGCGAAGTCCGTGATTACTGATACCCCGGTAAAACGTTATTCTTCTGGAATGTTTGTAAAACTGGCCTTCTCGGTAGCGGCGCATTTAAATTCCGAAATATTAATTATGGATGAAGTCCTAGCCGTAGGCGATATGGCCTTCCAAAATAAGTGTTTAAATAAAATGCGAGAAGCGGCAGATGTGGAAGGAAAGACCGTACTTTATGTAAGCCACAATATGCAGACCATCCGAAATCTATGCCAAAGATGTATTGTCATGGACCAAGGAAAAATCTTCTATGATGGAGATGTCGAAAGTGCCATTGCCTTATATATGAATCTTGGTTTAGGAGGAAGTCAGGTAGAAATCGATCTAGACAAACATGCCTATGGAAATCGTGAACTCTATTCGAATGTTCGTATGAATCACCTATCTTTGGTAGATAAAGTGACGCCAACCTATAGACGTGGCGAACCTTTAAATTTAGGCATTTCTATCAAAGTCGATCAGCCATTGGAAGATATTGTATTTCGAATTGTGTATCGTAGTGATACGGATTTAGCCATTGGTAGCTCCTGGTCACAGAAAATGAACATAGACAAGCCAGGGGAATATGTATTACATATATCAACACCTTTGGATGTGTTTGAAAAAGGAACCTTCTACGCAACCATCGGCTTATATAAACAGGATGAGATTGGTAGAAACAAACTATTGGATCAGGTGGATCGGGCTTTCAAATTTGAAATCCAGGGAAACAATATCTGGAATACAAACATTCGAGGTTATCTGCACTTAGGAGATTTACTAGCTTCGATTGAAGAGATCCAACAGTAAAAATAGATAGGTTGTAAAAAGGAATATAACAGTTCTCCAAAAGAGATGACACTTCCAAAACTTAAGAATGGGAAAGTGGCAAGGCCAAAGATGGCAAATATTCCTAGCAGCCATTTCTTAAAGGAAAGATCAATCATATACAATGGGTGGAACGCAAATTTCACCCATTCTATTATGTATCCAGCAATGCAAAGGATAGATAACCAAACGTGTAGATCGTTGTAGATTCCATACGTTTCTTTATAGGGAATACAACAAGCAATAAACATGCCTATGTGAAAAAGGGCATGTATTTTTTTTGAATACGGCAAGTGATAATAATTCCAAATGGTTGAAGAATAATAGTAGGTTAGTATCGTTGTGCTGAAAGCCCATGTTAAAAACAGAAACAAATGATGATGAAGATAGCCCAGTCCCGTTTGATTTTCATAAAAGATATAAATCAAAAAAAGGGGAAGGATATTCAACAAAGGATTGATTATGAAGGTAAAAAACCACAAATTTAACTTTTTCATAAAAAAATTATAGTTTTTTTTATAATTTTTGCAAATTTATTCGTATATATAAATGTGGGGTATGAAAGGAGTTAAAAAAAGATGGAAAACATGATTCAAATATTAGAACGAGACGAAGGACACTTACTCTTACAGTTAAAGGATATGAAAAATTTTGACCCGGGTGTATTTACCCAGATGGAGATGGATGAAACATGCATACGCTGTGTGCTGATGAACCAGGCGCTCGGCATTATCTCTTATCAAACACAGGGCTTAATCTCTTTAAATGACATGTTGTCACAATACCAGTTTAAAAAGGAAGAAGGACTTACATTCTTGTGTGATCTATTTCGAAGTATTATCGCCGTAAATCGAAACAAGCCGATTTTGTTGCATCCCGATTATGTCTTTGTGACAAAATACGGAGATTCTTTTCGATTTATTTCGTTACCTATTCATCTAGAAAATCCCTATTCAGATAATGAACAAAATATTGCCTTCTTACAAAATGTGTTAAAGATCTATCAAGCGCAAAGTCATTTTGAGATTCCCGGTTATATCTGTTGTTTTATGAAAAGTGCGGAGTTTTCTTTACCCAATCTAATTCTAGGATTGGAAAATCTGGTACAGGTCAAGAAAGAGAAAAAATTCTTCTTTCGCAAAAGAAGGGTACACTCTTTCCGCGTTTCTGAACCATTCCAACCACTCTATAAACCAGAAAGTGTTGAACCAGTAAAGGAAACCGTTTTTGATGATAATAAAACACATCTAATCGGACAGCCACAAACACAATTCTCTTATCTATTGATCCAGGGAGAAAATGTACCCCTTCGTACAGAAAATGTTTTGGTCGGTCGTTCTATGGCCTGTGATATTCGACTAGAAAACGAATCAATTTCATTAAAACACGCTAAGTTAATTTGCCAGGACAACAAGTGGTATATCCAGGATTTAAAGAGCACGAATGGAACGTATCTAAATCATAAAAAGGTACAAAGAAAAATGCGCCTAAGAGATAATATGCTGGTTCAATTTGGCCAGGTAGAATGTGAATTCCATTCATGAGTCGTTATAAAAAAATTAAAAGTATCCAAGAAAATGTAGAACAAGTGGAAGATCAAATTACCGGGAAATTGTGTATTCAAAAAAGTGTGGATCAAAATGCACCGTATCTGCTCCTGCATCAATTTCATGTCGAAGTAGACATTCTTTCTACATTGCATCATCCTCAAATACCAGAAATTATGAATGTCTATTCAGAAACCAATCGTCTAATCTTAGTAGAATCCTTCATTCCTGGAAAAGACTTTTCTTATTATCTTACGCATTCCTCCCTTCTATTTTGTCTACATCGAACAAGATATATGCTGGAATTGATAGATATTATGCAGCAGATCCACGAGATTGGTTACCTATATATTGATCTAAAACCTTCCAATCTACTTCTTTATAAAAATCATGTACATTTAATCGATTTTAACGCCTGCATCCCCATGCACTCTTCCCAGGCTGTATTCGCTTCTAAAGAAAATGTATCGGCTGAATTGTACAGTACTGAACAAAAAAACGAAAGCACCGATGTGTATTCTTTCGGAAAGCTTCTCCAACATGTATATCCACATTCTTTATATTTTTTCATCAAAAAGTGTACAAAAGCGGATAACGGACAACGCTATCAAAGCTGGAAAACCATGAAAAAAGCATTTTTGGTTCATATATGGTTACGACGTATCTTTTTATCTTTTTTAATCATACTGTCTGTCTTTTTTATCGAGGTACGTTATTTTACAACGGAGGTGACACCTTTAAACAATTATCGTCAAGAGCCAAACATTACTACTTTTTTTAACGCTTACCAGGATACGCTTTCCCAGTTTTCCGGCACAACGCAAGAAAAAATTCAAATGAATCTATATCAATGGTTGGAAAAGGATTGGATTCCTAAAAATCTATGGAAAGATACCTATATTGGTAAATTCTTATTGTTACAAAGCATTCAATCGAAAAATCCCATTTTGTGTCATAAAGTTCTAGATAAGATTGAAAATACGGAAACCATGGAAAGATATGTACTCCTCGCCAATCATATCATGAATCCTGAAAAGAAAATCTTAAAAGAACAGGTGAATGCCTATTTAGCGGACATAGAAAAAGGCGATATTCAATTACTGATGCCTATTCTATTAAACGCAAAATACATCCTGGATCCGGAACAAATGGAAAAAGTAAATGCGAGCCTGATACAAGAAAAAGAAGCGTATGAATGTGTCGATGCGTGTACAATTCTAGAATACAATTTGTTTCTTAAAAGTCAGAATCAGTCTTGTTTTATAAACATGCAGGATTTTGAGAAACGTTTTGGAAAAGAACGCAGCTGGGAAGAGCTATATGAATTATTTGGGAGATCAAAATGAAACCGTTCATATCATTTATTGTTCCATTCTTCTTTCTTTTGAATCCATCTTCGCAAGAAATCTATCTTTCCCAATCAAAAACCATTCACATCGCTACCGATGAGAACATCGATTTTACCCAAAGCGAAATTCTTCTAAATCATAAGAAATTAGAAGATTTACATGAATTCGTGTTCACGGTAGACAAAGAAGGAAAGAATGTACTGGAATACACTTTAGTTAATGAGGCGGGAGAGATAGTAGAAAAAGGGGAGAGAATTTATATTCTAGATACACAAAATCCAGAGATAAAAGTATCGCAAGGATATGTGGAATTCGAAGACTCTATTGGTCTATTTGAAGATTCGAATGTGAGAGTAGAGATCAAGGATGACACATTATCGCAAGAAGAGATCTATGTCGATGACAAGCGCACCGAACTTGAGAATGGATCCATCTTTCTTAAAACGGAAAATAAAACCCTCAAAATTGAAGTCAGTGACCACGCAGGACACCGTGTAAAAAAAGAATTCAAAATCGAAGTGTTAGAGCCGGTAGAAATGTTTTCTTCTGTTGATTCTGCCTATACGCTGGATCCTACGTATCAGATTTTTAGTGAACAGGACCTATCGGATTATGAGTTAGTTGTCAATGGAGATGCACAGGATTCTTTTATTTATGATTTTGAGAAAGAGCAGGAATACTTTATTCTTGTGCGACATAAAAGATATCCGGATTTAATTGTCTTCTCACAACATCTAGATTACTACAATCATCCTCTTGAGCTGAACCTGCAAGCCGACCGATACAAATCAAACTCTTCTATACATGTTCTTTGTGAAACCCAAAATGAATACTTAGAAGAAGTAAAAATCTTCGATAGCTTAGGAAATAACTATGATTTAGGACAATCCATCGAATATAAGGCCAAAGAAAACAGTTCGCAGAAAATAGAGTTGACAGCCATGGCCAAAGATTTATTTGGAAGAGTCGTCTCCAAAAAGTTAGATTTACAATTAAGCACTTTGGCACCAGAAATGGAACTGTCTCTAAACGATCGAAAAATGCTGGAAGATAAGGAATATGTCTTTGTGGATGTAGATTCTTTGGATATACAGAGTACAGCACAAAGAAAAGAAGAATTTAGAGTGGATGGAGCAGTGAAACAATACGTTTCGCTAGAAGCAGCTCTACGTGATCTTCCCAAGGGGAAAACACTTGCCTACTTCGTCCGATTGGAAGATGAATTTGGAAATACAAGTCAAAAGTTGTATACCTTTAAAAAAGAATACAAAGCTCCTCTTGTCAGCCAGGAAACCTACAATTCGACTAGAGACGTGATAGAAAGTCGTGTATGGTCGGTGGATGAGAAAGGGGAAGTCAAGCTTGTCGAAAATCACGAAGAGAAGGTTTGGCATCCATTGATCTATATGGACCCAGAGGAACTCGTAAGTGGAAAACAAGCGGATATTATTTTCTTTAATATGAAAGAGATTAAAGCCCTTCGTATCAACGGAAAAGAAATCGATATAAGTTCTTTAAAAAAGGATTCCATGGGAAATTGGAAATATACGTATACCATTCCTAGACAAAGTAAAGAGATCAAAGTAGAAGTGAAGGATGCATCCAATCAATGGTTAAAAAAGACTAGCTCTGTAAAAAGTGCCAACAATACTTCTATCTACTATTGGATTCCATGTATTCTTCTCCTTCTGTTCTTTATCGTCGTTAAATATGTCTAGTCTCTATATTTATTTTGATCAGGAAGTGCGTACGCTTTTCTTTGAAAAGGAAATTCGCTTTCGTTCGTTTCAAATCTATATCAACAAGAAAAAATGTATTATTGAAAAAGGAAGCGATAGACGAATCTGTAACGATCGAGGATCCGTCAGTTTTGAGAATTATCGATTTATTTTTCACCTGAATCCAGAAGAATGGTATTTACTCGATATATCTGCAATAGAAACCATTGGGCGACAAGCTTCTTGCGATTTATGCATACCTTCTTCTCATATATCCAATATCCATGCTCGTATTTATAAAGTGAAAGATGAATACTGGGTACAGGATTGTCAGAGTCGAAATGGGTTATATAAAAATGGAACCCAAATCAAAAATGCCAAAATGGTAGATATGGATATATTCTATTTAGCCGATCACATTCTTTACTATATTCACGGATACATTTTAACCAACCAAAAAGTGAAGTCCTGTCCTTCAATTCCTTACTCAAATCCAAAAAATATGGAAAGTCTTCAACATGTAATCCCTCCTGCATTTACATTTCATAAAATTTCTTTAGAGTCTCCTGTCTTATTAGAGCCTCCTAAAAAATCCAAACTATTTCAGGCCATAGGTCCTGGATTGCTCATATTTTTATCCAGCGGACTTTCTATTCTGGTCGAAAAATGGATTTCCAGTGCTACGTTTTCAAATACTCGCCTTATTAGTCCTGTTTGTATGGGCATTACGTTTTTATCGTATGGACTCATCAATCGCAAGAGTACATACAAAGATGATCTGCAAACTTTTATACAACAGGAAAAGTTGTATTTGTCGTATTTAAAAAAGAAAGAACAAGAAATGGAAAGCTCTTTAAAAAATCAGGAAGGATTTCTTCAAGAAGAGAAGTTCTATTTCCATAGTCTTAAAGAGAATAAATTAGAAGAGATGAGAGTATTATTAGGCAATCGTTCTTCTATCTATTCTTTCTTTCAGGCTTCTTCCATTTCCTATCAACATGAAAACAATTCCCTGGTCCAAAAAGAAAAAGAACTATTAGAAAAAGGGAATCAAACAATTTTAGAAAATTGTTTCTTTACACCCAATCAGCGTATCTGGATTCCTTTTGATGTAGAAGTCGAATATTTGTACTCGATCATCCTCCAAATTCTACAAGTAAAAAAGCCGATGAAGGTAGTGATTGGGATGCAAAAGGTGTCAAAGGAAAATAGAGTCTTTGCCTTTTCTCAGTGTATTTATTACGATTCCTTCCTTTCTATCGATTCCAATGAAGAATATCTTCTTATCACAGATAGTGTGTCTATTGTACAAAGACTTAACCCAAAATCTTTGATCTATATTTCTAACCAGCCTTTTACATTTCCTTATGATCAGAAAGTAGAAAATATAGTGCAAGTCGAAAGAGTCGAGGAAAAGCTTAGAAGTCTTCTTTATTGCCAAAATCAAAACGGCAAGGATATCGAATCGTATTTTCAAAAAGGGGAAGAGGAGCGTGTGTATCTGGATTGTTGTGTAGGACTGGATATCGATCAAAAAGAAATCTGGTTAAATTTTCAAGAAGGGATAGATGGACCACATGCGCTGGTAGCGGGTATGACTGGATCGGGGAAAAGTGAATTTCTTTCCGTATTACTGATGGGATTGATTGTTCGTAACGATCCAAAGTATTTTCAATATATCCTTGTGGACTTTAAGGGTGGTGCCTTTGGAACCTCTTTCTATGAGTATTCACACTGTGCCGGGATGGTTACGAATCTAGAAGAAGAGAATTTAAGTCGCTTGATGCAAAGTCTACATTTTGAAATTCAAAAAAGACAATTGATGTTACAAGAGGCAAAAGAAAAAGAACCCCAGATGGTCAGTCACATTGACGCGTACAACAGATTGAATAAAAAGAAAATATCGCACTTGTTTATTATTGTCGATGAATTTGCACAAATGAAAATGAAGTATCCCGAATACTTAGAGAATTTAAAAGAATATGCCCGCATTGGTCGTTCCTTAGGGATTCATCTCATACTGGCAACCCAGAAGCCCATGGGTGTTGTAGATGAACAAATCTGGTCGAATTCAACGCTAAAAGTATGTTTAAAGGTCAACAGTGAAATGGATAGTAAGGAAATGTTACACAATGAGAAAGGTGCCTATTTAAAGAATGCTGGAGATTTTATTGCCCAAAACCTGGAAAGACAAGTAGAAGGAAAAGCTTTTTATCTTCAAAGTTCGGTATCCCAGATTTCTGACTGGATGGAAGTGAAAGAAAACACAGAACCTGCAAAGAATCCAACCATATTGGCCACTCTATCCAAACGTATTCCCAAAGGAAATCACAAATGGGTCTTGTTGCCGCCTTTATCCCAATCCATGTCGTATCTTAAAAATCAATGGGCCTGGATGGATCTTCCTTCTTTACAGCAGCAACAAAGATTGTTTCTAGAAACAGGACAGTCGATGATCGTACTTTGTCAATCCAAAGAAAAGAACCAGGAATTTGTGAATACGATGATCACTATATTTAGAGATACGATTCGAACCCTGGGTACGCAGAATTTTGGAAACTTTCCAAAGATCGAGGAAAAACAAGCTAGACAAGGGGAACAGACGTGGTTGATCGTACAGGAAAACTTAGAATGGCTCGTACCTTATCTACAATATAAAAATCTACGAATTATTGTATTGGTTCGTTCATGTGGTATCAAGATTCATAGCTATTTATCTCAATTTCATTTTAAATGTTGTATCCATTATGAAGAACTGGATGTTGTTCGTACTTTTATGGATCAGTTCCAAATCGGTAAAGCACCATTTTTAAAAATTGACAAGGAATGTCATACCGTTCTGTATCCTCGTTTTTTAGAACCAATATCGATTGGACAATACAAGAAGGAAGAAAAGATTTTTATAGGCATGGACAATACCAGTCAAACCCCTGTGTTTTATTCACATTCCTCGCCTTTACTGGTTTGTTTCGTACAACAGTCTAAGGAGAGAGAAGTTATAGAGTTTGTTTCCTCGGTTTTAAAAGAATATCCGCATTTAGTGTTGGGAAAAGATATCGTTGTGATCAATTTATTAAAAGATATAGATTATTTTTCCAGTGGGCTCTATTCACAAATCCAATATGACATCAATATTTTATGGATTGGGCAGGGGATTCAGGAATATGGATACGTTTTAAAAAGAAGCATTCCCTACGAAAGAGATATGGATCGCATCTTTTATGAAGGAAAGGAAATTAGGAAGTTATTGTATGGAACAGATACAAGTGTTTGTCCAGGAATTGTTTAAAGAGAAAAGAACCTTTTTGGTCGATTCTCGTTTTACCATGGAACAATTCTTAAAAGAAATATCGGATAGTGAGCATCATCACTATGAGAGATCATTTTTTAGTATTGAAAACAACTGTTTTGTCGATTTGAAAAAATCATTTCAAGAGAATCATATCGTCAGTTTTGACCATTTGGTTCTTGTATAGAAAGGAGTACTATGAGAATTCAAGTCAACTACGAAGAAGTATTACAAGCTTCTTCTCATTTATCCCAAAAGGGAAATCAATATGAACAAATTATAAATCAAATTTATTCACGAATGCATGAGATGCAATCCATCTGGCAGGGAAGTGATAACCAGGCTTTCGTTAACCAATTGGAAGCTTTTCAACCAAAATTGAAACAGGTTAAGGCCGTTATTGATTCGTATGCGAGCTTTTTAAATGCGAGTGCGCATCAATATCAACAGCTTCAACAAGATCGTATCAATCAGGCTCGTCGCTTAGCATAACAGGAGGAATCGAATATGTCACAAATTCAAATTTCTGCAGAAGATGTCTTATCTTACAGCCAGCAATTATCCGGCCTAAAAGAAGAAGTTTCAAATGTATTCTTAGAAATCCAGTCGAAAATGAACGGGTTGAATTCCGTATGGTCTTCACCGGCCAGTGAAAAACTTATTGCGCAATTTCAAAGTTTAAAACCATCGTTTGATCAATATGTAGAAGCCTTAAGCCAATACGCTTTATATCTGCAACAAACCTCCCAATCGTACCAAGAAAATGAAAATGCCTTATCGCAAGGAATGCAGTAATGGATCCTTGCAGCTACTATCAAAACCTATATTCTTTTTTATCCAAACTGAAATCGAGTCTGTCTTCCACTTGTATGAGTCCGGAAGAAGCACAAGCCTTAAGTCAATCTATCCAGTCTTTAATGAAGTTGATTCAAGTACAAATCTATGAATATCAACACCAGCCAATATAGATCTCTATCCAAACAAATTGCTGGGTATATACGTTATGGTTACGTATTTACCACTCCCTCTCTTTCCTATCGTCACAATCAGATCCAAAAGAAGTTATCCTCTTTAAGCAGTTATTTTTCGCAAAGTGCATCTTCTATTGAAACTAATGAAAGTTCCTTATTGAATTCTTCAAGAGCGGGTGTACAAATGTCATTCAATCACTACATCAATTGGAATTCGATTCTTTCTAAGAAGGAAGGGAATTCTTCCGCCAACTTTAATATGAAGTATGCCTACAAAGAGGTTACGGCTTTTCAAATTCAGAGTAAGTATTTTAATTCGAGAATGGACTTTGACATCGGACAGTTCCGTGCCCAGGGAGATGCTAAGCTGGCTATCTGGAAAAATAAAATTTTGAATCCCGATCTCTCTTTAGTCGGTTCTTTATACGCTTCTTTATTTACTACCGGAGTAAGTGCGCAATTGGGAAATGGACAAGTGTATGCCAATTTAAATGCCAATGGTAGTGTTGGTACGGTGTATGCCAATTGTAAAGGGGTACTAAATGTAAAAGAACAAACCTTGGAATTAGGTATTGGGGCGGCTGGAGCGCATGGGGAAGTCAGCTGCAGTTTTAATGTGATGGGTAAAAGGATCATTCTGACTGGACAAGGATCGATTGGAAGTGCGGAAGCAAACATTAGCTATTCCCATAAAAATCGTGAATGGGAATTTGGAAGTAAACTTGGCTTTATTGCCGGTCTGGGATTTAAGGTACATGTGAATTATTAAAGGAGGGATAAAGAATGAAAGAATTTTTACCTTTGGGAAGTGTCGTTACATTAAAGAATGGTACAAAACGTGTAATGATTGTTGGTCGTCTACAAAGTAAAACGGGAGAAGAAGACATCTACGATTACGCTTCTGTGCTCTGGCCAGAAGGGTTAGTGGATTCGTCGCATTTCTATTTGTTTAACCAGGAAGATATTGAGTGTATGTATCATGTTGGTTTACAGGACATAGAAGAATTTAACTTTCGTTTTCGTTTAGAAGAAGAATGTAAAAAAATACGAGTATAAAAAAGAGCTACATTTCGTAGCTCAATTTTTTTTACTTTTCTTCTTTTTGTGCCAATTCAGGGTGATTAATGATGTATTCTGGATTGTTTGCACGGAAATAATCGAATACATATTGATCGTGGATGATGAAGTTGTATTTCTTCATGTAGTAAGCTAATACAGTAGAAGAGAAATTTGAATCAGATTGTAAGCTTGATTTTAAATCTTTTTTCACATCTTTTAATGTTTTACCATCTAAAACAGCTACATACGCTCCAGATTCTGTGTCATTTGTGAATACTTCATCAATAACACCTGGTTCACTTTTATATAAAGTATTGATTAATCTTGTAGGCAAGTTTTCTGATTTTGTCGAAACAAAGATTTGTTCGTTGCTGATTGAAGCTTCATCGCTAGCGTATTTTTCATATACACTCGCAAATTCTTCTCCATTCTTTAAATCTTCTAAAGCTTTCTTTGCGTTCTTTTCATCATCACAAGGAATGATGTGCGCTAAAGTTGGCTTATTTTCTTTTTTGATTGTTTTCCAGTTTTCTTTGATGTACTTATCGATTAATTTATCCGCTTGAACAGATGGAACTAAGTAATCCATTACGTAATCATCCACTGATTCGTATCCATAGCTTTTGATTGCTTCTTCGATATCTTCATCGCCATACATTTCTTTGACAGATTCAAATTGTTTGTTGGCTTCTTTTTTGATTTTGTCTGTTACTTCGACTTCTTGGTTGTAAATAATTTTACGAGTTTCTTGTAAAACTTCTTGAGGAATGTTTCCTGCTTTAAGAGCGTTATATTCTTTTTCTTTCGTAATTGTTGTAGAACCAACTGTCATAATGACTTCTTTGGCTGTATCTTTTTTAATTGTAGCGTTAGCGCCTGCACATCCAGAAAGAAGTAGGGAAGCGCTTAAAAGAGAAATCGCAAATTTTTTCATATTAGTTTTCTCCTTTCATATCGCTGATATAAGATTCTATGCGTTTTTGAATCGCTTTGTCAGTAAACTTAATGTCTACTTTCTTAGCAGCTTCTTCAACAATTGTGATATCTAAGTGTGCATTATCCGAAAGGATTGCAGAGATTACATTGTTCTTTATTGTTTCATTACCATCATCATAAATCTTCTTAAGGTCTGTTTCTTCAACACGAACTTTGTATAACTTAGTTGTTCCATAGTTTTGGTCGGTAACAGTTACCCAGTCACTTGTTTCTCCTTTGTTTAATGCTTTGGCAGCTTCTAAAACTTCAGCAGGTAATGTAGTAGCTTGTGTATCTGCATCTACATATCCTAAGTATCCTTCGCTGGAAGCTGTTGCTGCATCTTCAGATAATTCTGTAGCAGCTTTTCCGAAAGATTCTTTTTCGATTTCTGTGTCAATTAAATCTTTCTTCTTTGTTTCTTCTTCTGTTAATTCTTCTGGATTTACAACGGCCATAGAGATAATAGAAACGGTACGAGCTTGTTTTTCTTCAACAGCTCCACGTAAATCTTCGAAGTTCTTTTCGATGTATTCAACATCCATTTGTTTTTCTTTGGCGAAAGTTAAACAATAATCTCTTAATTCATCGAAGCTTCCATATCCAAAGTTTCCTAATTCAGTCGCAATGGAAAGCTTGTAGTCACCTTGGCTGTTTGAAGAAGCGTTCGCTTCAATGTTAAGCTGCATGTTCTTCGCTTGACTTTTTAAATCATCTGTAGTTTGAACATATTCATTGATTACGGCGTTACGATATAAACTGAATAATAATGCATCATCGTTAGCGCTTAATTTTTCGTATATTGCATCCGAAGTAATATCTTCGCTTGCCACAGTTGCTAAGACAGAAGATCCATCGCTAGTTTTTCCTGATACATTATACTTGTTGTTGTCGTATACAAAATATCCAACAAATCCAATGATAATTACGGCAATTAATACGACAAACCAATTCTCTTTTAGAATTTCACCCATGTCGGTACCTCCTATATATAAAAAGACCACTAAATTATACGAAATAAATGATAAAAATGCAATGATTGTCAAGACGTCTTAATTGAATCATAGATTAAATTTTGTTAATATAGTCTCTGTGAAAAGAGGAATCAATAATGAGTGAGTT
The DNA here is from genome assembly GCA_018065105.1 of Bacillota bacterium. Classification (GTDB taxonomy): domain Bacteria; phylum Bacillota_I; class Bacilli_A; order Erysipelotrichales; family Erysipelotrichaceae; genus Floccifex. The sequence goes on from JAGHTX010000198.1 coordinate 29,557, forward strand.
AGTTATTAAAAATCTTCATGTAAGCGTTGAAGAAAAGGAAATTTTAAAAGGATTAGATCTAACTATAAATTCAGGGGAAAGACATGCCTTAATGGGGCCTAATGGGAACGGAAAAAGTACTTTATTAGCCGCTATTATGGGAAACCCTAAATATACGGTAACAGAAGGAAGCATTACTTTAGATGGTAAAGATGTTTTAGCGATGGAAGTGGATGAAAGAAGTAAAGCCGGTTTATTTCTTGGAATGCAATATCCTAGCGTAATTTCAGGAGTTACAAACTCTGATTTCTTAAGAAGTGCCATCAATGCACGTCAGGAAAAACCTATTGGGTTATTTAAATTTATCAAACAAATGGACAAAGCCATTCAAAAATTAGAAATGAAACCAGACCTAGCACACCGTTTCTTAAACGATGGTTTCTCAGGTGGGGAAAAGAAACGTAACGAAATCGTACAAATGATGATGTTAAAACCAAAATTTGCGATGTTAGACGAAATCGACTCCGGATTAGACGTGGATGCGTTACGTATTGTTAGCGATGCTATCAACGAATGCCAGGAAGAAACACAAATGGGATTGTTAATCGTATCGCACTACGCTCGTTTCTATGAATATTTAAAACCAACACACGCTCATATTTTAGTGGATGGAAGAATCGTAGTATCTGGAGATGCCAGCTTAGTTGAAAAAGTAGACACAGAAGGATACGAATGGATTGAAAAAGAATACCAAGTAAAATTAGTAAAAGAAGATAAAAAACAACCAATTTCTTTAGGAAGTTGCGCTGTCAATAAAAAAGGAGCCTAGAACATGGAAGTCACAGGAATGAATACATTCCAGCAAGCGATTGATATCTCGAATGCGCAAGAACTTCACCTATGCACAAAAACATTTTCAAAAGGTGAATTCTTTGTGACATGTAAAGAAGATGCAACGTCTTTAGATCTAGTATTAGATATGGAAGAAAATAGTTCATGTTCAATTCTTTTACTAAACCAGGTAGAAAAAGAAGTTACCATTCATGTAACGATGAATATGAACCGTGATTCTTATTGTAAAATGGGTGTTTTGGATGTACAAAATGCACCAATGACATGGAATCAAAAAGTAAATTTACTAGAAGAAGGTGCAAACTTCGAATTAATTTCTGGACAATTGTGTTTACCAAACATGGAAAAGACAGGAAATTTAGAAGTTGAACACTTAGCTGGAAATACATATGGAGAAATGAAAAACTTTGCGGTACTTTCCGATGAAGGAAAATACGAAATGGTAGCGAATGGGAATATCAAAAATGGTTGTCACGAAGCCCAATCGCACCAGGCAACACGCGTATTAACTTTAGGAAAAGGACACAGTGCCAAAGTTGTTCCATTATTATTAATTGATGAAAACCAGGTAAAGGCATCACACGCCTTATCTATTGGACAACCAGACGAAGACCAATTGTATTATTTACAATCCCGTGGTCTTACTAAACGACAATCCTTAGGATTATTAAGCGTTGGATATTTCATGCCTGTTATTGAAATGATCCAAGACGAAAAAATGCAAGAAGAAGTTCGCATGTTAGTAGAAAGCAAGGTTGGACTATATGGAAACAAATAAAATTAGAGAAGATTTTCCAATTTTAAAAAGAACTATGAGTGGAAAACCCGTTGTTTATTTTGACAATGGTGCCACTACTTTAAAACCACAACCCGTTATTGATGCGATCACAAATTACTATACATACCTAGGAGCCAATGCACACCGTGGAGACTACGAAATGAGTGGGCAAGTGGATGATGCTTTTGAAGGAGCTAGAAAGACAGCACAAAAATTCTTAAACGCCAAACACGTAGAAGAAATTGTCTTTACTTCTGGTTCAAGCATGGGACTTAATGAAATCGCCATTATGGTCACTCGTCAATATTTAAAAGAAGGCGATGTGATTCTTAGCGATGAAAGCGAACACGCTTCGAGTTATTTACCATGGTTACAAGCTGGAAAAGAAAAAGGAACAAAAATTGATTTTATTCCTTTGGATGAAGAAGGAAAGATCACTATTGAAAACTTTAAAAAAGTTTTAACCGATCAGGTAAAGGTGGTTGCCTTAGCTATGGTATCGAACGTATTAGGCTTTACTGCCCCTATTAAAGAAATGGCAAAAATCTGTCATGAACGTGGAATTCTACTTGTAGTAGATGGGGCCCAAAGTACACCACATTTACCAATTGATGTACAAGATCTAGATGTAGACTTCTACGTTTTAAGTGCTCACAAAATGTGTGGACCAACGGGTGTAGGTGTCATGTATGGAAAGAAAAAGTATTTGGATGAACTTCAACCTGTATTCTATGGTGGAGAATCTAATGCACGCTACAATAAATGTGGAGACTTGATTTTAAAAGAATCCCCATTAAAATTCGAAAGTGGAACACAACCGATTGAAGGTGTAATTGGTATGGCAGCGGCTATGAAATACATCGACAGTATTGGAAAAGAAAACATCCACGAATACGAAGTGGAATTAAAGAAGTATTTTTTAGAACAAACCAAAGATCTAGAAAACTTAATCGTATACAATCGCAATGCAGAAAGTGGAATTGTCACTTTCAACATGAAAGATAAAGGACAATTGATTTTTGCACAAGATGTGGCAAGCTTTTTAAATACCCAGGGAATTGCGGTAAGAAGTGGACAACACTGTGCGAAATTATTACCAGACATTTTACAAGTACCAGCAACCATTCGTGCTAGCTTCTATTTCTACAACACAAAAGAAGAAGTAGACCGTTTAGTTGCAGCCTTAAAAGAAGTAACGTTAGAAAATTGTGTAGACATTTTCTTCTAGAAAGGAGTCATTATGGCAATCGATCCAACATTATTAAGAGAAATTATTATGGATCACTATGAGTATCCAAGAAACAAAGAATTAATCCAAGACGATAGTTATTTGTCTCGTCATATGGCTAGTGACTCTTGTATCGATGACATTACCGTACAATCAAAAATCGCAAACGGAAAAATCCAAGATATCCGTTTCGATGGTACTGCCTGTACAATTGCGACTTCTTCAACATCGATTATGACTGAATTATTAGTGGATAAGACGGTAGAAGAAGCCAAAGAAATCTTAGAAAACTATTTTTCTATGATTGATCAAAAAGAATATGACGAAGATTTATTAGAAGAAGCAGTTGCCTTCCAAAATGTAGGAAAACAAGCCAATCGAATCAACTGTGCAACGATTGGATGGAAAGCAATGCGTGATATATTAAAAGAAAGCGAAGGTGAATAAGAGTGAACGAAGAAGCAAAGAATATTTCACTTTCCGCCGATGGAGATTTTATTGACGACTACAATGCCGTATTCGAAACTCCAAAAGGATTAACCGAAGACATCGTTCGTGAAATTTCCCAAATTAAAGGGGAACCAGAATGGATGTTAGAATATCGTTTAAAATCTTTACAATGCTTCTTAGACAAGCCTATGCCAACATGGGGAATTGATCTAAGTACGATGGATTTTGACGATTATACATATTATTCAAGACCAAGTGATAAAAAGACAAACAACTGGGATGAAGTACCAGAAACAATCAAAAATACATTTGAAAAATTAGGTATCCCAGAAGCCGAAAGAGAATTCTTAGCCGGAGCCAGTGCCCAATACGAATCGGAAGTTGTTTATCACAACATGTTAGAAGAAGTCGAAGAAAAAGGTGTTATTTTCCTAGATATCGACTCTGGTTTAAGAGAACACCCAGAAATCTTTAAAAAGTATTTCGATACTGTCATTCCTTACAATGACAATAAGTTCTCGGCCCTAAACGGAGCGGTTTGGTCTGGAGGATCGTTTATCTATGTACCTCCTGGGGTCACTTTGGAAAAACCACTACAATCGTATTTCCGTATCAACTCGGAACGTATGGCACAATTTGAACGTACCTTGATCATTGTGGATGAAGGATCCGATATCCATTATGTAGAAGGATGTACAGCTCCTTCTTACTCAAAAGATTCATTACACGCAGGTGTTGTTGAAATCGTCGTAGGTAAGAATGCGCGTTGTCGTTATACAACCATCCAAAACTGGTCAAAGAATATCTATAACTTAGTTACCCAACGTGCCAAAGTATTCGAAGGTGGACAAATGGAATGGGTAGATGGAAACGTAGGTTCTTTAGTAACCATGAAATATCCAACTTGTATTTTAGCGGGAGAAGGAGCCAAAGGAACAGCCATTACCATTGCGGTAGGAGATGGAGTTCAAAAAATTGACTCGGGATCAAAGATGATTCACTTAGCGCCAAATACAACAAGCCAGATCATTTCAAAATCCATTTCTAAAAATGGTGGACGTACAAACTATCGTGGTTTAATTCGCCACAATTCAAAAGCTTATGGCTCAAAGAGTAAAGTAGAATGTGACACTTTGATCTTAGATGAAATCTCAACAAGTGATACGATTCCAACAAATGTTATGATGAATGAAAACTCAACCATCGAACACGAAGCAACCGTATCCAACATCAGTGAAGAACAATTGTTCTATCTAATGTCTCGTGGACTTTCTCGTGAAAAAGCCACAGAAATGATTGTTATGGGATTCCTAGAACCATTCACAAGAGAACTACCAATGGAGTATGCGGTTGAATTGAATCGTTTACTACAATTAGATATGAGTGATTCCATTGGATAGAAAACAAGTTTTACAAAGAAGAAAGCTTGTATACAATCGAATAGAAAAAGAAAAGGCAATTGCACAGGCAATATTGCCTTTTTTAAAAGGAAAAGTAGCCCTTTATAGTCCCATTGGTAGTGAAGTAAATATATTAGAATACATTGACTACAAAGAAGCCTATTTTCCTGTTTGTTTAGAAGACTACAAGATGGAATTTTATCAGTATACAGATAATCCAATCAAAGGGGCTTTTGATGTATTGGAACCAGAAAGAATTCATCGAATTGATCCCAAAGAGATTGATGTTATGATCATTCCCATGGTTGGATTTTATAAAACCCAAAGAGTTGGATATGGAAAAGGATATTACGATCGATATCTACAAAGATGTGATACTTTAAAGATAGGAATCGCTTTTGATGAACAAGAGATGGAACCTTTTGAAAAGAAAGAAACTGACATCAATATGGATATGGTCATCACCCCAACTCGAATTCTACAGGAGAAATAGTATGAGAATTTTAATTTATGGCGATAGTAATACCTGGGGATACGATGCCAAAACGGGAAAAAGATTTGAAAAGAGATATCCAAAATATCTTCAAAAAATGATGCCTCAACACGAATTTATCGAAGAAGGATTACCAGGTAGAACGCTATGTCAGGACGATCCTTACGATGAAGATCGAAATGGGAAAAAATATATTTCCATGGTCATTAAATCCCACGAACCCTTGGATATGATATGGATCAACTTAGGTACCAACGATGCCAAGCGTATGTTTAGTACCAATATCTATAGTATGGTAAAAGGATTAAAAGCTGTATTAAGCATTGTATTAAATCCAGCACTCTATAGAAACTATGGAAAAATCCCGGAAGTCTGGATTATTCGTCCAGCCCGTATGCATCCGGATTATGAATTAAAGAAAACGACAAAAGCGAACTTCGGAAAAGAAGGGGATGCGATTATGGAACAGCTAGCTGTCGCTTATAAAAATGTCTGTGCGGCCGGGGGTGTAAAATTCATCGATACCAAAGACGTCATTATGGCCGATAAATTTGATGGTATTCACATTACTGAAGAAAGTCATAAGAAATTGGCAATCTATTTAAAAAAGAAACTGGAGGAAAAGTAATGAGTGCTTTAATTAAAGGAAATCAATTTTGGAAACACTTTGAACAACAAGAAGCGACCATTCGTCAATGTCTGATCAATCAGGATTATGAAACATTGTTTCCTATTGTCGAAGCCTTGGATGAAGAAGTGTATGAAAACTTTGGAACACATTTCTTTGTCGAAAATACGTATGGAGAATTTGAAGCCACATTTGATACAGGACCCAATAAAACATGCCAATATTTAGGAAATATGCTGGTACGTCTAGCTCCCAATGGTATCACAAAAAAGTGGATCCTACACGAAACCCTTCCACCACTATCGCAAAAAGCGATTCAGGCCCAAGTACAAATCAGAGATGGAGTCTATACCTTATCGGACTTCTATGCCTTCTATGAAGTAGACGACAACAGTCAAACGGTATCCGTTAAGATCTATTGTCCAGCTTTCAGTTTAATCGACAACGATGAAAATAAACGATTAATGAGTTTATACTTATTAGAATTAGCGCTTGGACAAAAAGAATACGAAGCCTATATTTCCAATGTTACGTATTTGGATCAACCCGACCGTAATTTAAAATTCTGTGAATTGATGGCCTTTTATGATACCTTATGTGACATGGCCGAAGAAAAAGGATGGAAATTTTACGATAGTGCCTTAGACATCTATTCTGTCTATCAGCCATATCAGGATTTTGCCCACGATTCTTTAAGAAAAGACATGAAGATTATTTTTACCACAAATCCATTGTTGATTGAAACAACATTGGAAAAACAAGGGGATGTTCTGTTGGATATGGAAGCCAAACAAGGCGAATATGGATTTATCTATTACTCCAATCCATACAACAACCAGCAAGATGCGATCTATCGTCAAACCTTAACCAAACAATTTAGCGATATGTTTGAAAAATATCCGGTAGCTCGTGTTATTGGTGGAGCCATGGGAAAAAGCTATTCTTACATAGATGTAGCGATCTTCGATCGACAAGAATTCGGCAAACTATTCGCACGAATCCAAAAACAACTAAGAGACAATGTAAAACTGCATTACTCGAAATTTAAAGATGTTCTAAAATAATGTGTACTTTGTTACACATTTTTTCTTTCGGAAAAAGAAAAAGCGAATGGCTTCGCTTTACATCTGTTCTAATCTTTTTATTTCGTAGTCTTTTAATTCTTCTTCGGGATTTTCTAAGTATTTGGCAAGAAGATCTGCATCTTTAAGCACTTCATCAAAAGAAGAATGGATCGACTCTTTTTGACTGTGCACCGAAATACAGAAAACAATCTTTTCAATTTCCTCACTGGTAAAAATAGAAAGAGAGTTTAAATACGTTTTGGCAAATTCGCTTCCTTTCTGGGCATGCATTTTAGGAAGAGCTCCCTCATAAAATTGACTATAGTCATGAAGAATAGCAGCAATCTGTGCCAGTTCAACATCTTCATTTCTCTTTTTTGATAAAAGGGTAGCATTGTTTACTACAGCCGAAGTGTGCGTAAGAGCAACAGTGCGAATGTTCTGATTGTATATGTTAGCGTATTTTGTGTAGACAAAATCACGGACGATAGATACTCGATTCATAAGCCCATTATATAGAAAATTAAAAATAAAAAAAAGAGCCGAAGCTCTGATTTAAAACTATTTAACTGGTGTAACGTTAGTAGCTTGTTTACCACGTTCGCTATCTTTAAGATCGTAAGTTACGGTTTGTCCTTCTTCTAAAGTTTTATATCCATCAACGTTGATAGAAGAGAAGTGAACAAAAATGTCTTTTCCGTCTTCACCAATAATGAATCCATAACCTTTTTCAGCATTGAACCATTTTACTTTACCTGTAATCATAAATAAAACCTCCTTTTACTAATTTAGAAGAATAATTAGTAAGCGTATCGCTTAAAACAATCAATCCCC
>JAGHTX010000093.1 GCA_018065105.1 Bacillota bacterium
CATTTATACATATATGGATGATAATTCTTATCCTTTTTCAAATAAATAAATATTTTTTATACACTTTTTATAAATTGTTCCCTTCTGATTTTCTTCAAAAACAAGTCAACATTTTGTCAAAAGATTCACAATACAAAATGCTATTTTTCTCATAGTTTATGTCTATGATTCACAAAAGAAAAAGTATGTAATTCACGATTACATACTTTAATTTTTATAGATTGTTTTTTCTGTATTGACTTGGACTAACTCCAAATTTTTGCTTAAAAGCTTTTGAAAAAGCTAAAGAATCGCTATATCCAACTTCCAAAGCGATATCTACCATGGAATTTTGTGTTTCTTTTAATAATTGTGTGGACTTTTCTAAACGATAGTCAATCAAGAAGTTTTGCGGAGATACGCCCATACTCTTTTTGAAAAGGTTTGTAAGGTAGGAACGATTAACTCCAATTTTATTCGCAATTTCCTGTACCTTTAGTTTTTTATTGTAGTTCTTCGTAATCAATTCGATTGCTTTGGAAACATAAATACTATCAATTTTTTCTTCTTTGATGATCTTTTCTTCTACTTGGCTAAATTCAATCAAAGCCCCTAATGTGTTATAAAAACTTCCCTGTCTTTTTAGTTCATTAGAAATAGTAAGTGCCTGGCAGCGAAGAATAGTATTGATCTTTTCTTCAACATCGTTTGTATCAATTAAAGAGATTACATTATTTTCTTCGGAAAATCCCATCAAATTCAATAAATGATTCGAACGATTCCCTACAAATCCTAGCCAGAAGAAAGTCCATGGATCTGTTTCATCCGCTTGATAAGAACATACTTCCCCTGGTCGGAACAAGAATGCTTCTCCACTAAAGATTTCACATTTTCTATTTCCAATCTTAATATTTCCTTTACCAGATAATACGATATAAATTACATATTCATCTTTTATATTAGGTCCAAAAGAATCCCCAGGTTTGCATTCTTCTTTTCCGCAATACAATAATTTTACTTCTTCAAAGTTACAATAATAGCCATTACTACTTTCTTGTAAATATAAATCATTGATTGGCTTACTGCTATTCAATTTTTCCATATTCTACCCACCTAATATTTTTTTTGTCAAATGTATTGTAAGACAACATAATTATAACAAAGAGTATATTTGTTAACAACTTTTATCAAAATGTTAGATATTGACAAAAATACTAATTAATCTAACATGAATACATGGATGAAAGCGCTAAACTTTATATAATGTAATCGAAGTACAAAGAAAAATGTGTTTTTTTGTAGGAGGAAAAAATGGCAATTATTTACAACGAAGAGTTAAAAACATTCTCTTTACACACAAAAAACTCATCGTATCAAATGAAAATTGGAAAACTAAATTATCTATATCATTTATACTATGGGCCAAGTATGCGAGACGAAGATTTGTCTTATCAAATTATGCAGTATGATCGAGGATTCTCAGGAAACCCTTATGAAGCGAGAAATCAACGTATTTTCTCACTAGATGCATTACCACAAGAATTTTCAACCCTTCAACAAGGGGATTTCCGTATTTCCTCAATAGAAGTATCTAACGGGGATGGAAGCTATTCTTTCAACGGTAGAGTAAAAAGTTTTAAAATTTATGATGAAAAATATGAATTAAAGACATTACCAGCTAGCTTTTCTACAGATAAAGATCATGTACAATCTTTAGAAATTGTATTAGAAGATGAAATCACAAAAGTTGAAGTTGTCTTACTATACAGTGTATTCGAAGAAGCAGAAATCATCACTAGAAGTGCTAAGGTAATCAACGGTGGTTCTGAAAGTATTCACTTAAGAAAAATCATGTCTATGTGTTTAGACTTCATGAATGGTTCCGATTTAGAAGTCCTACACTTACCAGGACGATATGGACAAGAACGTCAGGTAGAAAGACAACGATTAACACACCAAATCCACACAATTTCTTCAGGACGTGGAAGTTCATCACACCAACAAAATCCATTCGTAATCCTATGCAATAAGGATACACGTGAAAATGCTGGTATATGTTATGGAACTGCCTTGGTATATTCTGGAAACTTCGTAGCCGAAATCGAATTGGATCAATACGATCAGGTACGTATGTTGATGGGTATCAACAACAAACAGTTTGACTTTGAATTAAAACCAGGTGAAGAATTTGAAGCCCCAGAAGTATTAATGGGATTCACAGACAAAGGATTCACTGGATTATCCCACATGTATCATGATTTCTTCCGAAACAACATGTGTAAATCTAAATTTGTACACGAATATCGTCCAATTCTAATCAACACTTGGGAAGCTACTTTCTTTACATTTGATGATGTAAAATTGGTAGAAATTGCCAAAGCCGCTAAAAAAATGGGTGTTGAATTGATGGTTATGGACGACGGATGGTTCGGTAAACGTGACGATGACAACTCCGGACTAGGAGACTGGTATGTAAATACCAATAAAATCAAATGTGGTCTTAACAATTTAGTAGAACAAATCAATGATATTGGATTGAAGTTTGGTATCTGGTTTGAACCAGAAATGGTTAGTGAAGATTCCGATCTATATAGAGCACACCCAGATTGGGCTATGCAGATTCCAGGAAGACCTGCGGTTCGTTCTAGAAACCAATTGGTATTAGACCTTACTCGTAAGGATGTACAAGATTACTTGATTGAAAGCGTCAATAAAATTTTGGATAGTGCGAATATTTTCTACGCAAAATGGGACGTTAACCGTTCTATTACGGATATTTTCTCAACCGAATTACCAGGAAATCGACAAGGAGAAGTTTATCACCGTTACATTTTAGGTTTATATCGTATCTTAGATGGTATCGTAAAAACACACCCAAATATCTTATTTGAAGGATGCTCTGGAGGTGGAGGAAGATATGACCCAGGTATGTTAACATACTTCCCTCAATACTGGAATTCCGATAACACAAAACCAATCGATAACTTAAAACTTCACTATGGAACATCTTTCTTATATCCAATCTGTACAATGGGAGCTCACGTTTCGGAAGCAAACCCTAACATTCCTATCTCAACAAAAGGGACAGTCGCAATGTGTGGAACATTCGGTTATGAATTGGATGCAACAAAATTAACAGCGAAGAAAATCAAAGAATGTAAACGAGTTAGTAAGTTATATAAGAAATATTATCCAATCATTTTCTATGGAGATTACTATCGTTTAACAAACCCATTTGTACCAGGAAACTTAACTGCCTGGTCCTCTGTAACAAAGAATAAGGAAGAAGCTTTAATTAGCGTCGTTGTTACAAACCTTACCGTAAACGGTCCACAGGAATATATTCGTGCTCGTGGATTAAATCCAGATTGGAAGTACTACATTGATATTCTAGATCAAGCTGTTTCTGGTTCTGTATTGATGCATGTGGGAATTCCTATTCCTCGCGAAGTTCCAGAATACACTTCTTATCAATATCACTTAAAACACGTTAGAAAATAAAAATAGAGTCGGATTTTATTCCGGCTCTTTTATTTGATTTCGAACTTTGGCGTATTGTTCTTTATGGAAATTTCTTTCAAATTGTCTAAACTGGGATGGAGTTTGATCCACTACCTTTTTAAAAGCTCTAGAAAAGGTAACGGCACTCGAGTATCCACAAGAATAACACACGGTTTCAATGGTGTAATCGGTTTGTGCCAGCAACTCTTTAGCCTTGGCAATACGATATCGAGTTAAGTATTCCTGTGGGGAACAATTTCTTTCTTTTTTGAATAGATTAAATAAATAACTACGATTGATGTTTACACATTTCGCAACATCCTGTACCGTAATCTGGTTCATATAATTTTCTTTAATAAAACTTATTGCACTTTGTATATAACTGTTCTCGTAATCCGACTTTTGAGTATTCGAGAAAATTCTTTCTCTTTTTAGATAATCGAATAAAGAGAATAAATGTGCTTCACTATTATAATCGTTTAATACGCCCTCTTCGCTCTTCTTCAACATATCCGTTACGATCTGTTCAATTTCATTGCCATACGATGTGTTAAAAATTACTTTTCCATCTCCTAGACCGATATCTAAAATAAAGTCTTTGGCTTTGCTGCCAGAAAAAGCAATCCATACATAACTCCATGGATTTTCACTATCGGCTTGATAGTAAGTTAATACGTTTGGTTCAATCAAAAAACATTGCCCAGCTTCCAGCGTATATTCTCTCTTTCCAATTCTATATAACCCTTTCCCACTTGTTATATAGTGAAGAATATAATTTTCACGTACATGCGGTCCAAAAAAGTGGTTAGGTGCACATTTTGACTTTCCACAAAACGTTAAATAAAAGCTAGAAAATCTAGACTTTGGTAAAAATAAATTATATGCATCTTCCATAGTTTTCCCTCGGGCATATTATACCATCCCCGAGAAAATAAGAAAAGAAAGTGGTCGATCCACTTTCTTATTCAGTAACTTCTTCGTCTTCTGTTTCGTAAACTGGGTTTCCATTTTCATCGAAAACTGGATTACCCCATTCATCAACAGCTTGTACAGGTTCTTTTTCTTCCTTAACTTCAACTTTTTCTCCTGTACGAGTAATAGAATTAACTAGGTCTACATCCTTAGGAGAAGTTAAATTGTCAACAACTTTTTCCCCAGCACCTGTCTTTGTGCATTGGATATAGATTTGTCCATCTGGGTGATTATCATCTACTAACCAGTTATAAACGTTTATTTCTAAGTCGTACATTTTAGAGTTTTCGCGATTTGTGAAATATTCGTCGATAGGTAATACTGTATTCACTTGATCATAAATCGCATCTACCATCTTAACTACATCTTCTTCATTTACTGAATCATCCGCATTCACATTAATTCTTAAAGTTGCACTCTTAAGATTAATTGTGATGTTTTCAATATCGGAAACATTTGATGCAACAGCATCACGAACCGTGTTCATTTCAGCTTTTGATATAGATGGATTTAAATCATTTTTTGAGAAACGATTTCCACTTACCGGATTATTTTGAGCTCCCATACTTTGAAGCAATACAATCGCAACAATAAGACATGGGATTGCAATTACAACCAAAGAGAACCATACTAACTTGTGACCTTGTTTTGGTTTTGTTTTTTTCGCATTAGATTTATTAAAGATAGCCATATTTATACACTCCCTAAAAAATTATAGCACAAAAGTTTATATCACGTTACATAAAATTATAGCGTACTAATAACATTTGTTTTTGTTGTACCTGGATCTCGTTCAATTAAGGTAAACGTTTCCCCACCTGTTTCGATACGAACCAAATAACGACAATCCGTACGGTCAAACATCGATAAATATTCTCGCGCCGCTTGGGAAACTGCTAATAATTCCCCAGCTGTTTTTCCAGTAGCCGTAATATGAATTTCCATACGAGCCAACGCTTTGTTCTGGTACATAATTTCTGCTGTTACATAAGCCGAGTCTGGTAAAACATTCGAAACTTTTTCACGATAGTTAACAAATGTATTATATAATTCTTCATCGTATTCTCGGGCAGCACTGGTTGGTAAATCAAAATACTGTTGTTGTAATTCCTGACACTTTCCTGCATATCCTTGATAGAAAGTATCGTAAGCGTATGCTCCAAATCCTTTTTTATCTACAGTAAAAATCGCTATATAGATTGGAATCTTGTTTCCAATATCATTATAACGACTACGCATGAAGTTAACCATCTTGTTACAAGTTACTTCAACATAGGATTTCATTTGCTTGTTCGTAATATCTACGTTTTCACCATCTACTTCAGCATAAGAGTTCATAACTAAGGAAACCGAAATTCCTTTTAATTTATCTTTTGAATAAAAATCCAATTCATATGCATCCATCAACAATACTGGACCTATCGCAATACCGTTTCCTGTATCAAATTCTTCTCCAGTAGTTGGGTTTAACCCATTGGGGTTGTCATCTCTTAATGTACCCAATAATCCACGAGAACCATTTGTCGCATCCAATTCATCATATGTCAAATATTGGTGTGTCTTATATCCAACTTCATTTGGATCAAAATAATCTTTCGAAAGATTCATCAATCCCGTTTCAATTTGAAGACGGAAATCCAAGTCGTTGAATAACCCAACGTGCTTTACACGAGTTGTACTTGTTTCATATGGTAAAATGGCAGCGTAATCCCCTTCTTTTAAAGGTTGGGATTCATTCGTATTTGTGTTAGAACAAGCGGTTAATGATAACACTAACGATAAGCCTAAACATAAAATACTGCTTTTGCGCATTTTCAACCTCCTATATATAAAATAATTTTTACAATCGAATCGTTCCATATTCGGACTAGAAAAAACACTAGTCCAAAATATAATACACCTTCGGGCCTTATTTTACTATCCTTTCTTCAAAGAAGGATGTAACGCATTCAATTTTTTTACACCAATTCCATGCGCAAAGGCTACATTCACAACATTGCCTTCTACCTTTAAGACAACACCTTCTCCATAAACCGCATGAATAACCAAATCTCCTTTTTTGTATTTAGCTTTTTTATTTCCACTCGAAACAGCTACATTGCTTGAAGCTGGTGTATGCGCTACTGAAGAAACAGCTGTCTTTGGTTTTTCTGGTTGTTCCACGCAATCCTTAGGAATTTCCATAAGGAAACGCGAAGGAGTTTTATGTGAGCCCAACATGTAGGAATAATCGCTATTATAAGAAATAAACAATTCTTTACGAGCACGCGTCATCGCTACATAAGCCAGACGTCTTTCTTCTTCTAATCCATTGTTTCCACCATCCTGAATGGCTCTAGCACTTGGGAAAATGGATTCGTTAAAGTTTACCAAATATACGATATCATACTCTAATCCCTTGGCGGCATGGACCGTCATTAAAGAGACATGGCTTTTTTTATCTTCTTCGGTTTTGTCAGTAAATAAAGCTATATTTTGTAGATATTCTTCTAATGTTAAATCCGGTGTTTCTATTAAGCTCAACGCAATATCGGCTTTTAATTCCGAAAGGTTGGCTAAACGTTCTTCTTCCTTTTCTTCTTCTAGCATCGCAATATAGCCAGATTCTGTTAATACATATTCTAGATAGTCTTCTAAAGAATAATCATCTCTATGTGCACGCACGCGATCAATCAGTTCAACAAACCCTTTACACTTTTTTACGATGGCAGCCGATAATCCTTGTGGATCACGAAGTACTTCCAACATGTTGATTCCACGCATTTCCGCCTGTTCACGAATGGTTTCCACACTTTTAGCACCAATGGAACGTTTTGGTTGGTTGATGACACGTAATACGGCTAAATCCAACGACAACTGTTTTGGATCTTCTTCGGTAGGAAGGGTACAAAGTTTCAAATAAGAAAGGGCATCTTTGATTTCCTGTCTTTCGTAGAAACGAATGCCTCCATAAATAACGTAAGGAATGCTCACCTTACGCAAAACACGTTCAAACATACGAGAAGAATAGTTAGAACGATAAAGAATGGCCATATCTTTTAGATCGAGTCCACTCTTTTTATGTTCCGCAATGGAACGAGCGATAAATAAAGCTTCCTCTTCTTCCTGCATACAAGCTTTGATGACAAGCTTTTTACCGCTTTCAATATTTGTGTACAAATCTTTTTTAATACGATTTTTATTGTGGGTAATTAATGCGTTTGAAGCATCTAGAATCGGCTTTGTAGAACGATAGTTCTGATTTAAAATAATGGTTTTGGAAGCCGGGAAATCTTGATTAAATTTCAAAATAATGTCCACACTAGCTCCACGCCATGTATAGATTGTTTGGTCTGGATCCCCAACGACACAAAGGATTGTATCTTTTCCAGTTAACATACGAACAATGCTGTATTGCACAGGGTCCACATCTTGAAATTCGTCAACATGGATATAATCCAGACGTTTTTGCCATTTTTCACGAACCGGTAAACTATCTCGAAGCAGTCTTTGAGCTTCTACTAGTAGATCGTCAAAATCCATCGCCATCATTTCTTTTCGTTTTTCTTCATAACGACGATAAATCTTGGCATGAAGCTGTTGATCAGGTCCCATAGCTAGATTCTTTGCCTGTTCTGGATCTACATGTGCACTTTTATTGGCAGAAATATAGCTCAAGACCTTTGGCATTGGATGGTTCTTTTGATCAATTTCCAGACTCTTATAAATAGGACGTAATACTTGTTTTTGATCATCGGTATCAAAAATTGTAAATCCCTTAGGATAGCCTAAAACTTCTCCATCTTCACGAAGAATACGTACACAAAGGGCGTGGATTGTCGAAATGCGCACTCTTTGGGCAGCTTCTCCTACTAAGGCATGAAGTCTGTCTTTCATCTCATTGGTTGCTTTGTTGGTAAATGTGATTGCCATGATACGATTGGGAAATATCCCAATTTCTTCAATTAAGTAGGCAATACGTGCCATTAATACACGTGTTTTCCCACTTCCGGCTCCCGCAACAATACGAACATGCTGGTCGATGGTTGTTGCCGCTTCTCTCTGGTTCTGATTTAAAGTATCTAATATATTTTCCATATTTCAATTCTCCATCTATAAAAAGGAAATGCTGACGTTTCCATCAGCACATATATTATTCCTTTTGAAATGTACTTTCTTGTATACATCTTTTTAAGTAAGGAAGCCATTTTGCATCAGCACATACGGTACGAATATACATGACATCCTTCTTTTCTGTTACTTTTGATTCAATATAGTATATACCATTTTCCTGATATTCTACCATTTGAATGGCTTTTTGATCTTTTTCTTTTGTTGGAGCTTTTTCTACTTCTTCCTTACGAAGAAGGATATCTCCGTTTGGACTTGCCTGCAACAAATAGTCCCAGTTTTCATCAATAAATGGTGACATTAAACATAAAGAATCAGATACAAAATCCACATTTCTTTCACAAGCTCCATCGGCCACAATCTTAAGATCCTTATATAAGTGATATACATCTTTTTTCTTATATTGATCGATTGTTTGATTCATAAGCTTTGGATTGGATAATTTATTATCCCGTTCCAATTCATGAATTAATTCATCGTATTCATCGATTGGAAGAGCAATATTTGGATCTTTTTCATAAGCCAATTCAATATAATCACAAATTAAACGAGCTTGTTTTTCCGTATGCTCATTCATCATTGTGTATTGTCCAACACCTTCTTTGGCCAAAAGGTATAAAGCACAGTTTCTATAGAATCGAGCGTCTTTATCCCATTCATTCCAAACATAAAAATAATCCATTAATTCTTGAATATCTTTATTTTGGAACGCTTCTTCTTTTACACTACCAAGAATTGTATGAATGTGATTGTCTTTTTCCAATGGTAAGAAGAAAGTTTCTTCGTATAAATAGTTTTGTTTACGGAAACGAGGATTTTCTAATAACACACTGCGAAGGTATTCGGCTTCATCTTCATACAATTGTTGAAGACGATCAAAATCTCCATCTTCATCGTATTTTAGATCATCGTATAAATCGAACTTTCCGGTTTCGTTGGCAAATTCTTCCGCAATATCCTGACAAAAATCAACCACGAAAGCGTGAAATCCTGCTCCGGCATACCGTGTATTCGCACTCAATACAATGTTGTCATCTTCTTCGACAACCTTGATGATACCTTGCGGACAGGCACTGATTTTAACCATATCTCCTGTATCTTCAATTTGAATTTGTTCTCTTTGACAAAGAGCGCCTAATACTTCATATATTTCATTTTTCTTTTTCTCATTACATTCTTTACAAGTAAATTGAATAAACATAGTGGGTCACCTCAATTTCTAGGATATTCATTATATCACAAAGTTTCTAAGAACTTTAGTGTGTATTTCATGACTTCTTGGATTGTTTGAATATCCTTTTCGATATTTTGGCATTCCAATGAATGATTACAGTCCGGATACACATAAAGAGGAATATCGTATGTATCGCAATTGTTTTGCACAATTGAAAAATCTACCCATGGATCCTTCGTACCACTAAAGGCTATCCCGCTGCGGGCGTAACGAAATGTAATCTCAATGGGTGTATACAATACATGTTTTGCCTGTAGATTTAAGTTTTGATCCAGACGTGTAGAAATAGCAGTCCCTACACTTTTGGATATGCACACAATAGAATCGTATTTAGAAAAATCAAAATCTTTATACATTTCCCATACTCTTTGATAGGCAATTTCAAAGACATCTTTGATATCTATTTTTGGAAGTTGTCCGTATTGGATACGAATCACTTCATATTCCGAACTCAACAGTTTTTGTGAGTAATATAACAGGGGCTTATCAAATGTGTAACCTATCCCCGGAAAAATCATTGCTAATTTCATCCTTGTCCCTCCTAAGAGCGAATTTATTGACAATATAACTATAAATCGCTATGATTACTACGTACAAGTTAATTATAACGTCTTTGGGGCAGGGTGCAACTCCCTACCGATGGTATAGTCCATGAACCTGTGATGCAGGCCGATTCTGTGAAATTCAGAAACCGACGGTGATCGATAATGTAATTATCAAAGTCCGGATGAGAAAAGACAAGAAAATCTTTCTGAACTCGTGTGCCCTTTTTATATTGGTACACGTTTTTTCTTTAGGCGGTATTATTAGCTTTTTGAATTCACAGGAGGAAATAGTTTATGAAGAATTCGAGTATCCGTGTCATCAGTATGGCAGCCATTATGGGAGCAGTAGCGTTTGTCCTACAATACTTTAGCTTTAGCATTCCAGTATTGTCACCTTTCGCCAGCTTTGACTTTTCTGCTTTACCAGAAATTGTTGGAGGTTTTATCTTAGGTCCTCTAGGAGCAATCTTGATCATTGTCGTAAAATTAGGATTGATCTTAGTCTTTAAAGGAACAAGCTCAATGTTTACTGGAGAAGTGCAAAACTTTATCTTAAGTTGTGCTTATGTTCTACCTGCGATTCTTTACTATCGTAAGAATCGTACCAAAAAAGGTGCTATTATTGGTTTGACATTAGGTAGCTTATTAAGTGTATTTATCGCCATTTTCACAAATCTATACTTAATTTTCCCAGCTTATATTTACCTATATGGAATGTCATGGGAATCAATCTTAGGAATCTGTAATGCGGTTAACCCATTGATCAGTACAAAACTTACTTTTGTTGCTTTTTCGGTCATTCCTTTCAACTTGATCTCAAGAGCTGTATCTAGTGTCATTACCTTCTTCTTATACAAGAGAATCTCAAACCCAATTAAAAAATTTATTCAATAGGAGAAAAACAATATGCAATTTAGTATCAATAAAAACCTTACATTTGAACAAGCCGTAGAAATCATGTTTGAAAAACTTGGAGATTGGAAGATCATGGCTTTGGCAAGCTGTGTTGACAACTATCCAATGGTAAGAAATGTCAGCTGTTTATTTTACGACAATAAGGTATATTTTAAAACCGATAAAAACTTTAGAAAGACCCAACAACTGTATCAAAATCCACAGGTAGCACTTTGTTGGAGTGGTGTACAAATTGAAGGAACAGCTATAAACAAAGGACTTGTTGTCGAAGAAGAAGATCGTAAGTTCGAAACTTTATATAAAAAGTTTTTATGGGGAAGCTACAATAAGTACTCACATGAAGATAGCGAAATTATTATTGAAGTCACACCTAAGTTTGTTGAAATCTGGGACACAAGCGATGATAACTACGCTTTCCAAATTTTCATTCATTTTGATACAAAGAGCATTGAATTGAAACAATACGATAAACAATAGTCTGAATTCATTTCAGACTTTTTTAATGCAGAATTTAAAAAAAATGATATGATAGTAGATGGATGTGAAAAAGGAGGAGAATTCCATGAAAAAACAACTTATAGCCGGTCTATTTGCCCTTTTCTTACTAGTAGGATGCTCTTCCGACTCGAAATCTGCACACACTGCGGCATGTTCTTTTGATGCAGCCGAAGGAATGAAAATTGATTTTACCGTAACGGCTCCAGAAGATACCATCACGAAAGTGAATTATCATATTTCATTGGACTATAAAAAACTTGGATATGATCTATCTAAAGTTTCAGATAATATCAAGAAATCTACAGCGTCAAATGTTCTGGAACAATTAGGGTTTAGTAGTGATAATAAAGGTGTTACTGTCAAAACAAAATACGATAAAACCGCTTTGAACATTGATGTAGAAATCAATTTAGAAAAGGCAGATAGCGAAGTTCTAGATGTTCTTGGATTCACCAATTCTACCAAGGAAGATTTGAACTTTAAGAAATTTTTAAAAAATGCGCAAAATTCTGGCGTTGCATGTAAATAAGAGGTTTCCTCTTATTTTTTTTGCCCACAAGAAAAAGGAAGTGATTTTCTCACTTCCTAAATGTATTCTTGGATTTTTGCGAAAACTTCATCAAAACCGATTCTTTCTGTGCTGCTTACACCATAAATCGTTTTTAATGGAAGCTGTAGGGATTGAGAGATTTCCTTTAGTGCTTTAATTCGCTTTGTCTTAGGAATCTTATCCACCTTTGTGGCAACAATGATGATTGGATAATTTAATTCCTTCATCATTTGAATCATTTCCTTATCATCTTTCGTTGGTTCATGACGTGCATCGACCAACTGAATAACACAGGAAATCTGACTTCTTTCGTTGAAGTATTCATCCATCATATTTCCCATTTTCACGATCATCTCTTTGCTCATTTTTGCATACCCATATCCAGGTACATCGACCAACATCCAAGTGGAATCAATGTCAAAGAAATTGATCATACGTGTTTTACCAGGTGTACTACCTACATACGCAAGTTTCTTTTTTCCAGTTAAAGCGTTTATAAAACTACTTTTCCCAACGTTTGAACGACCTACAACAACAATCTCTGGTAAGTTCGAATCGGGCCAACCTGCCTTATTCAAACTACTTGTCACAAAAGTACTAATCATTTTTATACCAATGCATTTTCTAATACTTGTTTTACCGTTGAAACCGGAATAAAAGTAATAGAATCTTTGACTTCTTGAGGAATGTCATCTAAATCTTTCACGTTTTGTTTTGGAATAATAATGGTTTCAATACCAGAACGGTGGGCTGCCAATGATTTTTCTTTTAATCCTCCAATTGGTAATACATTACCTCTTAGAGTTACTTCTCCAGTCATGGCTAAGTTCGCTTTTACTGGTTTTTCAGAGAAACAAGAAACTAAAGCCGTTGTCATTGTAACTCCAGCGCTAGGTCCATCTTTTGGTACAGCTCCTTCTGGAACGTGAATGTGTACATCGTTTGTTTCAAAAACTTTTGGATCGATTTGGTAGTCTTTAGCGTGCGCTTTAATGTAGTCAAGAGCAATGCTTGCGCTTTCCTTCATAACATCACCAAGTTGTCCAGTTAAAGTTAAACGACCTTTTCCTTCAAACTTGTTCGCTTCGATTTGAAGAATATCTCCACCAAAGCTAGTGTATGCTAGACCCGTAACTGTACCTACTTGGTCTTTCTTTTCTTTCTTACCGTAGTCAACCTTTTCGTTTCCTAACCATTCTTTAATACGTTTTTTATTCACCGTAACGGATTTTTTACCATTCTTTAATACTTCTAATACAGTCTTACGGCATAATGTCGCAATGGTTCTTTCCAATTGACGCACACCAGCTTCACGAGTGTAATAACGAATTAAATATAGAAGCATATCGTCAGCAATTTTGAATTGTGCAGCTTTTAATCCATTTTCGTTTAATTGTTTTGGAACTAAGTGTTCTTTGGCAATGTTAATTTTTTCAATATCTGTATAACTAGATAATTGAATGATTTCTAAACGGTCACGTAATGCAGGCGGAATGTTTTCTAAATAGTTAGCTGTTGCGATAAATAAAACCTTTGATAAATCGTATGGTTCTTCAATATAGTGATCACTGAATAAATAGTTTTGTTCAGGGTCTAATACTTCTAACATCGCACTACTTGGATCTCCCTTATAGTCACTAGCCATTTTATCGATTTCGTCGATTAAGAATACGGGGTTAACAACACCTGCCTTCTTCATACCTTGGATAATACGTCCTGGCATAGAACCTAAGTATGTACGACGGTGTCCACGAATTTCAGCTTCATCACGAACCCCACCCAATGACATTTTTACGAATTTACGATCCAATGCACGAGCTACAGATTTCGCTAAAGAAGTTTTCCCAACTCCTGGAGGTCCTACTAAACAAATAATAGGCGCTTTTAAAGATTTGGTCATTTGTTTAACAGCCAAGTATTCCATGATTCTTTCTTTGACTTTTTCCAAACCAAAGTGATCTTCATCTAAAATATTTTGTGCTGCGTTTAAATCTTCGTTGTCATCTGTTTCTTTCCACCAAGGAATGTCCATTAACCAGTCGATATAGGTTTTAATAACACCTGTTTCTCCACTTGCCATTGGTAACATTTCATAACGAGAAAGTTCTTCTAATACTTTATCCTTAATATTTTGTGGATATGGATTTTCCGCTAAACGTTTACGAATTTCGGCAGCTTCCTTACTTTGATCTTGTGTGTCCCCAAGTTCTTCACGAATTACCGACATTTTTTCACGTAAATAATAGTCTCTTTGTCCTTGATCGATTCTTTCTTTTACGGTTGAATTGATTTTTTGTTCCACTTCAGCCATTGCTTTTTCTTTTTCCATATCCGCAATTAACATTTCTAAACGATCGTTAATACCTAAAGTGCTTAAATATTGTTGACGTCTTTCTAAACTAATTGGGAATGCAGCAATTGCTTTATCACTCAATTGTGCTGGATCAATTCCACGAGACATTTCTAACATTAATTCTTTTGAGAATACTTTTTCAGATTCAGTTAAGCCCTCAAACTTGCTGGCTAAGATACGAACTAATGCAGTTTCTTCTGTTTTATCTTGTTCTACGCTTTCCAATAGTTTTACTTCGGCCATATCGCTAGAAGCACCTTCCACCCATTGTTCCATAGAAATACGTGAGATACCACGGAATTTTACACGTAGAAAATTGTCAAATCGACGAATGTGACGGATTTCACATAATGTACCGATTGAATAAATGTCATCAATCTTCGGAGAATCTGTTTTTACTTCCTTTTGAGAAAATAAACAGATTTTTTTGTCATAGTTGTCTTGCGAATTGTTGACTGCATCCATAGAGGCAGGTCTACCCACATCAATAACTAAATCTTGACCTGGAAACACTACCACTCCACGTGTACAGACTAAAGGATATGTTTGACTCATTTTTAATCCTCCTTATTCTATAAAAAGGCGACTAGCGCCTTTTTAATTTCTATTCGTTTTTAATTTTATTACTTAACTGATTCTTTAATCAAGTCTAATGCTTTTTGAGTTGATAATTGGTATTTCATGTTGTCGATAGAAACGTATTTCTTAACTTCTTCAACTTCCATTCCATACATTTTTGACATTTCGTCGAATTCAGCGTTGATATCTTCATCGCTTACTTCGCAACCTTCTGCTTTAACGATTGCTTCTAATACTAAGCTGTTTTTAACTCTTTCTTCAGCTTCTTCACGCATTGATGCAAGCATGTCTTCTTTAGTTTGTCCAGTAGCTTCTAAGAATTGAGTTACTGTGAATCCGCTTTGTTGCATACGGTTTGCGAAATCTTGGAACATTCTTTGAACTTCTGAAGTAATCATTACTTCTGGAATTTCTACAGTTGCATTGTCAGCTGCTGCTTTTAAACAAGCATTTGTGAATTGTTCATCAGCTGCATTTTCTTTACGAGTTGTAATTTCAGCTTTTACATTTTCTTTTAATTGATCTAAAGTTTCAACACCTTCACGGTTTAAACCTTTGATGAATTCTTCATCTAATTCAGGTAATTCTTTGAATTTAATATCGTGTACTGTACATTCGAAATCAGCAGCTTTACCAGCTAAATCAGCAGCTTGGTAATCTTCAGGGAATGTTACATTAACAACTTTAGTTTCTCCTGATTTAACACCAACTAATTGTTCTTCGAATCCAGGGATGAATGATCCTGAACCTAATTCTAATGGATATTCTTTTCCTTCTCCACCTTCGAATGGAACACCATCGATTTTTCCTAAAAAATCGATTACTACTTGGTCACCGTTTTGAGCAGCTTCGTCTTCTTCACGGATTACCCAGTCAGCTTTACGTGATTGGATGTTTTTGATTTCGTTTTCTACTTCTTCATCTGTAACTTCTACAGCTTCTTTAGCAACTTCTAATCCTTTGTAGTCTCCTAATTTAACCTCTGGAGCAACTACACAAGCGAATGTTAATGTTGCACTTTCAGCGCTTACTTCTTTAACATCGTATGATGGACGATCTACTAATTCTAATTTTTGATCATCTAATCCGAATTGTAATGCTTGGTTAGCAATTTCGTCTGCTGCAGCTTGTAAAATGTTTTTATTTCCGATTTGTTTACGAATTAATGCATCAGGTACATTTCCTTTACGGAATCCGTTGATATTAATACGTGATTTTAAAGAATTAAATGCTTTCTTTTGTGCTTTTTTCCACATGTCACCATCAACAGTAACTACTAATTCACCAGTTGATTTTTCTTTTAAAGTCCAATTACTATTCATTGTTTTCTCCTCGCTTTTCAATGTTTAGCGGTACATCCGCTATATCTTGCAGATTGTGAATATACACAAACGCCGCAAATTGGTCGGATTGTCCAAAGGCATTCAACACTAACCGGACTATGGATTTTGCTAAAGATGTCGCATCCAGTTCGGTAAAATCAAACGGTCTAGATTCTAATATTTCTTGTTCTAATAAGCGTAAACAGAAATGGTAGAAACTTGGATTTTCGTTTGAGAACCATTGGTCAAATAGCACCTTTGCTTCCTGAATTGTTTCATCCTCATTTGCCGGAAGGATGGAACTTGGAACAAAAGTGATTTGTAATCCTTCTTTTTCCATAATATATGGTTCATCAATTTTCTGCTCAATAAGAGCCTCAATCAATTCCCCTTTAAATTCATCAAGAAGTACCTTTGAATTCAACAATTGCTGAACTTCATCATGAACCATACGAAGGTTCATTCCCTGTACTAAGGAAACTGCCTTTTCTTGTGCCTGTGCATTTCCATTAATTAGATTTTCCAGTTCTAAATTCTTAACTGGAACGTCCATTCTAGACACACAATCCATTTTTAATTCGTTTAAAGCGTCTAGAGCATCCTGTGGGATGTAGGGCATCGATAATTCCTGACAAATCATCTCATGTGCTACTTGGATCTTATCTTCATTTAATAATCGCTTTATTTCATCTAAGCAAGATTGATAATATGAATTCATAACTATCCTCCTAGCGCAAATGTAACTATATCACAAGAAAGTCAAATAATCAACGAATACACCTTAACTATGGGCTTAAAATGCATTAGAAATGATATATATTCTGCCAATTTCACCAAATTATCTTATAATGAAAAAAAGAAAACTTCAAATAATCTGAAAAATGGTGTATTCTATATTGCGTACTTCCTTCTTTATAGAAGTAAAAAAACTTCCTTTCGGAAGTTGGAGATAAAAAAAATGGCGTCCTGGAAGGGATTCGAACCCCTGACCGTGCGCTTAGAAGGCGCATGCTCTATCC
>JAGHTX010000171.1 GCA_018065105.1 Bacillota bacterium
AAAAAATAGATTATAAATTCAGCAAATTATGGAAAAAGATAAATGCAACGAATAAAAGAGAATAGAGAGTTTAGTAATTAATTCATTGCCATTTCTCATAGTTTTACCAACTTGGACAGGCAAAGTGGCTTATTTGGTCGATTATTTGTCCTACTTGGTACTTGATTTGATAATATCCTGGATTCCTTTATAATGAAACTACGTTCGAAAGGAGTGGTTAACATGGTAAGCAATGTTCAAGGAAGAGTAAATAATAAAATCGGAACTGTGAGTGTTAAGTCTCTCTTTTTATATAATGACTGGGTGTAAACGTACGTTGTGTCGTATGTAGTTCGTCCAGTTTTTTTGATTCTTAAGGAGGAAAAGTATATGGATCAAAATTTCAATCGCGTTTTTTGGGACGCAGTTACAACAGGGAACTTCCCAATGGTATGTAGTCAAATTAAAGCTGGGGCAGATGTAAATATCGCCGATGCAGATGGTAAATTAGCACTTGAAATCGCTGCTAAACGTGACTACAAAGAAATCGTGCAAGTATTAATTGACAATGGAGCCGATGTTAATTTAGTTGGATACAAAGGAAAAACAGCTATCATGTCTGCAGCAAAAAAAGGTAACCGTACAATTTTAAAAGCCTTGATCGAAGCTGGAGCCGATGTAAATGCGAAAGACGATCGTGGAAGAACTGCTCTTATGCGTGCTGCATTATTAGGACGTGACCGTTGCGTTAACGTATTATTAGATGCTGGTGCTGATATCAATGCCCAAGACGAAGTGGGACGTACTGCATTAATGGAAGCTTGTATCGCATTCAAACGTGATACAATCGCAATCCTTCTTGATAGAAACGCCGATGTAAACTTATTTGATAATAATGGTGTTACAGCTTTAATGAGAGCTGCTTATGGTGGATACCCAAGTTTAATCGAAAAATTATTAGCGTATGGTGCTGATAAAGATATGAAAGACAAACAAGGTAACGTTGCATTGGATTATGTACGTGAACACTGTCGTGCTCAATTAGAGCCATTATTAAAGTAGGAGGAAGCGACCATGAGAGACTATTTAAGTTCTGAAGTAAGAAACGTTACAGTATTAGGACACAGTGGTGCTGGTAAAACAGCCGTTCTAGAAGCTATGTTGTATTACACTAAAGCTACCGATCGTTTTGGAAAAACTAGCGAAGGTAGTTCAATGATCGACTTTGACGCTGAAGAAATTCGTCGTGGTGTTTCCGTTTATACATCTATCGTTCCAATCGAATGGGATGAATGTAAAATTAACTTTATCGATACTCCAGGTTACTTAGACTTCGTTGGTGAAAAACAAGCCGGTTTCGCAGTTGGAGATAGCTGCTTAATCGTTGCCAATGCCAAAGATGTATTACAATCTGGTACTAGATTAGCTTTCAAACAAGCCGTTGCTGCTAAGAAACCTACAATCTTCTTCATCAACAAATTAGACGAAGAAGGAACTAGCTTCGAAGATGCGTTCGGAAAACTTCGTGAAGAATTTGGTAAGAGCGTTATTCCTTTCGAAATCCCAATCGTTGAAAATGGTGACTGCATTGGTTCTGTAAACATTATTCGTAACAAAGCTTGGTACTATAAAGGACCTAAAGCCGAAGGCGATGTTGCTCAACCAGTTCCAGAAGATATGCAAGATATCGTTGCTGAATACAAAGATCAAATCGCTGAAGCTGTTGCGATGGGTGATGATGAATTAATGGAAAAATTCTTCTCTGGTGAAGAATTCACAGATGCTGAATTAACAAAAGGTGTTCGTATTGGGGTAAGAAATGGTGAAATCCGTCCAGTATATTCTGGTTCTGCTGCTCAATCTATCGGTATTCAACGTTTAATGGACTTAATCGTAGGTTACTTCCCAACATATTCTGAACAAGGTCTATACACTGCAACTACACCTGAAGGTGACGAAGAAGAAATGATGACTCTTGAAGATGAATCATTAACAGCTCAAGTATTCAAAACAATCGCTGACCCATTCGTAGGTAAGATTTCATATATCAAAGTATTAAGTGGTGTATTAAATAGTGATTCTACAGTTATCAACGCTAATAATGGTAAAACTGAAAAAATCGGTGATGTATTTATCATCAAAGGTAAATATCAAACAGCAGCTGGTAAATTATTTACTGGTGACATTGGTGCCGTAACTAAACTTCAATACACTAACACTAACGATACATTAAGTGCAAAAGATCGCAGAGTCATTGCTCCAGCTATCGTATTCGATACTCCAATGTATGGACAAGCCGTTTCTCCAAAAACTAAGAACGATGAAGATAAATTATCAAATGGTTTAGCAAGACTTCAAGAAGAAGATCCAACTTTCAAAGTTGTCAACAACAAAGAAACAAAAGAAACAGTTATCTATGGTATCGGTGATCAACACATCGATGTTATCTTAGGTAAATTACAATCAAAATACAAAGTACAAGTTGTATTATCAAATCCAAAGATCACTTATCGTGAAACTATCACTAAAAAAGCAATCGGTGAAGGACGTCACAAAAAACAATCTGGTGGTCACGGACAATTCGGTCACGTATTCGTAGAATATGAACCAAATCCAGATGAATTAGAATTAGTATTCGATGAAAAAGTATTTGGTGGAGCTGTTCCTAAACAATACTTCCCAGCCGTAGAAACTGGACTTCGTGAATGCGTTGTTAAAGGTCCTCTAGCTGGATATAAGATGGTTAACATCAAAGCTACATTATTAGATGGTAAATACCACGATGTAGACTCAAACGAAATGGCATTCAAAACAGCTGCTCACTTATCATTCAAAGCTGGTATGGAAAAATGTCGTCCGATCCTTCTAGAACCTATCATGGACATTACTATCACAGTTCCTGATGAATACACTGGTACAGTAATCGGTGACTTAAACAAACGTCGTGGAGCTATCATGGGTATGACACCAGAAGAAGGAAACCAAATCATTGAAGCTACAGTACCTATGGCGGAAATCAGCCGCTACTCTGTAGAACTTCGTTCAATGACTCAAGGTTTAGGTGTTTACTCTACATCTATGAACCGTTACGATCCTGTTCCAGAATCTATCGCTAAACGTATCATCGAAGCTGCAAAAGCTGCTGAATAAAAAAAATAGGGAACTTCAACATGAAGTTCCTTTTTCAAATGGCATAAAAAAAATATCCTACCGAAAACATATATGGAATGATTTTTCTTACAGAGTGGTTTTTTGAGTTTAGGAATGATTGTAAGATTATGAAGATATCATTTGAAAAAAGCTTTCGGTAGAATATAACGGGTATTCGAGATTTAATAAACGAGTATGGGTATTTAGTTTAAGTAAATCTCTGTTAAATCATTATATCATAGAACATTACAAATTTCCTAATTTTCTTTAAATTATGTGAATTATGTGATGAATCACTGAAATTGTCAAAAAAATTGACAGAAGATTACACATCAGTTAACATAACTATATCTATACAAAAAGAGATAGAATAAGTTCAACTAGCATGTTTCGCTACAAAAAAAGGGATAGACGGCTTTATCTCTTTTTTTGTTTGTCTTAAAAGTTTTACTTTTCTTGTTTGAATTTGACAAATATCTTCCACTTTACTACAATTTTTATAGATATTATTTGGAGGATAAAAAAATGAAGAAGAGTTTATTTTCTACAAAGATGATCGTAGCCACTGGGTTAGGTGCTGCATTATTCTTAGTCTTGTTTATGTTTGTGAAAATTCCATCACCAGTTCCAGAAACGAACTTACAAATTGCGTATGGAATTTCAACTTTCTTTGGTGTATTATTTGGACCTGTTTGTGGTTTCTTAACTGCATTTATTGGTCACGCTTTAAATGACTTTATCGCTTATGGATCACCATGGTGGTCATGGATCGTTGCCAGCGGTGTATCTGGATTAATTGCTGGTGTGGCTTACTACCAAATCAACATTGAAGAAGGAGAATTTGGAACAAAAGAAGTTGTTAAATTTGTACTTTGGACAGTGATTGGAAATGCGGTAGCTTGGTGTTTAGTTGCTCCTGGACTAGACATCGTTATGTATGGAGAACCAGCTAACTTAGTATTTACACAAGGATTCGTTGCTTTTGCGGTAGATGCGATTACTTCTGTAGTCGTTGGATACATCTTATTATTAGCTTATAGTAAAACACGTACTAAAACAGGATCTCTTACGAAAGAATAGAAAGGATATAGGGTAAGCATTATGCTTATCCTTTTTTACATACTATGAAAAAACCGATTATTGAATTTAAAAACTTTAGTTATCAGTATCGTGTCCAGGCGGAACCTACATTACATGATATCAATCTAACCATCTATGAAGGCGAAAAAATTCTAATTGTTGGACCTTCTGGGTGCGGTAAAAGTACGTTGGGAAACTGTTTAAATGGATTGAATCCATATTCTTATACAGGAACTATTACGGGAGATTTGATTATTGATGGATATAATACAAAGGAACACGGTATCTTTGATTTATCGCAAAAGATTGGAACGGTTCTACAAGACAGCGATGGACAATTTATTGGTCTAACTGTTGGGGAAGACATTGCCTTTGCCTTGGAAAACGATTGTATGGACCAGGAAGAAATGTTTAAACGTGTATCTAGAATTTCGCACTTGGTCGATATGGACTCTTTCATTGATCAGGCTCCTTATGAATTATCTGGAGGACAGAAACAAAGATGTGCCCTTGGTGGGGTCATGGTCAATGAAGCTCGTATTTTATTGTTTGATGAACCTTTGGCCAACCTGGATCCAAAAACAGGACAAGTGGCCATTGAACTGATTGACCAAATTCAAAAAGAAGAAAAAACAATTGTTATTATCGAGCACCGTTTAGAAGATGTACTATATCGTAATGTCGATCGAATTATCGTGGTAAATGAGGGAACCATTGCCATGGATGATACACCTGATAAGGTTTTGGCAAGCGATATTCTTGTGGAAATGGGAATTCGTGAACCATTGTATTTAACCGCTTGTAAATACGCAAATGTTCCAATAAGTGAAGAATTAAGACCAGCCAGCTTAGAAACCCTAGATATGGGAATTGTAAAACCATACTTGGAAAACTGGCTACAAGAAAATAAACCGGAAGTTGTAGAAACTTGTAAAGATCCAATTTTAGAAATAAAAGATATCTGTTTCAGCTACGATGGAAAGAAAACCATTCTGGATCATGTAAATGCGAATGTGTATCGTGGAGAAATGTTGGCCATCGTTGGAAAAAATGGGGCAGGAAAATCCACACTATCAAAAATTATCACGGGATTTGAAACCGAAGACAGCGGAAAGTTAATCTTAGATGGGGAAGATCTTTCGGATTTTACTATCAAGGAAAGAGCCGAAAAAGTAGGTATCGTACTTCAAAATCCAAATCAGATGATTTCTCAAACTTTAATTTATGATGAAATTGCTTTGGGATTAAGAATTCGTGGCGTAAGCGAAGATGAAATTGACAAACGTGTAACGCAGGTCATGAAGATTTGTGGATTGTCCAGCTTTAAAAAATGGCCAATCAGTGCCTTAAGTTATGGACAAAAGAAACGAGTTACCATTGCTTCTATCTTAGTGTTGAACCCAAAAGTATTAATCCTGGATGAACCAACAGCGGGACAAGATTATCGTCATTATTCCGAAATCATGTCTTTCTTAAAATCACTAAATGAAAATGGACAAACCATTATTTTAATTACCCACGATATGCACCTGATGTTAGAATACACAAAACGTGCCCTTGTTCTTGTGGATTCCAAACTAGTAGCCGATGAAGATGCTTATGAAGTGTTATGCGATCCAGAACTTTGTGCTAGTGCCAATTTAAAAGAAACTTCTTTATTCAGCCTGGCTACCAAAGCCGGATTATCCGATCCAAACCAATTTGTGCATACCTTTATTCAATACGATAAGGAGGTAAGAGAACATGAAAATTAAATTATTTTCTTATAACCAGTTAGATACTTTTATTCATAAACTTTCTGGATTAACCAAACTGGTATGTTTCTTATTTCTTACTACCGCCGTTATGGTCAATTATGATGTCCGTATTACTTTCATGATTTTCATTTTATCCATTGTGTTAATGAAGATTGCCCAGGTTTCCTTGAAACAAATTAAACCGATGGTCATATTAGTGTTGATCTTTGTCGTTACAAACTTTTTCCTAGGTTACTTATTTGCACCAGAATATGGAATTGAATTGTTTGGAACAAAACACTTACTATTCTCGATTACTGGTCCTTATACAGTGACTTTAGAAGAAATGTATTATTTATTCTGTAAATCTTTTAAATATATTGCCGTGATCCCTCTAGGAATTATCTTTTTCCTAACCACAAATCCGAGTGAATTTGCGAGCAGTTTAAATAAAATTGGGGTTAGCTATAAGATTTGTACTGTATTGAATCTGACATTACGATATTTCCCAGACATTCAAAGAGACTACAATGCGATTTCTAAAGCGCAACAGGCTCGTGGTCTGGATATGTCAAAAAAGGAAAAAGTGTTCAAACGATTAAAAAATACAACGGCTATCTTAATTCCTCTTGTCATGACCACAATTGATCGTATCGGTACTATTACCAATGCGATGGAATTAAGAGGATATGGAAAACACAAGAAGAGAAGCTGGTATGCCTTCCGTTCTTTATCTTCGAAAGATTATGTCTGTATGCTTGTTTGTCTATTGATCTTTGTGGTTTCCTTTATGATGCGAATTTATGTCAACAATGGATTGTACTGGAATCCATTCTTATAGGAGGAATGATGATGAAACCAATGTTAGTTTTTCAAACCGACTTTACTTATAAAGAAGGGGCTGTTATGGCTATGTATGGGGTGGTAAAAAGCGTTGATCGTACCTTGGATATTATCGATGGAACCCATGAACTTCCTCAATACGATACCTGGTCTGCTTCTTATCGCTTATATCAATCCATGTCCTTTTGGCCAAAGGATACCATCTTTGTTTCCGTGGTGGATCCAGGTGTAGGGACAAGTCGTAGAGCCTGTGTTGCCAAAACAAAGGCCGGGTATTATGTAGTCAGTCCAGATAATGGTTCCCTAACACACGTGAAACGATACATGGGAATCGAAGAAGTACGAGAAATCGATGAAACGATCAACCGTCTTCACCGCGACGATAACGAAGAAGTGTCTATTTTTGCGGGAAGAGACTTATTTGGATATTGTGCAGCTCGTCTGGCAAGTGGAATTATTTCTTTTGAAGAAGTCGGACCTGCGTATCCGGTTGAAGAAATT
The DNA here is from genome assembly GCA_018065105.1 of Bacillota bacterium. Taxonomy (GTDB): domain Bacteria; phylum Bacillota_I; class Bacilli_A; order Erysipelotrichales; family Erysipelotrichaceae; genus Floccifex. Next base: position 7,290 of record JAGHTX010000171.1, read on the forward strand.
GTTGAACATGAAATCTTGGAACCAACGATTTATGAAGATCGTATTGAAGGAATTTTTGAGATTAACGATCCAAACTTTGGTAACCTTTGGACAAACATTCCATTACAGACTTTTAAAGAAGCCGGTTTTCAATTTGGCGATAAGATTCATACTGTCATCTATCATAAGGATGAAAAAGTATTTGATGATGAAATTTACTACTATACCTCTTTCTCCATGGCTGAAAACTATTCGGTTATGATCTACAACAATGAAATAAACAAGATTGGTATGGCACAGGTCATTGGAAATCTTTGTACCCTTCATAATCTTGATTTTGGGCCAGATTATAAAGTGGTTTTCTATAAGGGGTAGGTATGAATAAGTTTTTAGTATTCCAGAGTGATTTTGGACTTGTGGATGGAGCCGTAAGTGCCATGGAAGGGGTCGCTTACAGTGTCGACAAAGATTTAAAAATATCGCATGTGACACATGATATAACCCAGTTTAATATCTTTGAAGGATCGTATCGTTTGTTTCAAACCGTAGAATATTGGCCAGTGGGAACGGTCTTTGTTTCCGTGGTGGATCCCGGAGTAGGAAGTGATCGTACTTCTATCGTTGCCAAAACCAGAGATGGACAATATATTGTTACACCAAATAATGGTACGCTTACTCATTTGGCCAAACATGTGGGAATTGAAGAAATTCGTATGATCGAAGAAAGTATCAATCGTCGTCAAAACACGCAGCACTCTTATACTTTCCATGGTCGGGATGTATACGCTTATACCGGAGCAAGACTTGCCAGTGGAGAAATTACGTTTGAACAGGTGGGAGAAAAACTACCGATTGAAAATGTAGTTTCACTCGATCTTTTTGAAACGATAAAAACAGATACTTCGCTAACGGGACAGATTGATATATTAGATGTTCGTTTTGGTTCTTTATGGACAAGCATTTCTTTTGAGGATTTTAAAGAATTAGGATTTAAATTCGGCGATAAAGTGGAAGTTTCTATCTTTAACAACGATACCATGGTCTTTTCCAATCGTGTCATCTATGGAAAAAGTTTTGCGGATGTACGCGTCGGAATGCCTGTATTGTATATGAACTCTGTGTATCATATGGCCCTTGCGATCAATCAGGGATCGTTTTCTAAAGCCTACAATATCGGGGTAGGAGCTCCCTGGACCATCACTTTTGAAAAACAGTAAGTATAGAATAAAGTTATAAAAAAAGGGAAGAATCCATCAATGTCATTAAGTTAATTTGACGACCTATATTGAGGATACAGTAAAAAGTATCCTCTCTTTTTTTTGAAATAAGTATTGACAAGTCAGTGAAAATCTGAGGCTTATTATCTTTCGATAATAAGCCTTTTGTTTATAAGTAATCGTTTTTGGAGGTAATGCTTATGAACAAAGCTAAAAAATTGAAAAGAACTTTATTCAAACTGATTGTCGATCTCAAACAAAATCATCGTGAATTCCTTGTGAATCCGAATTCTGATTTCACCCGTTTTAGAAAACTGAATTTTGACACCGTTATTAAGATGATTCTTCTTATGGGTGCCGGTTCCCTTAAGGATGAGCTGTACAGCTGGTTTGGCTTGAAATGTGATAATCCTTCATCATCCGCACTTATCCAGCAGCGCAGTAAAATATGTCCTGATGCCTTTAAATGGCTCTTTGATGAGTTCAACGGGAAAACGTCTATAAAGAAAACGTATAAGAACTTGGTATTATTGGCTGTTGACGGATCAGAGATCCTAATAAGTCATGATCCGAAAGATAAAAAGACGTATATTCCAAAACTAGACAAAAATAAAATTCCATGTAAAGGCTACAATTCATACCATCTTCATGCTGCCTTCGATATTCTGGAGCATACTTATTTTGATGTGGAACTTCAGGGACAAAGAGAA
>JAGHTX010000006.1 GCA_018065105.1 Bacillota bacterium
ATTTATTTGTAACCGTTACAGAAAATATCCCAATAACTAAAACGCTAGATGTTATGATCGACCCAGGAGGTTATAATATTAATGTTCTACGTAATAAAGAAGTAGAATATTTTAAAAATGATAAAATAGATGAAGCTAAGGCTTCATATGAGCTAGCTGAAATGATTAAAACCAATTTAGAAGCTTATGGATTAAAAGTTGGCATTTCTCGTGGAAAAGAGGAAGTTGTTGGATATTATGGTAAAGATGGACGTGCCGGAAGAGGATTTGAAGCAAAGTCAAAAGTCTTCTTGTCGTTAGGTATGTGCGAAAACGATAAGGTAACACGACCAAATATAGTAACTTCTGCATATTCAACGGGTGTAAATGCGAACTATATATGTTATGCAAGCCGAGATTTAGGTGTAGAATTAACAGCTTTAAGTACACGTCCAGAATTTGAACCAGGGATAAGTTATGATATGTTTACTACAGATGAATATTATGAGTATACTCACTGGGAGTTTTATCCACAATTAAGAGAAACAGGTGGAAAAGCTACTTTTACTGGTACAATTGATTATGCGAAAAAGAATAAACAATATGCTGAGTCATATGGAATGTGCGGATTTATGTATTTCTTTGCTTCGGCATCTAACGATGAAAGTATTGATTACTTTTTAAAGAACAAGGAATTAATTGCACAATCCATCGCCGATGGAATCGCAAGAGCATACGATTTAGAAAGAAAGAATGGTCAGTAATGAAACTACAATTAAGTAATATCAAGAAATCCTATGGGGCCCACGACGTTTTAGTCTCGGCCTCTCTTTCTATTAAAGATAATGAAAAGGTCGCTTTAATAGGAAAAAATGGATGTGGAAAAAGTACATTATTAAAAATCATTTGTGGCTTGGAACAGGCAGATAGCGGTTCTCGAGTTCTTCAAAACGGAATGAAAGTCGGTTATTTATCCCAAATCACTTTTGAAGATGGAAATGTTACCGTTTACGAAGAATTGAGCAAAGCTTTTGATCAAGTCAAAGAATTAGAAAAACGTTTACACCAGCAGGCTTTGATTTTAGAAAAAGATTCAAGTGAGGAACAACTGCAAAAATACGATAAAATCTTACAACGTTTTGAAGCTTTAAACGGATATCAATACGAAGTAGAATTAAAGAACGTTTTCTATCACTTCAGTTTTGAAGAAAGTGATTTAAACAAAAAACTCGATGAATTTTCTTCGGGACAAAAGACTCGCATTGCCTTGGTTAAACTTCTATTAACAAAGCCAGATATTTTATTATTGGACGAACCTACCAACCACCTGGATGTAAATTCCATTGAATGGTTAGAAAACTACGTACGTCATTATCCTTCAGCCGTCATTCTAGTCAGCCACGACCGTGTATTCTTGGATCACGTAGTGGATGAAATCGTTGAAATTGAATTTGGAAGAACCATGCGATATGTAGGAAGCTATACCCAATATATAAAAGCGAAAGAAGATTATTTAGAAAAGAATCATGACGCGTTTATCCGTCAACAACAGGAAATCAAGCGATTGGAAGAATTGATTGATAAATTCCGTTATAAGAAAAACAAGGCAGCTTTTGCCAAGAGTAAACAAAAATACTTGGATCGAATGGATCGTATTGAAGATATCAAAGCCGACAACTCCCAAATGAAAGCTGTCTTCAGTGCCGGAAGAAAAGGTGGAAAACAAGTTTTGGATGTCGAAAAGTTAAAAGTTGGATACGATAGTGTTCTTTCTGAATTTAATCTACACGTTCGACAAGGACAGAGAATTGGTATCGTAGGTGCCAATGGAATAGGGAAGAGTACTTTTATCAAAACGTTAATGGGAGAACTAACTCCTATTTCCGGAAGCTTTAACTGGGGGCATCAGATCGATGTAGGTTATTTTAATCAAGACAGTGCGCAAATGCGAAGCACGAAGAATGTCTTGGATGAATTATGGGATCTACATCCATTAGCCAATCAGACCGAAATCCGAAATACCTTGGCAAGTTTCTTATTTACCCAGGAAGAAGTCTTTAAAGATGTAAATGCTCTAAGTGGAGGGGAAAGAGTTCGTTTAGCTTTAGCCATTCTTATGATGGAGCACGATAACTGTTTATTACTAGATGAACCAACAAACCACTTAGATATTCCTAGCAAGGAAGCTTTAGAAGATGCCTTAAAGAAATACGATGGAACCATCATCTTCGTATCCCATGACCGTATGTTCTTAAAGAAGATGGCGAATCGTATCGTAGAGGTCGAAGAACAAAAATCTCATGTATACGATCTAACCTATGAAGAATTTTTAGAAAAGAAGGCATTAAATGCACTTGTGGAAAGTGTAGAAGTGGAGAAAAAGGTTACCACTTCCAAAGAAGTGTTCCAGGATACAAAGGCATTAAAAAATCGTTTGGCCAAGCTGGAACAACTATTAGAGATTGCAGAACAGGAACTAGAAGATCTTCGAGAACTTCGTTTTGAACCAGAATATTATCAAGATTTCCAAAAAATGGAAGAATTGGACAATGAAATTGATGAAAAACACAATGAAATTGAACACTTGATGGCTGAATGGGAAGAAAAGATGAATAAGTTGGAAGGTTAAATAAAAATGGTGCTTAAAGTGCCATTTTTTCTTTGTTGTAGACATGTCTAAAACTCGTGAAAACCTTTACTTTTTGCACTAAATATACTATATTTATTTTGTAGGATTATAAAAAATATTAATGAAAAGGAGTATAATTATGAATCTATCACCACTTCAAAAAGCTAGAT
>JAGHTX010000003.1 GCA_018065105.1 Bacillota bacterium
CACTCTTTACATTATTATATTCCCGTCTCCAGATAAAAACTATTTTCATTTCTTTGTGTGCTTGAGCGCGCGAAAGCATGTTTGGCTAATATATAAAAAAAATATTTTGTCTACTTGTGCTCATTTTTTAGTTATTCTACTTGCAGTCAAATCCAAAGAAAAAGCAGATATTTGCATCTGCTCGGCTTTCTTATTAATCATCAAAAGTAAAAAGTGCCTGAATTTCTTCTTTTGACATTGTAGAAATACTACCATGATTTCCTTCTACAAAGGTATCTGCTAGTTCCTTCTTCATTTCCTGAAGTTTAATGATCTTTTCTTCAATGCTTCCTTTTACAACCATATTGTATACTTGAACATTTTGTTTCTGCCCAATTCGATAGGCTCTATCCGTAGCTTGATTTTGTGCGGAAACATTCCACCATGGATCTAAATGAATAACAGCTTGTGCACTGGTAAGATTCAATCCTGTACCACCTGCTTTTAGTGAGATTAAGAAAACATCGCTGTTATCTTCCTGAAATTCTTTTACCATATCTCTTCGATCTTCCTTTAATGTTGAACCTGTTAAGACATGATAAGAGATGTTATCTAGTTTAAATTCTTCTTCCAAATATTGGAATACAGATGGGAATGATGAGAAAATCAATACTTTTTGATGATTCGCTTTTAAAGAACGAACTAGATTCAAAGTCTCTTTGATTTTTGAAGAAGCATTGCGAATGTTTTCATAAATCATTCTTGGTTCTAAACAAATCTGTCGTAATTTAGTCAATAGCGCAAGTATTTGAATACTACTATTGGATTCGACTTTCAATAAATCTTGTAGTTCTATATTCATTTGTGCGAGGTTGGCAAAATACAATTCTTTTTCTTCTTCTGTAAAAGAAACATATTGTACTTTCTCTATTTTATCTGGTAATTCCGTTAATACTTCTTTCTTATTTCTTCGAAGAATAAATGGTGACACTAATTTTTGAAGTCTTTTTGTTGCTTTTTCGTCGCTGTTCTTTACAATATTTGATTCGTATTCTTTTCTAAAAAAGCTGTAATTAAATAGATATTGAGGCATTAAAAAATCAAAAATAGACCAAAGTTCTGCTAATGTATTTTCAATTGGAGTTCCTGTAAGGGCAAGTCTGTGTTGGGCTTGAATGGACTTTACACTAATCGCATTCTTTGTTTTTTGGTTTTTGATGTTTTGTGCTTCATCCAATATACAATAGTTAAATTCTTTTTCTTCATAAGAATCTATATCTCTTCGTAAATAATCATAGGAAGTAATATATAACTGATGATTCATGTTTTGAATACATTCTTCTCTCTGAGTTTTATTTCCTACGATGCATACGGCATCTAATTTGCTCGAAAATTTCTTAATTTCATCATCCCAGTTATAAATCAAAGATGCAGGACACACAACCAGACTTGGTAGTTTAGAATCCAGACTTTCCAAAAGAGTAATTACTTGAAGTGTTTTTCCTAATCCCATATCATCGGCCAATATTCCATTGAATCCAAAATCGTTTAATGTACGCATCCATTTATATCCATCTTTTTGATAATCTCGCAAAATAGGATCATATTTTTCTGGTACGATATATGAATTTCTTTGATCTTTATCAAACTTATCCAGCATTTTTTGATAAGAACTTTTTCGCTTAAACTGAATGAATTGACTCTCTTGACTATCTTGTTCCAGTGAGAAAATTCGTTGTGCATTTAGAGCAAATTTTCCTTTGTCTACATCTTTTGGATTTATATGATATTGATCCATAAATGTTTCTAATTCTTCTAAATCATCCGATTCTAGATACAACAGTTTTCCATTTTTTAATCGATAAAACTTTTTCTTTTTCTTATAATAAGCCAATACATTGGATAATTCATTTTTAGGAATTTCATCACTTTCGATATCCACTTGCAGCAAATCGTTAGAAAAACCAACACCTACGGTAATGGAATATTTCACTTTCTTACCAATCTTTTTCAGTGCATCGGTTACATACACATTGGCATATTCATTTAAAAATTCAAGTCCTTCATTCACAAAGGTATAAGAGTTTTCCTCTTCTAAATCAAAATAAGCAATTTTAGTTTCTGGATCTATTCGTGAAGCGAATTTTTTAATGTAGTTTTCGACGATATCCTGTTCGAATGTTGTTGGAATATCTGTATTAAAGCCCCTGATTCTGTTTTGGTTATCATCATAATAATATAGGTTAAAATATATCTCCCCATTCTCATCCACATCTCCATACAATTTTATTTGATCGTATGTGTTTCCTTGTTCGATAAAATGTTTACATTCTAGATAGTTTAGATTAGGAGAGATTAAGTATTTATAGAAATCCGGGTAATCTTCTTTTGCCAGAATGTACTCACCGTTTTCAAATTCTTTTAAGAAACTGGTTAACGTACCGTTGTTGTCTAGCTCCATTCGATTAATATAAACGAAACCGTACTCACCCTCTACTCTATAAATCGCCTTTTTTCCAATCACAACATCAGAAGATATATTACTTTCTATGATATAAAAATCATCTTCTTCTTTAAGAGTCAGTTCTATCTTCTTATCCCAGATATCCATAGATACATCTTCGATTTCCATATCTACAAAATAATCGTAGAATAAGTCGATTAATTCCGCGTCAATTGGAATGGTTCTCTTTACTCCAAACTTTTCGTTATAATAATAAAAGTCTCGATTGTTAACTTGTTTCAATGAATAATAACTGTTGGCATATTCCATAAAATCAATGATTTTTTGAGATTCTGTGGTAAACGCATTTCTTGTATGAACAAATTCTAAGTTTTTTCCATATTTGTAATTTTGTTCTTTACTCAAGTTTTCTAAAAATGTTGGAATACTTTTGATTACATACGTTTTGCTAGAGCCAACTTTAAATCCAACCTCTAATTCACCATCAGTTACTGTGATTGTAGGAATAATATCGTATTTCTCGGATTGTACCTGACTAATAACACTTGTGTGGTATTGATTCTTTGTACGCGTAATGAAATCATTCGATTGTTTGGCCTTATTTCTATAGTTTTCTTTTCGTATTTCCTGTTTACGAACTTCTAGAATTTCTTCCCCTCGCATAGAATAAAAACTCTTATATCCAGGTGTACTCCAAGCATATAGTGAAGCAGCTAAATGCGCACAATCTGTTTGTCCACAGGAACATTTGAGATTTTTAGGTTCCTTATTTTCTAGATCAAAAGAGCAGGTATATTCACTAGATAATATTCCCACTTTTGTAGAAATACGATTATTTTCAGACTGTATTGAATATACATATCCACTATTAAAGTATTCTTCCCCTATTTTTTCTTGAAGAGGATTATGAATCCATTTATTTATTTTATTTTCTGCCATAAATCCTCCTATAAATATCGTCTTAATTGATTATCAATTTCTTTTATCACGACATCGTTTCCTCGAAAATATTGTTTCGCATAAGATAAGGCCTCTAAAATATCATATTCAGAACTTGAATAATAGAAATCTCGATATGCATTATCAAACCAGTAGTAAGAGTGTTTATCGGCTTTTCCTATGGCTCGAATAAAATTTTGAAGTCTTATATGTTTATACAAATCCTTATCCTTTTCAAAAATAACACGCATGTATTCGTCATTTAATCGAGTCCCTTTGAATTTCATCATTTGTAGAGCCATATATTGAAAATCTTCTACACTGGATACAATATAGTCAACTTGTTTCTTTTGAAGACGAGTTTTTAAATATTGATAAAAATCTTCACAATAATCAATCCATTGATTTCCATATATCTTTATTAAGTTAGATAAAGAGACCATGTCTCTGTTCTTATATTCCATATGAAAAGCTAAATCCGTGTAGAAAGCTCTTTTCTTCGTTTCTTCTTTATACACCAGAGCTTCTAGTTCTTTGTTGCTTCCAAATGATTTCTTATATTCTTCATAATACTTTTTAGCCTGTTCTTCTTGTGAAGTAACAATCAATAAATACTGATAGGATTCATACGTTTGAAATTCTTTAAAAGCGTTTAAATACTTTAAATATTTTTCCGTTCCACCCTGATTTGCATCTAATAGAATCTTAAATAATTCATCATTCGCTATTTCTTTATCTTCTATCTGTTTCAAGCGTTCTGTTTCATAATATAATGCATCTTCTGAATTCAAACTTTCGACAAACTCTTTAAAGAATCTTTCCAGAGCAAAGCAATAATTTTGAGTATCCATACTTGCCAAAACTTGAATAAAAATCTTTTTATAGCTTGTATTTTTTCTTGTGAGTTCTTTCACACTAGTTGAAAAGCCATTCATCCAATCGGAACGATGCCAAAAATTTTGATTCACGTATAGGTTCGCCTTATCAACATAATCAAACCAGCGATTGAATACATCTTTATCAAATTTCTTTAATGCTTCACTTTTTTCTCTTTCAAACAGTGCATCCAACTCCTGAGCAAATATTTTTGCGCGTTGTTGATTTCCTTTATAGGAAGAAATCGTATTTTGATATATAGATTCCACTTCTTTTTTTATTGGCTTCTTTGTGGATTTTTTGTCATTGGTTTTCTTTTGTTTAGCTTCGTTTAGTATATGTATATAAAGGGCTGCTTCATGTTTACAATTGTTTCCAGAATGTGCATAAGGACAATCGCATTCCATGGATAAAACATTTCCATTTTTCAATGCAGCACTAACATGATATAGAGAACTCCCCATAACATCCGCCTCATAGTTATCTTCTGTATGAACAATATTTCTCACTTTTCCTTGTTGTAAGTATTTTCTTCCTCTTTCAAAAATAGTTGAATTAAATTTCATAAGCACCTCTTTTGTTTACTTCTATTATTTATTTCCTATATTTTTTGTTCCGTACTAACGCACATGATTTATGTCATTTATCTGGCATATTTATTAATTAAGTTTAATGAAATTAGATTTCCATAACTCCAGCTTGCCACTGTTGATTAATAAAGAATAAATTCAAAGTAGCTAGTTTGTGTTGTGAATCATATTTTATGATATAGTCATCCATATCTACCAATGGTCCTTGTACGATGTGGAATTTTCTATTTCTTTTGGTTCCTTTCGACATTTTTAATATGCCTTCATGATTTAACAATCGTTTTAATATCATGATTTCTTCAGGTAAAAGTGCAGGGCTTTGTTCATCGTATTTTAATTCTTTGATCAATCTTTTTTTTACCGGCTTTTTCCTTAACCATTCATCAAACTGTTTTTGATTAAAATGGCTTTTACATAAAACATATCCTGGAAATAGAGATTTTACTTCAATAGTTTACGTTACTCTTTTATAGAATTCAATTTTTGCACTAAAACAATGAACATTTTCATCATTTATCAATTCACATAATAATTCTTTTTGTCTTGTTTGAACAAACTAGACATACCAATTTAAATCATTTTCCAATTTGATTAGCAAACCCATTATAACTGATTTTGAACAGATAGTACATTTTTCTAAGTAGAGTAAAATAGAATTATAATCATTTTCTTTC
>JAGHTX010000132.1 GCA_018065105.1 Bacillota bacterium
TAGTAATTCTTTAATAAATTGAACAACTAAATCTAAGTATAAATTTTCATGGTCCAATAGAAAATCTTTTAAGGTCTCTTCCGTTTGGTCCGTAAAGTGCAATTTAGGAAAACGAACTTGTAAGGTTTTCTTTTTTTGATAGGAATGGATCTGATGCATGCGAATCAGACAATATCTTTTTCCCGGTAAATTGTCTTCCATTTCGTATTTATAATAATACAGTTGCATCAGCTTCAAATATTCCTGATCTTCAATCTGTAGATTGGTCATATGCACTGTGATCTCATTCAACTTAGAAAGAAACGTGTCCTTACGGTTGATTCCATGAAATAACGATTTTTCTATTGTTTCTAATTCCGATAAAAACTCCATTTTTATCTTTGTTTATAGGCTTTTAATGCTTGTGCAATTTGATCTGGACAAGATGTAGGTTTCATACCACATGTTGTCCCTTCTAAAGTTTCAATAACTTCGTCAATGTCTCTTCCTTTTAACAATCTAGAGATACCTCTAAGGTTACCGCTACATCCTCCAACGGCTTCAAAATTTAAGATTTTTCCATCTTCTACTTCAAATTGTAATACTCGTGAACATACTCCTTTTGGAATATAATTAAATGCCTCTTTCATATTTTTCCTCTTTTCTACACATTTTATTTACAAATGCGACAAATAAGTCTAGAACATTGTACAAAATATTTGAATTTTTCACAAGTGAAAAATAAAAAAAGTCAACATAACGTTGACTATTGCACATTGATCACAATTGATTTTGAGATAGAATTCCCAAATCGATCGGAAACTTTCAATTCGACAGTATAAGATCCAGGGTTTCCTGTATCAATATAAGGGTTTATTTCATAGCTGGTACCACTTAAATCATGCGCTTTAAAATAAGCATCCCAGTTAATCACGGTTCCCTTTTCTACAAAGATTTCTCTATCCCCATTTTCTAAAGTTGGAGGTTTGGTATCTTTGATTTTTACTTTGAAAGGAATCTCTTTCCCCGATTTTGTTTCAATCGCAAAATCGTATGTACCTACCATCAGGTAATCGTTGTTTCCAGAAACAAATTGTTTATTCTCTTTTCGTATACCACTTTCTTTCGCTTTCACAACCATACCTGAGGTATTTACATTCTCTTTTAAATACACGGATGGATTGTCATAAACTTCATCACCAAGCTCAATGGTAAACGTTTGTTTCTTTAAAGGGGTTCCTGTACATCCTGCTAATAGAATCATACATGTTAGAATAGCAATAAATTTACGCATTCTCTTCCTCCATACATTCTAAGGCCAATTCTTTGATCTTCGTTAATCGATGTTTCATTCCGGATTTAGAAATCTCTTCCCCGTACTTCTTATACATAAATTCACAAAGTTCGTTGTTGTTGGCATAAGGAAATTCTTTACGAAGCTCCATTACTTTTAATATTTTATCGGAAACTTTTAAATGTTCCAGATTGGCTTCAATTGTTGCTATATATTCCAATTGTTTTAAAGCGGCCTTTTGTGCTTTAACTTCATTGGCCAGTTCGATGTTATCCAAACGTTGGATCTGATTGTATAGATCGCGTTCGATACGGTTTCTTTCAAATTCAAACAAGGCATCCGTCGCATTGCATAAACGCAAGAAATCGGCAATCTTGTCTCCTACTTTCAGATAAACAACCATATTGTTTCTTCTTTTTATCGTTTTTGCCGGTAAATAGAAGATTTCCATTACTTTTTTAATCCCTTCGGCTAAGTCTGGGTCATTACAAGTAATATCCATGTGATAATTGCTTGTCTTTGGATCGTTGATACTTCCTCCAGCTAAAAATATGCCTTGTAAGTAACAACGGGCGATATCTTCGTCTTGAATAAATTCTTTAGGCGGTTCGCTATTAAAACCTTCATCGGTATAAATGTGAAGATCTTCAAGGATTTCATTGGCTTTATCATAAATCTGAATACGATAAATATTATTTTTCTTTAACTGCATCTTTTTTAATACAGAAAGACGAGGATCTACCTGATATACCTCTTTTACCAGTTTAAAAATATGTTTTACTAAAAAACCGTGTTCGGCCTGAAAAGACAAGTACATCCCTTGCCAGTTCATGTGTAAAGAAGCTCGCATTTGAAACAAGGCACAAAGCTGTGCTTTCTTTTGCATCATGCTTAATTCTTCATTACATATTTGAAGTTTTGTCTCACTTGTAAATGACACAAAATCAATCCTTTCTACATTTTATCAATAATTTCTTTTACGACATTCAATACTTTTTGAGGATCGTGACGAACACGACCTAGCTCATCGTACATGATTAGATTTCGTTTAATAACGATATATTCATGTACTTCCTGTTCTAAAGTTACAGGAGAACTACCCATTTTTCGATATGCTTCCAAAGTTTCTTCCGGAATTCGGCTATCGTTAATGACTGTCACATCTACACATCCTGGATATGCATGTTTTTCGATGGCACGAATGTGATCTTCTACTGTATATCCAGTTGTTTCCCCAGGTTGGGTCATGGCATTACAGAAATAAATTTTTGGACAATTGTTCTTACGAATTGCCTCAGTAATCTCTGGAATAATTAAGTTTGGCATAATGGAAGTGTATAAAGATCCAATTCCATACATAATTAAGTCCGCACGTTCAATAGCACGAATGGATTGCATATGAGGGATTACATCTTGTTGATAGTGAACATGATCGATATGATTGTCCACTTCGGGAATGTTCTTTTCTCCACGAACTAAAGTTCCATCGCTCATTGTAGCATACAATGTAACGTTATCTAAAGTACTTGGCATAATTTTCCCTTTAACATTTAAAAATTTAGAAATGGCTTCAATGGCCCCCACAAAAGATCCCGTACTATCCATTAATGCTAAAAAAATTAAATTCCCTAGATTGTGTCCTCCAATGTCTTCGTTTCCACCAAAGCGATAATTTAATAAATCTCGAAATAGTGTTTCACTATCATCGTTGGCCATAGCGGCTAAAACGTGTCGAATATCTCCGACAGCTGGAATGTTGTATAATTCACGAATTCTTCCCGTACTTCCTCCATCATCGGCTACGGTAATAATGGCTGTAAGATTCACATCTTCTAGTTTCTTCATTCCAGAAAGCATACTAGAAAGTCCAGTTCCTCCACCAATAACGACTATATTTTTCATTCTTCGCTTACTCCAATATCTCTATGCGATTTTAAGCAGTGATATTTTTGTTTATATTGATCATACATCCAGTTACAAATCGATACCGAACGGTGCTGTCCTCCCGTACAACCTATCGCAACAATCATATGCGCTTTATTCTGTTTGGCATAAGAATCAAACACCATATCATAATATGCCTTTAATAACACAATAAATTCCTTTGTTTCTTTTGCCTGCATGACATAATCATACACATCCTTATCGTTTCCTGTTTTACTACGTAGTCTAGGATCATAGTAAGGATTTGGTAAAAAACGCGCATCAATCACAACATCGGCATCCATTGGTAATCCATGTTTAAATCCAAAAGATTGGAAAGTGATTGTAAAATTGCCTTCTGTATTCACTTTAAAACGATTTTGAATACGTTTGTACAATTCAGCGGTTGACATTTTTGTAGTATCGATATGAATGGAAGAGAATTGCGAATTGTCTACACGATCGAAATAAGCACGTTCCATTTCAATGGCTTCTTCAACCGTAGTAGCTAAACCATTTGAGATCAATGGGTGCTGTCTTCTTGTAAAACGATAACGCAACAATAGTTCTTCATCACTCGCATCTAAATATATAATTGAAATTTTCTTTGAAATCGCATCAAAAAAATTAATGAAATACATGTAGTCAATAGCGCTCACGCTTAACGCTACGTATTTATATTTATCTTTTTCTTTTAATAGAATTTCTAGTTGAGCCAATAATTCTTTAGGAAAATTGTCGATACAGTAATATCCCATATCCTCCAATGCGTTCATGGCACTTGATTTTCCAGCTCCAGACATTCCTGTTAATAGCACTATACTTTTACTCATGATTTCATCACCTCTCTTGTATTGTATCACAAATTATTTTTTTGATACTATATATACATGAAAACACGTACCTGGAAAATCATTTCAATCGCTATCATGCTTCTTATTTTCTTCTTCAGCAGCCAGAATGGAGAAAAATCTTCAAAATCCAGCGGGATAATTGTGCAATTTGTACTAGCCATTCTTCCTTTTTTAAATAAGGATCTTCTCCATTTTCTAATACGAAAAGCGGCCCATTTTACCATTTTTGGTTGTCTGGGTGCTTCTTTCTATCAATCTTTAAATAAGAAAAGTGTATCTCTTGCGCTGGTTCTTACTTTCTTTTATGCCTGCAGCGATGAGTTTCATCAATCTTTTGTAGGAGAGCGAAGTGCGCAATTTTGGGATGTCCTGATCGATACATGTGGAGCGCTTTGTTTCATTCTTGTGTTGTATTTTCTTCACAAAAGAAAAAAGGAATCCGAAGATTCCTAAGCGATTTTTAAACTGTATTTTTTCATATCCCAGACTTCATCCACTAAGCCTTCATAAAATTCTGGTTCGTGGCATACTAACAAGACAGTTCCCTTATATTCCATAAGGGCTTTTTTTAATTCGTCTTTGGCATCTGGATCTAAGTGGTTGGTTGGTTCATCAAGAACGAGAACATTTGATTCTCGATTCATCAATTTACATAAACGAAGTTTAGCTTGTTCCCCTCCCGAAAGCACAAATACCTGACTTTCGAGTTGTTCGGTTGTCAATCCACAACGAGCAAGAGCCGCACGAACTTCGTATTGTGTCCAAGCTGGGAAGGAATCCCATAATTCATCGATGCAAGATTTTTGAGGGGCTTTGACTTCCTGTTCAAAATATCCAATTTGTAGATTATCTCCCGTAGAAACATTTCCCTCAATTGGATCAATAATACCTAGAAGAGACTTCAACAAAGTACTTTTTCCTAAACCATTGGCTCCACAAATGGCAATCTTTTTTCCTTTTTCTAAGTGAATGGTCATAGGTTTGGATAAAGCTTCTGTATATCCGATTTTTAACTCTTCGGCTTCAAATACCCATTTGGATGGCGTTCTTCCATATAGGAAATGGAATTCTGGCTTTGGTTTTTCTTTCTTTAATTCAATACGGTCGATCTTATCGAGTTGTTTCTTTCGAGAATTGGCCATACCACGAGTGGCAACACGCGCCTTATTTCGAGCAATGAAATCTTCCATTTTTTCAATTTCTGCCTGTTGACGTTTATAAGCCGCTTCCAATTGCCGCTTTTTAATTTCATAAACACGTTCAAATTCATCATAATTTCCTGCGTAACGAGTTAAATATGGAGCTTCCACATGATAAATCACATTAATTACACTATTTAAGAAAGGAATATCGTGGCTAACCAAAATAAACGCGTTTTCATAATTATTTAAATAAGTTTTTAACCAGTCAATATGTTCCGCATCTAGATAGTTGGTCGGTTCATCTAATAATAAAATGTCCGGCTTTTCCAACAGTAATTTCGCTAATAAAACTTTAGAACGCTGTCCCCCGCTTAGATTATCAACACTTGTATCCAATCCATAATCGGCTACCCCTAGAGCGGTAGAAACTTCTTCAATTTTAGAATCAATTAAGTAGAAATCGTGCTGATCAATATAGTCTTGTCGATTTCCTATATCTTCCAACAAGGCATTCATCTCATTGTCGCTTAAATCACCCATTCGCATATAATCGTTGGTAATGGATTCTTCGATTTCAAATAAATCTTTATACGCAAGTTTTAAGGTATCGCGAATTGTTGTTCCGGCTTCCAAAACGGTATGTTGGTCTAAGTAGCCAACTTTTACGTTTTTGCTCCAAAGAATCTTTCCTTGTTCCGGTTCCAATTTGCGAGTCAATATATTCATAAAAGTACTTTTTCCTTCTCCGTTGGCCCCAACAATTCCGACGTGTTCTCCTTTTAATAAGCGGAAAGATACATCTTCAAAGATCTGGCGTCCGGCAAAAGAATGACTTAATTTTTCTACTGTAAGAATACTCATGTGTTCCTCCTAAATTTCGTGCATGCTCATTCTATCATGGACCACACAAAAAAGAAAAGTCCTTCTTTAGGACTTCTCTTCGACAAATATATAGTTCTTTAATATTTCCTGAATGGATTCTATTTCTTTAATGCCATATATATAACCTTGATAGATCAGTGTCGGTTTCCCTTCTAAATCATAAGAGTAGAAATCCCATTGAGCTCCATCGACTCCATCTACAGATCGATCTATTTTTCCTTTCGAAATAAAATCATAGATTTTTTTATATTCTTTATCGCTAACAGATACACGTATTCCAATGTCTCCACTTACATTATAGGTTTCTATCACTTCAATACTTCCATCGTAAAAAATATTAAATTTAGTAGATACCCAATAATCGGAAGTTATATCATTTTCTCCGGTATTATATTCGGTTGCGACAAACATCAATCCTGTATTTTCTTTTAAGGCATCGTAATCTACTTTGTTGGCACAGGCACAGAGTACAAATGCGGATAAAAAAGAAATAAGAATGGTTAAAATTTTATTTTTCATAATCTCCTTTTTCTTGAATCATAGAAATAAACTCTCTTTCGGTTTCGAGTTCCGAAATATATGGATAGGTCTTAGCTACTTTTTCAAACTCTTTTGAAAGAACATAGAAATCCTTTTCTAAGATCATTTTCGTACGAAGGATGGATGGATTTTTCTTCATGCTCTTTAGGAATCTTTTGAATTCTTTCGATAATCGAGAAGTATAATCTTGATCCATCAAATATTCGCAAAATATACAATCGTTAATAAGCTGGTTTCTATGCACTTCTAACATACCTGTTTCTTTTTGAAGCAGACCGTTCATCTCTTGGTAGGCTTGTTCAAAATGGTGTGCATCCATGAATCGATTGCAGTGAAATACTTCCACAGATACGATAAGAACATTGTTAAGATCTGCATTTTCCCTGTTTAGAAATAGTTCTCCTGGCATATCTTTATAACGAACGCCCTGGCTTAATA
>JAGHTX010000153.1 GCA_018065105.1 Bacillota bacterium
GTATACATATAATAAATACACTTATTTATGCACTACCTTTCTGATAAAAATTATAACAAAAAGGAGTGTTATTACAATAAAAAGTAATATCACTCTCAATCAGTAATGATAAGAAATCAATTTGTCAGGGTCTGAATAGTAACAATCGGATACTGTATTGAAACCATTTTACACATTTATTATACTAAGTCTATGAGAGCAGAAAAAATGTTAGAAATTGGTATTCGCGTTGGTAATCTATTGATGGCCAGCGGAGCCGAAGTATATCGTGTAGAAGATACCATGATCCGTATATGCAAGGCATGTAAAGATGTAGAACTTGTGGAAAGCTATGTTATGGCTACTGGAATCATGTTGACCATTAAAGTAAATGGAATCAGTCATACTAGAATTTGTAGAGTCCGTTCCAGAAGTACAAATCTAGGTGTTATCGAAGAAGTTAACGCCCTTTCCAGACAGGTACAAATTGAAGACTATACCATGGAAGAAGTCGAAAAAAGATTGGATGAGATTGAACAGCTGCCTACGTATCCAGCCTGGCTCACAATTCTTTTTGGAGCCTTAGGAGCGGCTGCTTTTGCGATGTTCTTCAATGGAAACAACACCGAAATTGGAATGTCTTTTGCGATTGGATTTATTATTCGTGTCTTAATGATCCAGCTTCACAAACTTGGGATGAATGATTTCATTGACAACGTTATTGGTGCTGGAACTATTTCTTTATTAAGTATCTTAATCCATCTCGTTTTCCCAAAAACTTCCATTGATACATTAGTCATATCTGGAATCATGTTGTTAATTCCTGGATTAGCAATCACCAATGCCATCCGTGATACGCTATCTGGTGATTTCATCTCTGCTACGGCACGCGCAATGGAAGCTTGTATTTTAGCTTGTGCGATCGCCTTAGGTGCTGGTTTGGTTTTAGGAGTGGGGTTAGCGTTATGATACAAATAATAATGAAAGCAGGAATCTCTTCCTTTATTGCTACACTAAGCTTTGCGATACTCTTTAATGTAAAAAAGGATAAACTCATCTATGCAGGTATAGCGGGAGCCGTTGGTGGTATTCTCTATAAACTTGGTGTTGTTTATTTTGGATGGGGAGAATACATTTCAAACTTTGTTGGAGCCATTGGCTTGGCTTTTGTGAGTGAAGTCTTTGCTCGATATAAAAGAACACCCATTTCTACCTTCTTAGTTTGTGCTCTAATTCCACTAGTTCCTGGTGGAAATCTATTTAGAATGATCGTTATGATCATGGACAACAAGTTAACTCTGGCTATCTCCTATGGAGTTATGACCGTTGCGATTGCCCTTGTTCTGGCAATAGGCATATTGCTTGTTTCCACATGTTTTCAGTTGTATTCAAAAGCGAAAAAATAAGAGGAGGCAATCCTCTTATTTTAAGTTATAGATAACCATTAATATCAATAAATACTTATCTTCCACACTTTTATTGAAATCTAAGAAACAGGCATATTTTGAAGGACTCAGTTTTTCCTGAACAACGCGAGCACACTCTCTTTTTAAGAATAAGATTTTATTTTCTTTTTCTCTAGTCTTTTCAATGGTACAGAAATCCCCATTTTCGAAACGCATCTTATATACTGCATTTCCTTCATCCTTGGTAATGACGGCTGTTTTTTCCTTATTCATCTCATAGATTGTATAGATATCTCGAGTTAAATGTGAGCTTTCTATCACAGTACATACGCAATATCCTGTGGAACAATCAATCACTTCGATAAAATTCAAATTTTTATCTCGTTTTGAACACTTGATTCGATATTTGATATTTTCATCTACTTCTACAGTAAAAATACGAAGTCCTTTAATTTGATTTGTCGACTTTTCATCCACCCAGTAAATGATTTCGTGCTGATCGAATCGTTTGGCCTTCAGTGCAAGAGCTTTTAAGCGCTCTTCCCTTTTTTTCTTCATTGATTTTTGAGCCACATAAAAAGCACTCTTTGCCGCTTCTTTTTTAAACTCGGAAACTGCTTCTTTGGTTGTACTACGAAATGTAGATATAGAATCAAATAGTTCTTTTAATGCACCCATGAACCTTCTCCTTTTTCACCTATCAAATCTATTACTATTATAATATAAACAAAAAAGAAAAGACATATCACTATGTCTAATCATTCATCTAAATATGCGTTTAAAAAATAAGAAGCTAAGGAATTTGGTAGTATGTTCTGTCTAGCTTCTTCCTTGGTAAACCAGGCGCAGGAATCTATCTCATGGTTAGGATTGAGATCTTTGTCATTTTCCACAAAAGCGGTGAAATTGCACATTAATGTATTCGAAGGTTCGTAAAAAGATGTTCGATTGAATTTAATGTGACTTACATGCATACCTGTTTCTTCGTATACTTCACGAATAACTGCTTGTCCTTCTTGTTCTCCACGATTCACATAACCGGCAACAAGAATGTTTTGGGCACGTCCGTATTGTTGAATCAATAATATCTTATCCGTTTCTTCATTGACCACG
>JAGHTX010000165.1 GCA_018065105.1 Bacillota bacterium
CTATTTAATTGAGATGAGTATTCTTTAAAATAACGAATTTCCATAAGTACCCTTCTTTCTTCTAATAATCAGACTCATTAATTATAAGAAAATCGAATACATTGTGCAAGTATAAGTTGATACTTACAATTTTATTTTTACTTTTTTCGTTTTAAAAAATCTCTTTCGATTTTCTTCTTCCAGCTGTTGTCCACACGAGAAGTTGGACATTCTTTCATTTCCAAAATAGTTTCCGAAACAACTTCGTAATTTAATCGAACTCCTTGCGAATCGTTTAGAAAAGTTACCGCTCTATCTTCTTCGATTCCAAATTTCTTTGCTTCAGCTACCGCATCAATATTGGCACCTAAGAAAAGGAATTCCCAGTCATACTTTTCCTTTTGATAAGAAATCATTTGTTTCACTTCCGATGCCGAATATTTCTTTGAAGCATTTTCATAGCCATCGGTTGTGATCACAAAGATCACCTTATCCGCTTTATCTGCTGTAGATAAGCGTTTTTGCCAGCGAATCATTCCATCGATACTTGAACCAATCGCATCAATTAATGCCGTGCATCCACGAACATAGTATTCTTTTTCCGTAAGGGCTTCCACTTTCTGAATTGCCACTCTTTCGTGTAACTTTTCTACTTCATGGTCAAAAAGAACGGTTGTGACAAAGACTTCTTCTCCATCTGTTTTTTGTTTATCGATCATCGCATTAAATCCTCCGATTGTATCTTTTTCCAATCCTCTCATCGAACCACTGCGATCTAAAATAAATACTAATTCTGTTTTCATCTTTCATTACCTCCCTGATTGATTCAAGAATACTGAAATTTTGGCACAAAAAGGTAAACAAAAAAGGGACTTTTTTAGTCCCGTATTATAGACATAAAGCCTCTAAATGATAATTGTTGAGGGTTTGATTGATTTCATATAAATCATAGAATCGATTCTCGATATAATATCTCACAATAATATCTGTTTTTGAACAGTCCGAAAATGCCTGTCCAGCTTTTGCGAGTAAATCTATGGTTTCATCCAAAGATAGCTTCAACACAATTGCCATAGATAAAATGGTTGGCTTTTTAGGTGTGTACCCTTCTACATTCTTAATCTTATTAAAGTGCTGTTTTGATACGTTGGCAGCTTTATAAACTTCTGAATCTTTAAATCCTCGCTCATCGATCAGCCTTAACAACATGTCTTTGAAATTCTCACTCTTCCCTTTCATTAGATCATCTAAAGAGCGTTTTGATGTTTCTAAAGAAAGTTTTGGTTTTATTTTTGAAGTAGAAGTTTCTTTTTTCTCTCTAACATAATTTGTAACGCTCGGTTTAAGAATTGTTGCTTCCTCTTCCAAGCAGAAATCGACAGTCTCTATTACATTTCTTTGAATTGTAAGATTTCTTTTAAACTTTCGTAAGAATTCACTATCGGCATAATCTTCATTTCGATCTTCTACATATTTTTGGTCAATTCTTTCCTCAATCGGCATGATCTTCTTTGCGTACTCTGTACTTTCCTGATCGTATACAACGATCCATACATCTATTTCGTGTTTTAATAAAAATTTAGTTATCGCATCAAATCCGATTTGTAAAGAAAGCTCTTTAGGAAAACCATAATTACCACTGGATAATAAAGGAAAGGCAATGCTGTGTATGTGATTTTTATAAGCCAATTTTAATGCATTCTCATATGTCTTAGCTAACATTTCTTCTTCTTTGGCACTTCCTATATCATAAACAGGACCAACGACGTGAATGATATATTTTGACAAATTAAAACCACTGGTCATGACAGCTTTTGTCATTTCACATTTTTCGATTTTTTTGCATGCCTCGTTTAATAGTTTTTCTCCAGCTGCTTTATAAATTCGATAACTCGTTCCAGATCCTTCTAACAATCTGGAGTTTGAAGGACAAACGATTGCTTCTACATCTAATTTCGTAATATCATTTCGAATAATTTTTAATGTCATAAATAGAACCTCAAGATAATTATACAATAATTATGAAAATCATCCTAATTTATTGCGTATTTTAAACCTTTGCGTTATTATTATTTAGGCTTTTTTTAAGCCAGAAAGAGTGATAAAAATGGCAAAAGAAAAAATTTTGAACATTGCGGTTATTGCTCACGTCGATGCAGGAAAAAGTACATTAGTTGATGCTTTCCTTCGTCAAAGTGATGTATTCCGTGATAACGAAGAAGTTGTTGACTGTGTTATGGACTCAAACGATCTAGAAAGAGAACGTGGAATTACCATTTACTCTAAAAACTGTTCTGTTATCCATGATGGAGTAAAAATTAACATTGTAGATACACCAGGCCACGCGGACTTCTCTTCAGAAGTTGAACGTATCATTCGTACTGTAGACACAGTAATTCTTTTAGTAGATGCGAGTGAAGGACCAATGCCTCAAACAAGATTCGTATTATCAAAGGCATTAGAAATCGGATTAAAACCAATCTTATTAATCAATAAAATTGACAAAAAGGATCAACGTGCTGAAGAAGTGGTTGATGAAGTTTACGAACTATTCCTAGAATTAGACGCAAACGATGAACAATTAGACTTCCCTATTTTATATGGTGTAGCCCGTGAAGGACGTGTTCAATACGATTTAGATACACCTTCGGATAATATTGAACCATTATTCAAAACAATCTTAAATCACTGTGATGTATATCCTGATTTAGATGATGAACCTGTAAAAATGCAAGTATCTGCCTTAGCTTACGATGAATACATCGGACGTTTAGGAATTGGACGTGTATATTCTGGTGTCTTAAAACAAGGGACTCCATATATTCGCTGTAACGAAGATGGATTGGAAAAACGTGAAACCATTTCAAACATGTTTGTATACAAAGGATTATCTAGAACAAATGTTCAAGAAGCACACGCTGGAGATATCGTTGTTATTTCAGGTATGCCAGATATTAGTATTGGGGATACAATTTGTGATCCAGAACACATTGAACCAATGGAACAAATTCCAATTGAAGAACCTACTCTAAGTATGAACTTCCACGTAAATACTTCTCCTTTTGCAGGAAGAAGTGGAAAATACGTAACTTCTCGTAATATTAAAGAACGTTTGGAAAAAGAACTAGAAGTCAATGTAGGTCTTCGTGTAGAACCTACTGACAGTGCTGACTGTTTCAAAGTCAGTGGTCGTGGAGAACTTCACATTTCTATTCTTATTGAAAACATGCGTCGTGAAGGTTATGAATTAGCGATTTCAAAACCAGAAGTTATCTTACACAAAGATGAAAACGATGTAACTGTAGAACCAGTGGAAGAAGTAATCTGTTTGGCACCAACTGAATACCAAGGAACAATTATTAATAAGTTAAATTTAAGAAAAGGTTTAATGGTAAATATGGATTCCGATGGATCATACGATAAGATTATCTATCAAGTTCCAACTCGTGGATTATTAGGATTCCGTAGTGAATTTATCAACGATACACATGGTGAAGGTACATTGGTACGTCGTGTATCTGGTTATGAACCATATATGGGAGAGATTGCACAACGTATGCAAGGAGCTATGATTTCTACCGAAACTGGTGCCTGTGTAACTTACGCTCTATGGAACTTACAAGAACGTGGTTCCCTATTCGTATCTCCACAAGTTGAAGTTTACGAAGGAATGATCGTTGGAGAAAGTGCCAAAAACATCGACATGGATGTAAACCCATTAAAAGCGAAGAAATTAACTGCCATTCGTTCAGCTGGTAAAGATGAAGGTATGTTCTTAACTCCACCTCGTATCTTTACATTGGAAGAAGCATTAGACTGGATCAATGATGATGAACTTGTCGAAGTTACTCCAGATGCAATCCGTATTCGTAAAAAAGGATTAACAGCTCTAGCTCGTCGAGCAATGTATCGTGAAAAAATGAATGCAGGTAACTAAGAATCTGAGAAATCAGATTCTTTTTTTTGCCATAGAAAAAAGGACTCGTTTGAGTCCCTAAGTTTATTATCCACGTAATTGTGCGTTGAATTTCTTTTCTAATTCAGTGCGGATGTTTTGGAATACAGTATTGATTTCGTCATCCTTTAATGTGTGGTTGTCAGATTGGAATGTAAGAGCTAACGCAACAGATTTTTCGTTGTGTTTTACATGTTCTCCTTGGTATACGTCAAATACTTCAATGTTCTTGATTACATTTTCTTTATTGACTTTTCCTTGTCGAGTCATTGCTTCAATAATCTTGGCAACTGGTAAGTTACGATCTACTACGAATGCTAAGTCACGAGATACGCTTGGATATTTTGAAACTGGAGCAAATTTAATTTTTGATTTCTTAACATCAATTAATTCACTCATATCCAATTCAGCCATGATTACATTCTTACAATCTGTAGCTTGTCCATATTGTGGGTGGATTTGTCCAACGTATCCAACGATCTTTTTACCAATTAAGATTTCTGCACTTCTGTATGGGTGGAAGTGTACTGTATCTGTTGTGTTTTCTTTATAAGTTACACGTTGACTTACGATTCCCAATTTATCGAATAAAGCTTCGATCAATCCTTTTGCAGTATAGAAATCAGCTGGTAGGTTATATCCTGCCCAACGAGTTTGTTGTAAAGATCCGCTTAGTACAAAAGCTAAGTGTTGTTTAGCTCCTTCTGTACCAGCTACATCGCTTAATTCAAAGACATTGCAGTCTTTAATCGAACGAGCGTGGTTGTAGCTTACCACGTCTAATAAAGATGGAAGAATACTTGTACGAATATAACGACGTTCTTCTGACATTGGAGTTGCTAATTGAATAGCTTCTTTAACACCTAATACGGCATTTTCCATTTTTTCAGTCGATACCAATGTGTATGTAATGCAATCTTGTAATCCTTGTGAAATGAAGAAATCACGAGTTACACGAGTAGCACGTTGTGCTGGGTTTAATTTACCTTCTGTCATTTCCATATAAGGTAAAGTTGATGGTAAACGATCGTATCCAATCATACGAATTACTTCTTCGCTTAAGTCGTGTACCCCTTCCATATCTGTACGGTGTGCTGGAATGTGACAAGTAATTATTTCTCCATTTACAGTTGGTTCAAAGTTTAATTTAGCGAACACTTCTACAACTTCTTCTTGTGAGAAGTCTGTACCTAAACGGAAGTTAATCGCATCGGCTGTACAATCGATGGTAACTGGAGTATATCCATTGTCACCGCATTTTACAGTTTCTTCGATTCCAGTTGCATCAGCGTATTCGATTAATAATTGTGTAGCACGGTCAATGGCTTTTTGAGCAGCTGTTGGTTCAATTCCCTTTTGGTAGTGAACGGAAGCTTCAGTAGCCAAGCTTAAACGACGAGCTGTGTTACGAATTTGTACATGAGAGAAAGAAGCAGATTCTAAGATTAATCCCTTAGTTGTATCTAAGATTTTAGAGTCATCTCCACCCATGATTCCCCCGATACCAATAGGTTTTCCGGAGTTGGTAATTACGATATCTTCTGGTAATAATTGATATTCAATTCCATCCAATGCAGTATATCCTTCGCTGAATCCTTCTTTAACAGTAATTTCTGTATTTGGAATTGCATCAATGTCGTAGAAGTGCATTGGTTGTCCAGTTTCTAACATTACGATATTTGAAATATCGACTACGTTGTTAATTGATTTTACACCAGAAGCAGCTAAGCATTCTTTCATCCATTTTGGACTTTCTTTAATTGTTACATTACGAACAATTTTTCCAATGAATTGAGGACATTTTGGTGTTTCGCTGGAAATTTTTAAAGTAGTTTCTCCTCCAATATTTGCTGCCTCAGCATATTCTGGAAGTTTTACTTCTTTTCCTAAAATAGCTCCGATTTCTAAAGCTAAGTTAAATTGTGATAAACAGTCATTGCGGTTAGGTGTTAATCCAATTTCTAGGATTTCATCATCTAATCCTAAATAAGCGCGAGGATCTTTGTGTCCTACTGGTGCATCGGCTGGTAATTCTTCAATTCCTGCTTTTTGATAATCTGTTAATGACTTAGGATCTACTCCTAATTCTAATAAGGAACAGATCATACCATTACTTTCTTGTCCACGAATTACACCTTTTTTGATTTCTCCACCAGGTAATTTTGCACCATTAAGGGCAACGATTACTTTTTGTCCAGCAGCTACGTTTGGTGCTCCACAAACAATATTTAATACTTCATCTCCTACGTTTACTGTACAACAGTGTAGGTGATCGCTATCTGGGTGCATTTCACATGTTTCTACATACCCGATTGTTAAGTTAGTTCCGGCGGAAGCGCATTCAATTCCTTCTACTTCAAATCCGGCTGCAGTAATTTTATCCGCAATTTCTTGAGTGGATAAATCCGAGATATCCATGTATTGGGATAACCATTTTCTTGATGTTCTCATTTTTTATCCTCCTTCTATTCAAATCGTTTGAATGTTGATGTGAAACGTTTATCGTTTGTATAGAAGTGACGAATATCATCAATTCCATATTTCAACATTGCCATACGTTCAATTCCAATTCCGAAAGCGAATCCGTTCCATTTTTCTGGATCGTATCCTGCCATCTTTAATACGTTAGGGTGAACTTCTCCAGCTCCTAATACTTCGATCCATCCAGTTCCTTTACAAGTTGGACATCCTTTTCCTCCACAGATGTGGCAAGAAACGTCTACTTCTACAGATGGTTCAGTGAATGGGAAGAATGAAGGTCTGAAACGTACTTTTCTTTCATCCCCGAATAATTTCTTAGCTGCGAATTCTAATGTTCCTTTTAAATCGGCTAAAGTAACGTGTTCTCCAATTACCAATCCTTCCATTTGCATAAATTGGTGAGAGTGAGTCGCATCGTCATCGTCACGACGGTAAACTTTACCAGGACATACTACTTTGATGGCTTTGTCTGGTGCCGATTGTTCTAATACAACCATTTGGATAGCTGTAGTGTGAGTACGAAGTAATCTTTCTGGGTTGATATATAATGAGTCTTGCATGTCACGTGCTGGGTGATCCTTAGGAATATTGGCACGTTCGAAACAGTATAGATCGTCAACGATGTCATCCCCTTCGATAACTTGGTATCCAAGACCAATAAATAAATCTTCTAATTCTTGGCGTACTAAATTTAATGGATGCATTGTTCCTAATTCTGGTACACGACCAGGTAGAGTAATATCAATTTTTTCTTTTTCGATCTTAGCTTCCATTTCTAATTTAGCTAAAGCTTCTTTTCTTTCTTCAATGAATTGAGATAATTCTTTTTTCAATTCATTAACCTTTTGTCCGAAAGCTGGTTTTTCTTCTTTAGGAAGATCCTTCATGGCTTTCATTAATTCTTGAACAGGACCTTTTTTACCTAAATAAAGAACACGTAAATCATTTAAACCATTTAAATTTTTTACTTCCGTAATCTTTTCCACTGCTTCTTGGCGAAGTTGTTCTAATTTGTTCATATCGTTTCCTTTCTAAAATAAAAAAAGACGATGTAGGAGCGAATATGTCGCGGTACCATCCTACTTCGTCTAAAAGACACTTAATTCCATGATAACCGAATGGTTCGGAAGAGCATTACCTCTTACTCCTAGGTGAATTCACTAAATCTACTTATGCGACAACTTTCAGCCTGCGTTCTCACTCTCTAAATAAGGTTTTTTAGTTACTACTCCTAATCAACGTTGTAAACATTACCTATTATACATATTTCCTTTTTTACTTTCAAATCTTTTTTCTTAAAAAGGAAACAAAGATAAATCAATTTCAAAACGATGGATTTCCGGTACAATGTTCTTTCCTTCTATTTCCAATGTCAGGAAGGATCCACTAAATTCATCCTGTGGCCAGCATACACTTCCTGGATTACATAAAAGCTTCCCACTTGGCAAAGTTTTTATTTGCGCACAATGGGTATGTCCCATGAGAAGGATATCACATTGATTTCTTTCTAAAATGTAGTCAAAAATGTCGTCTTCCATAAAGTAAATAAATTCTCCATGGATCACAAAAATACGTACGTCCTCGACTTGTATAATTTTAAAATATGGTAAGCCCAATTCATAGTCATGATTTCCTTGAACCACTTCAAAATCCAAACATTCTTCAGGATCATCGTAAAATATATCCCCACAATGAATGTATACATCTGCATCCTTGCATAAAGAAAAACGAACCTTTTCTACATAAGTCTTCATTTTGTGGCTGTC
Organism: Bacillota bacterium; assembly: GCA_018065105.1. Lineage (GTDB taxonomy): Bacteria > Bacillota_I > Bacilli_A > Erysipelotrichales > Erysipelotrichaceae > Floccifex. The sequence goes on from JAGHTX010000165.1 coordinate 8,182, forward strand.
TGATATTACACATACTTTCTTCATATTTACATTTTAATGAATTTTTTTAGATATTCCATAATAAAC
>JAGHTX010000005.1 GCA_018065105.1 Bacillota bacterium
CATTTATCAAAAATGTTGCAGTTGATGAAGAAGGAACAACAGCTGTTCAAAAATTATTTAACGAAATCGGTCCAAAATTTGCAGATCAAAATGGTGGATACACTCGTGTAGTAAAAACACGTAACCGTCGGGGTGACGCTGCTCCAATGGCAATCGTTGAATTCGTGAAGTAGGAATATCCTACTTCACTTTTTTTCAAATATGGTATTAACGATGAATCAAATTGAAGAAATTGAAAATTTTGCTCACGAAAATAACGTACCTATTATGATGGATGGTGGCGTTGAACTGTTATTAGAAAAGATTAAAGAATATGATTGTAAATCATTTTTGGAAATTGGAACCGCAATCGCAAGAACCACAATACTAGTTGCTAGAATTCGTCCAGACATGAAAGTTGTGACCATCGAAAGAAATCAAAACATGATTTCTGAAGCAAAGAAAAATATTGAAGAAAGTGGATGTGCGCCTCAAATTACTTTAATAGAAGGTGATGCTTTAGAAGTGGAAAATCCTTCTGGAGAATTTGATTGTATTTTTATTGATGCAGCAAAATCACAATATGGAAAATTCTTTGCGAAGTATTCACCTCTTTTATCTAAGCATGGTATAATTGTAATAGACAATTTGAACTTTCATGGTTTTGTGGATCATCCAGAAAATACAACAAATCGTAACACTCGACAATTAGTTGGAAAAATCAAAAGATTCAGAGATGCCTTACCAAATTATGAAGGATTCGAAACAGAATTTTATAATGTAGGCGATGGAGTAGCCGTTACAAGGAGGGCAAAATGAAAAAACTAGTTAAAGGAATTCTTGGTGTAGCTGCTGTTGCGGCGGCAGGTGCTGCTGTTGCTTTGGTAACATATAAAGTTATTGAAGAAAAAAAGAAACAAGAAGAATTGGATGATTTCTTAATGGGCGATGATGAAACTGTTTATATTACAGTTCCAAGAGTCAACAAAGACGAAATTGAAGAAATCGACGACGGAGAAGACAACGACGAAGACGATATCGAAGTTGAATTCTATACAGAAGACGACGATAATAAAGCAGAATAAAAAATAGTGAGATTAGGCATTTGTCTAATCTCTTTATTTTTTGTATAATGAACATCGTCAAATGGAAGGACAAAATAGAATATATGGATGCGATAAAAGTAGAAAATTTAACTTTTTCATACAATCAAGAAAAAGATGTAATAAAAAATGTATCTTTCTCTATTCCAAAAGGAAGCTATACAACCATCGTTGGACATAATGGTTCGGGGAAAAGCACAATAGCTAAGTTATTGATTGGATTATTAGAAGCGAAAAGTGGAAAGATTGAAGTTTTAGGACAGCAATTAACAGAAAAGACTGTATTTGATATTCGAAGCAATATTGGTATTGTTTTCCAAAATCCAGATAATCAATTTATCGGTTCTACAGTTGCGGATGACATTGCCTTTGGATTAGAAAATCATTGCGTTCCTCAGGAAAAAATGGACGATATTATTCAAAACGTAGCAAAACAAGTACACATGACTAAGTATTTGAATAGTGAACCAACTAAGCTTTCAGGGGGACAGAAGCAACGTGTTGCTATTGCTGGGGTACTTGCAATAGAACCAGAAATTGTTATTTTTGATGAATCAACAAGCATGTTAGATCCACAAGGAAAAGCAGTAATAAATAAGGAAATTCAAAAACTTCATGACAATAACAATATGACTGTTTTATCCATTACTCACGATATGGAAGAAGTTGCCCAAAGTGAGCACGTTATTGTTTTGAAACAAGGTCAAGTCGTATTGGAAGGAAGTCCAAAAGAAATATTCTCAAGCGGTGAATTGGAAAATATGAAATTGCACTTACCTTTTGCAATGTCATTTTCTCAAAAATTAGTAAAAGAAGGATTGTTATCCGATTCTCGATTAACACTAGAAGAGGTGGTGGAAGAATTATGTCAATTAAAGTAAATAAATTAGAACATATTTATTCCAAAGGTACGCCTTTTGAATATAAAGCTCTTCAGGGAATTGATTTGGAAATCCGAGAAGGAAAGGTAACAGCCATTATTGGTGAAACTGGAAGTGGGAAGTCTACACTTGTACAACATTTAAATGGATTGTTAATTCCTACTGCAGGAGAGTTAGAAATCTGTGGATTCAAAATTTTGCCATTATTAAAGAATAAGGATATTAAAAAGCTTCGTAAGGAAGTTGGTTTAGTATTCCAGTTTCCTGAATATCAGTTATTTGAAGAAACTATTGAAAGAGACATTGCCTTTGGTCCTAAAAACTTTGGAGCCACTGAAGAAGAAGCCAAAGAATTGGTTAAGAAGGTACTCCCTTTAGTAGGGTTGGATGAATCCTATTTAGAACGTTCTCCTTTTGAGCTAAGTGGAGGACAGAAAAGACGTATTGCGATAGCTGGTATTCTGGTTTTAGATCCAAAAGTTTTAGTGTTAGATGAACCGGCAGCTGGATTGGATCCAAAAGGAGCCAGTGATATGATGGATCTATTTATTCGCTTGAATAAAGAAGGGAAAACCATCATTCTTGTCAGTCATGATATGGAACACGTTATGAAATATTGTGATGATGTAGTCGTTTTAGATGACGGGAAAGTAAAACATGCTTCTGATGTTAAAACTTTCTTTGAACATCCAGAATGGATGGTACAAATTGGTATCAATCCACCAGCCATCATTCGATTAAAAATGATGTTACAAGAAAAAGGTTGGAACATTCCTGCTGATTGTTTGGATGAAGATACCCTATTAGAAGTCATTCGAAAGCAGGTGAAAAATCATGAATAATGTTGCTTTAGGAAGATATTTACCATTGGATTCAACAATTCATAAAATGGACCCAAGAGCCAAAATTGCGATGATGTTTATGATAATCGTTGCGGTATTTATCCCTGCTGGATTCTATGGGTATGCGGTTATTGGATTGACGATTCTACTTTGTTTATATTTATCAAAATTAAAAGTTGGATATGCGTTACGTAGTATGAAACCGATGATTATTATGATGGTATTTCTACTAATTGTTAACGTTTTGGTATTAAAAACAGGATATCCACTATTAACCATTGGAAAATTCTCTATTTATTCAGATGCGATTTTCCAAACTCTTTATATTGTGATTCGTTTAATGTTGATGATTATTTGTACTACGATTTTAACAGCTACTACAAAGCCTTTAGATTTAACATTGGGAATTGAAAAAATTCTAAAACCATTTGAGAAAATTGGAATTCCAGGGCACATTATCGCTATGATGATTAGTATTGCTCTTCGTTTCATTCCAACTCTTATTGAAGAGACACAACGTATTATGAATGCGCAAGCAAGTCGTGGAGTGGATTTAGAAAATGGTAAATTAAAAGAAAAGATTATGGCTGTATTGTCATTGATTGTTCCTTTATTTATTTCAAGTTTTGAAAGAGCCGATCAATTAGCGAATGCAATGGAAGCAAGAGGTTATAATCCATCTCATCCAAGAACAAGATATAAAGTATTAAAGATGACTACTATCGATTATCTTGGAATGGTTGTTTCTGCAGTTTGCTTAATTGTGTGTATTGTTATAGGAGTTGTTCTATGATTTTTAAATGCACCGTAGCGTATGATGGTTCAAATTATGCTGGGTGGCAAAAACAAGAGAATGCATTAGGGATTCAGAGTGTTATCGAGAAGTGTCTATCGAAAATATATAAAACAGAGATAGATATTGTAGCCAGCGGAAGAACGGATGCAAAAGTTCATGCCTTAGGTCAGGTCTTTCATTTTGAAGCAGATGAAAGAATGAGCAGTGAACGTATACAAATGGCATTAAATACATTGCTGCCTAAGGATATACGTCTCACTAAAGTAGAAGAAGAACAACCGGATTTCCATGCTCGTTTTAGTGCAAAATCAAAACGATATGACTATCTTTGTACGTATGAAAAGGATAATCCTTTTGTATATAAATATAAGACTATCCTTGCTAGAAGTGTAAATGTAGAGCTAATGAAAGAGGCGGCTCAATATTTATTAGGAACACATGATTTTACTAGCTATTGTTCTAGTAAAATAGATCCAAGAAAGCCAAGAGAGAAAACCATTTATCGTATAGATATTCTTGAAGAAGGAAAGGATATTCGCTTTATCTTTGAAGGAACTGGCTTCTTAAGATATCAAGTTCGTATGATGACCGCAAGTTTGTTGATGGTTGGTCAAGAAAAAATTGAACCAATAGAAATAAAGAATATTCTGGAAGCTAAAAGTAAAGATGCTTGTCGATACAATGTTGATGGCAATGGACTATACTTGATGGAGGTGCGCTATTCATGAGAAAAGTAAATTTTCATACACATACATATCGTTGCAATCATGCCCATGGAAGTGATGAAGAATATGTATTAGAAGCTATTCGTAATGGATATGAAGAATTAGGTTTTTCGGATCATAGCTGCTGGAAGTATAATTCCGATTTTGAATCGCATGTACGAATGTCTGTACAAGGTTTTAATTCATATAAAAAAAGTATAATGAATCTAAAAGAACATTACGCAGATCAAATTGAAATTAAGCTAGGAATGGAAGCTGAATATTTTCCAGATTATATGGATTGGATGTTAGACTTCTGTATTGAAAATGAAGTAGATTATCTAATTCTAGGAAATCACTATGATCGCACAGATGAGACAGGAGTATACTTTGGACATACTACATATTCTCACATGAGAGACTATTTTGAGCTATGCATGGAAGGATTACGTACGGGAATGTATTCGTATTTAGCTCATCCCGAATTAATCCTAAGAAGTGTTGAATGGGATGATTATGTTGAAATGCTATTCTCTAAACTATGTCGTGTATGCAAAGAATTGGATATTCCTTTGGAATACAATGTATTGGGAATGCAAGTAAATATGCGTTCTGGAAAAGAAGCATATCCTCATCATAAATTTTGGGAATTGGCAGGATTCTACCATAACAAAGCGATTATTGGAATGGACGCACACCACCCTGCACATCTTTCAAAAAAGCTTTACGAAGCTGCATTAGATAACCTTTCACAATATGAAGTTGAGATTATAGATGAAATTCCATTGAAGGATTTTAAAGCTATTAAAAGGGCAAAACAAGGACTTAAATAATTAAGTTCTTTTTCTTTATAAATACGTATTTTATGGGCTTTATAATAGTAAAAATTTGATGTTTTTTCGTTTGACATTTTCCCTATATTCTCTTAATATATTACTTGGCTAATCTCTGGCCTTTTGAGCCCTGGTACGACTCAAATATAGGAGGAATAAAATTATGCGTCAAACTACAATGGCTAAACCAGCTGAAGTAAAACGTACTTGGTATGTTGTAGATGCTAAAGGTGAAACTTTAGGTCGTTTAGCAACAACTTGTGCAAATGTGTTAAGAGGAAAACACAAACCTACATATACACCAAATGTTGACTGTGGTGACTATGTAATCGTAATCAATGCAGCAGAAGCTGAAATGACTGGAAACAAATTAAATACTGAAAAGTATTACAATCACTCAGGATTCTATGGTGGTATGCGTGTTCGTACTGCTAAAGAAATGAAAGACAAATATCCAGTTGAATGGGTAGAAAAAGCTATCAAAGGTATGTTACCTCACACTAAATTAGGTGATGTACAACGTAAACACGTATTCGTTTACGCTGGAGCTGAACACCCACACGCTGCTCAACAACCTGTTGAATTAAAGGTGAAAGGGTAATAAGGAGGAATAGAAAATGGCAAAGAAAAATATCGTTCAATACCATGGCGTAGGACGTCGTAAAAAATCTGTTGCTCGTGTATTCTTACGCCCAGGAACAGGTGTTATCGAAGTCAACGGAAAAACATTAGAAGAATACCTTCCAATGGAAGTATTAAGAATGGTTGTTAAATCACCATTAGAATTAACAAACAACTTAGACCAATTTGATGTAATGATCAATGTTCACGGTGGTGGATACACTGGTCAAGCCGGAGCTATGCGTCACGGAATCACTCGTGCATTAATGGAATGTAATGCAGAATACCGTCCAGTATTAAAAGCTGCAGGATTCGTTACTCGTGACCCACG
>JAGHTX010000199.1 GCA_018065105.1 Bacillota bacterium
TTCCTTCTGCTTTATTGTAGACATGTTTTCCTATAATAGAGAGTAGATTTTGAATGTTCTTTTTCTTTGGACTGAAAACCTTTATATAGGAATAAACCAAATCCTCTTTATTTAATTCTTCGTAAAAGTCCAGTACTTCGCAATTGAATTTTTCTAGAAGATCTTCCAATGGATATTGGGAAATGTACGGACTGGAAGGTTCGTTTTCTTCGTATTCGACTTCCTGTTCAAACTTTAGAGATGTTACGTAAGAAAGTTCCTTCTTCGTATTCATATTGGTATAGACAAAAAATTCTTCTTCCTCTTCTTCCTCTTCCAGATCTCGATAATACCGGATTTCTTTATTATCAAGGATCAATAGGTCTTCTTCCGCTCCTGTTCCTTTTGTCCAGCCTTCCAACGAAAGGAGAGTCTTTATGAATTGTTCGTCCATAACACCTTGTAAAGAAAGACAACCGTTTGATGGGGAAGATTCACAGGTTTTATAAATCTGTGAAGCTGTCTGCTGGTATAAATCGGTGGCATATTTTGGTGCATTGTAGTATTGAATGTTTTTCATGTACCTATTTTATCATAAAATACAAATCAGAGTAAAAAAGTAGGAAAAGTCATTGACATATAATTCCTATGGGTATACTATGTATTCGTAAGATAAATAAAGGCAAAGAAGAGAAGAGTAATTAAGACAAGCTGCCTAGAGAACTTCTGGTTGGTGAAAAGAAGAGAGCGAAGCTTAATGAAGATGGTCTTGGAGCTGGATGTACGAAGAGTACGTCTCGGGAATTCCCGTTATAGAAGAAGGCTATGATGGTAGTCTATAAGGTTATTATTGTGAAATAATAATGAATTTTAGGTGGTAACACGAATCAACACTCGTCCTAATGAATAGGATGAGTTTTTTATTTATACAATAAACCAATCCATCTCATAAAGAAAAGAGGATACAAATATGGCAAACGTAACAAGAGAACAAAGAAAATTCAAATTCGAAACATTACAACTTCACGTGGGACAAGAACACGCCGATCCAGCAACCGATTCTAGAGCTGTTCCAATTTACCAGACAACTTCTTATGTATTTAGAAATTCAGAACATGCGGCTGCCCGTTTTGGATTGGCTGATGCAGGAAATATCTATGGTCGTCTAACAAACTCTACCCAAGGTGTATTTGAAGATCGTATTGCTGCTTTAGAAGGTGGTGTAGCTGGTTTAGCTGTTGCTTCTGGTGCTGCTGCAATTACTTATACACTTCAAGCTTTGGCAAAAGCTGGAGAAAACATTGTGGCACAAAAGACTATCTATGGTGGTACATCTAACCTTTTAGGACACACTTTACCATTATATGGAATCGAAGGAAGATTCGTGGATGCTCACAATTTAGAAGAAGTGGAAGCTGCCATTGATGAAAACACAAAAGCTGTATACTTAGAAACTTTAGGAAATCCAAATAGTGATATTCCAAATATCGATGCCATTAGTGAAATCGCAAAGAAACATGGATTACCAGTCGTAGTAGATAATACTTTTGGTACTCCATACTTATTCAGACCATTGGAACATGGTGCAGATATCGTTGTGCACTCGGCTACTAAATTCATTGGAGGACACGGAACTTCATTAGGTGGTGTCGTTGTTGATGGTGGAAGCTTTGATTGGGCTACTTCTGGAAAATATCCTTGGATCTCTGAACCAAACCCATCTTATCATGGTGTAAAATTTACTGAAGCTGCTGGACCTGCTGCTTTCGTTACTTACATTCGTGCCATTTTATTAAGAGATACAGGAGCTTGTTTATCTCCATTTAACGCATTCTTATTACTACAAGGAACAGAAACATTGTCACTTCGTTTAGATCGTCACAATGAAAACACAAAGAAGGTTGTTGAATTCTTAAAGAATCACCCATTAGTAGAAAAAGTAAATCACCCTTCTTTACCAGAACACCCAGATCACGAATTGTTTGAAAAGTATTTCCCAAATGGAGGAGCAAGTATTTTCACAATCAATATCAAAGGCGGCCAAGAAGAAGCATTTAAATTTATTGACAATTTACAATTATTCTCATTGCTTGCCAATGTAGCTGACGCAAAATCATTGGTTATTCACCCAGCAACTACAACACACTCACAATGTACAAAAGAAGAATTAGAAGCGCAACAAATCTATCCAAACACAATTCGTCTAAGCATTGGAATTGAAAATGCAGATGACATTATCTTTGACTTAGAAAACGCATTGAATCAACTATAATGAAATTCTTTGTTCAACAAAGTGTTTTGGATGCAGGTGTAAAAATTGTATTTGCGTGTGTGGAAGGAATTCAAAATACATATAGTGAAGAGTGGATGGAATATCGTAATCAAAAAATAAAAGAACTATATAACCAATATCAGGATCTGAATTGTAAGGAAGATGCCATTCTGGAAGGATTTAATCTTCTTCACGATCATACGGGAGTTAAGCGAAGAAAAAATATTCCTGCCAGTGAGAACTTGATTAAGTTATTGATAAAAAGAGGAGATATCGGATTTATTAATACCGCTGTGGATATTTACAATCTGATTTCTATAGAGTCCAAATTAGCTTTAGGGGCTCATGATATGGATCGTACCGATGGGAATGTAACATTGCGATTCACCAAAGGCGATGAATTGTTTGTTCCATTAGGAAAAGAGGGTGGTCAACCTGTTAAGGAACATGAATATTCTTACATCGACGATTCCAATGAAGTGTTATGTCGACTAGAAATTCGTCAAGTGTTGAAAACACTGGTCGATGAGCATTCAAAAAATATCTGGTATATCGTACAAGGCAATGGGGCCACAGAACAATCGTATTTAGTCGATGTCGCAAACCAAATTATCCAAACCACTACAAAGTATTGTGGCGGTATAGGAAAAGTTATTATCCCAGAAAGTGTGGAGTAATTCTCACACTTTCTATTTGTGTTTAGGAGGTAGTTGTATTTATGCTTCATATTGAACATCCAAGAGTAAAAGAATTGTTGTTAGAAGGAAATTTCGGCTTAGAAAAAGAAAGCTTACGCATTACACAGGATGGCTTTTTATCCCAGGTTCGAGATCCTTTTGCAGGGGAGAAGAATATTGTAAAAGATTTTAGTGAGTGTCAATGTGAGATAAATACAAATGTAGAAACGAGCGCTCAGAAAGCTTTGGATGCTTTGTATACATACACAGTTCAGATTCAAAAGAAGCTGGCTCATTTGGAAGAACCAGAATATTTATGGCCTTTTTCCAATCCGCCATATATTCGTAATGAAAAAGAAATTCCGGTAGCTATTTACGAGGGGAAAGACGCATACAAAAGTGAATATAGAGAGTATCTATCCGATCGCTATGGTCGTTATAAAATGGTCTTGAGTGGAATTCATATCAATTATTCTTTTGGCGAATCGCTTTTGAAAGAAGATTTTAAATATAGCGATTTTACCGATTTTCAGGATTATAAGAACAGTTTGTATTTATGTTTGGCCCAAAGAGTGGCTGCCTATGGATGGATTATCAATGCCCTTTGTTCGGCCAGTCCAATCATGGACTCCAGCTATTCGGAAAAGGGTGTATTGGGGCAATCTAGCTTTAACGGGATGGCTAGCACGCGTTGTTCAGAACTAGGATATTGGAATTCTTTTTCTCCTATTTTTAATTATTCTAATTTATCTTCATATGTGAAAAGTATTCAAAGATATGTGGATGAAGAATTAATTGTCGCTCCCAGCGAACTATATTATCCAGTTCGACTAAAGCCAAGAGGAATCAACTCGCTAGAAGCTTTACTAGAAAAAGGAGTTGATCACATAGAACTTAGAAATGTAGATCTAAATCCTTTGTGTAAAGAAGGTTTGGATATTCGAGACCTTGAATTTGTCCAACTTTTTCTGGTATGGCTGGCAAGTTCAGACTTAATGGAGTTTTCTTCCAAGGACCAGGTACAAGCAGTACAGAATTATAAAAATGCCGCCCATTACGACTTAAAAACTGTTAAAATAGTTTTGCCTGATGGAGAAAGTTTTTCAGTTGTAAAAGCTTGTTTAAAAGTAATTGATAAAATGAAAGAGTTTTATAAAGACGATTCTTCAGAAATTCAGAGTATTTTGAATTTTGAAGAAGAAAAATTATTGAATCCAGAAAAAAGATATGCCTGGATTTTGCGAAAAGAATATGAAGAAGATTTTGTCCAAAAAGGTCTATGTTTAGCTGAAAAGAGACAGAAAGAAGCGATATAAATGTGTGAATTATTTGGGGTTACAAGTAAAAAGGAAATCTATGTAAATGAATATTTAACCGAGTTTATGTCCCATGGTTGGGATCATCCCAATGGATGGGGCATGGCTATCTTTTATGGAGAAGCTGTCAGTTTGGAAAAAGAACCAATCACTTCCAATCGAAGCCGATATTTACAAGAACGTTTGAAACATCCCTTTTACGTAAAGAATATGATTGCCCATATTCGCCTGGCAACAAAGGGAAAAGAAGCGTATGAGAATACCCACCCTTTTGTGAAAAGAGACAAAGAAGAACGAGCTTGGACTTTAGCACATAATGGAACCATCTTTCATGGAGATATCCTAGACCCCTATGTTCATGTTCAAGAAGGAACGAGTGATAGTGAGCGTATCCTATGTTTCCTGAAGGAAAGAATTTCACTGGTTCAGGAAGAACAAGGAAGAATAGAAGATCAGGAAAAGTTTAGATTGGTCGAAGAAATTGTATATACATTATCACATCACAATAAATTGAATTTATTGATCTATGATGGTGAGTATTTATATGTACATACCAATTATAAGAACAGTCTGCATCAAAAGAGACTGGAAGATGGAATTGTTTTTTCTACTGTACCCTTAGATAAAGAGGAATGGGAATTACATCCCTTCTGCCAATTAATGGTTTATAAAGAAGGACAAATTGTATATAAAGGAAGTAAAGAAACAAAAGAATATATAGACAATCCAGAAGATATGAGATTTATCTTTTTGGATAGTGCAGCTTTATAAGGAGGAAAAATATATGAATTTTGTGTTTATATCCCCGCAGTTTCCCAAAACATATTGGAATTTCTGTGATCGATTAAAAAGAAATGGTGTCAATGTATTAGGTATCGGAGATGCCAGTTACGATTCACTTGCAAATGAAGTGAAACAGTCTTTAAATGAATATTATTATGTTGCCAATATGGAAGATTACGATCAAATGGTTCGTGCTTTAGGTTATTTTACATTTAAATATGGAAAAATTGACTGGATCGAATCAAACAACGAATACTGGTTAGAACAAGATGCGCGATTACGAACAGATTTTAATATCACGACTGGTATTCAAACGGATGCGATTCAATATTTTAAATCCAAAGCGGAAATGAAAGTGAAATATGCCCAAGCTAGCGTGCCAACGGCTCGTTCTCATAGAGTCTCGACAAAGGAAGCGTTATTATCTTTTATCGAAGAAGTGGGCTATCCAGTAATCGCCAAACCAGAAAACGGGGTAGGAGCTGCAGATACATACAAGATTGAAAATGAAAACGACGTAGATTATTTCTTTGAAACAAAACCGAAAGAAGCCTATGTCAGTGAAGAATTCATCACGGGAGATATCTGTTCCTACGATGCGATTATTGATGGACAAGGGGAACCTGTATTTGAATCGATGACAGTTTGGCCTCCTAGTATTGCCGATATCGTGAATAAAGATTTAGATTTGGCATACTATACGCATAAAGATGTTCCAAAATCGTTAAAAGAATATGGAAGAAGAACGGTAAAAGCCTTCCAGGCACACAATCGTTTTGTGCATTTGGAATTTTTTAGACTTACAAAGCCTCAAAAAAATCTAGGAGAAATTGGAGATTTTGTTGCCTTGGAAGTCAATATGAGACCAGCTGGAGGATATACACCAGATATGATGAACTTTGCGCACAGTGTGGATGTCTATCAAATCTGGGCAGATATGGTTACATACGGAAAACGTGTATTCCCGGAACCAGAAAAAGAATATTTCTGTGCTTACGCGAGTCAAAAAGATGGATACGAATATGTACATAATCACCAGGATATATTAAATGCGTATGGAAACGTAATGGTTATGTGTGAAAGAATGCCAGAGATGATGGTTCGTACCATGGGAAATCAGATGTATACCGTAAAACTAGAAACCGAACAAGAAGTATTTGACTTTGTGAAATACGTACATGAGAAGAAATAGGAAACCTGAAAAAGGTTTCTTTTCTTTCACAAAACAAGATAAGAATTTGTTATAATGGAGGAAGAAAAAGAAAGGTACATAATAATATGAACGATCCAATTTATATCATCGGGCACAAAAATCCAGATACGGACTCCGTGTGTTCCGCTTTGGCCTTGGCTGAATTAAAACAGAAACAAGGCGTTAATGCAGTACCTGCTCGTTTGGGACATCTAAATGGGGAAACTTTATTTATTCTTCAAAAGCTTGGAATTCCTAAGCCTCTATATTTAACAACCGCAAAAAGTACCGTAGATGAATTATCTATGGACGAACCAGCAACGATTGCCTTGGGTTCTACCACTAAAAAAGCGTGGGCTATGTGTGAACAATCTTCTATCAAGACTTTATATATTTTGGATGAAGATGGAAATTATGTAGGAACGACAACGATTGGAGAAATTGCGAAGCTTCAAATGCAAGGGAATGATGAAAAAGCTGAGTTTTTAAAACACACTCCTATTGAAAAAATCATTGAAACCTTAGAAGGAAGTCTTCTTTATGAAGGAACTCGTGAAAAAACAGGATTTATCCGTATTGCGGATAAAATGATGTTAGACCGCGATTTAACGGGAGTAATCATGGTCCTTGGAGATCACGAAGACGATATGATCAAATGTATGGCTCGTGGTTGTGCGGTTATCGTAATTTGTGAAAGCTTTACACCAAACGATTTCATCATTGATATGGCAAAAGCTTTAGGTGTTACTTTGATTACGACAAGCTATAATATCATGAAGGTTATTCAAATGATTTATCGTGCCATTCCGGTAGATATGATCATGACTCCAGAAAATAAAGTGGTTAAATTTAATAAGAACGAATACATTGATGATGTGGAAAAGACCATGCTGGAAACTCGTCATACAGCATACCCTGTTGTATCTAAAGACAATAAGCTAATTGGTTCCTTATCTCGTTATCACTTAATGAAGAAGAAAAAGAAACAATTAATTCTTGTGGACCACAACGAAAAGAAACAATCAATTAACGATATCGATATGGCCGAAGTGGTAGAAATTATTGACCACCACCGTATTGGAGATATTGAAACAAGCAAACCAATTTCATTCCGAAATAATACCTATGGATCGACTTGTACGATCGTGGCATTAATGTTTAGAGAATTAGGTATTAAGATGAGCGAACAAGCCGCAAAATTAATTGCGTATGGAATCATCAGCGATACGATGGCATTCAATTCACCAACATGCACAGAAGTGGATAAGTTGGTCGCTTCTTTGCTTGAAAAGGAATTTGAATTTACTTTTGCCGGGTTGGCTCAAGAATTGTTTGAAAAAACCGCAACCATTAAGGGAAAAGACTTTAAGAAGTTATTGTATACCGATTCAAAGGAATACATCTTGTCTGGACATCAAATCTGTGTATCGCAAACATTTACCTATAATTTAGATGATGTGGATGAAATTGCAGAAGAATTTGAAGAATTCATGAAGGAACAAAATAAACTTCGTAACTTCCCATGTCATTTGATGGCATTCACAAACGTAGAAGGAAAAGGAAGCCGTTATATTGTGGTTGGTCGTTTCGCCGATCAGGTAAAAAAAGTATTAGCCGATCCAGTTACCGCAACATACGTTTCTCGTAAAAAACAATTTGTTCCAATGATTGCACAGGCATTGGCTTAATGAAAATAAGCAGGTTTCACACCTGCTTTTTCTTTTAAGATAAAATGATTTTTTCGAAACGATAAAATGCCTTCTTTTTCCATTTTGGCAAGTTCTTTGGACAAGGCCGTTCTTTCGACATTTAAGTAGTCCGCTAATTGTTGACGATTTAGTGGAATCTCAAAATCGTTGGTCTGTTTTTGAATAGAAATTGTAGTTAAATACGAGAATACACGCTGGCGAATGGATTTGTGAGCGATATAAAAACTACGCTGGGAAAGCTGGATGTTTTTCTTCGAAGTAATTTGTAGAAGATTAAATAGGAGTTTGGTTTTCCAGCTTGTTTCTGGAATTGAACGTATATTTTCCATATTTAGATAAAGAACTTCGCAATCTTCATTGGCACGTACATTGACCATCATAACGGATCCTTCCAACAAGGCATAGCTTTCGGCAAACAAACCTTGTTTTTCAATGTGATTGAGAATTGTCGTGTTTCCCCATAGATCATAGCTCTCAATGGTTACACTTCCCTTTTGTACAATTCCTATTTGATTATTAGAATCTCCCGCTAGCAGCAGAATCGTGTTTTTTTCATAACGCTGGCTATAGGCATGCAGCTCTTGCAGACAGGCTTGGATTTCGTTTTCATTCATGTGTTGAAATAATGGATTGAACATGATTTTTTCCTCAAATGTGGTTATAACCACATAATAATTAGAAATACTATACTATAATGAGACTATCAAGACAAGGAGGTCTAATTTTATGATTCGACAAATCATTCATATAGATGAAGAAAAATGTACAGGATGTGGGATTTGCGCCAAAGCGTGTCACGAAGGTGCCATTGATATAGTGAATGGGAAAGCCAAACTAGTGAGAGAACACTTTTGTGATGGCTTTGGAGATTGTTTACCAGGTTGTCCAACAGGTGCCATTACTTTTGAACAAAGAGAAGCACCAGCTTACGATGAGGAAGCGGTAAAAAAAGCACAACAGAACAAACCTGTAGAAATGCCAATGTTCCAAAAGAGTATATCTAAGCTTCGTAACTGGCCGGTACAAATTAAGTTAGCCCCTATGGCAGCTCCTTATTTTGATCAAGCGCGTTTATTGATTGCCGCGGATTGCACAGCTTATGCGTATGCATCCTTTCATCAAGATTTTATCCAGGGAAGAGTCTGTTTGATGGGCTGTCCAAAATTAGATGGTGTAGATTATGCCAATAAATTATCCAATATATTCCTAAGCAATGAGATTCAGGATATTCTATTTGTTCGTATGGAAGTGCCATGTTGTGGTGGTCTTCAAAATGCGGTTCAAAAAGCTATACAGGTGAGTGGAAAAGATATCCCTTGTCAGGTAGTTACAATTTCTATTGATGGAGAGATTCTATGAAAGAAAAAGTAGGAGAAGTCTTTTCCATTGTTAGAGATAATCAGCCGGTTCCTGGTTGTACCATCTCAAAAACCATTTATGACAAAGAAAACTATATAACGTATTTTTCAATGGCAAGAAAGACCGATATCAGTGCTGAAATATTTCCTTATTATAAGTTTATTTTGGTAAACGAAGGAGAATTAGAGGTGTATACCCAAGAAAGAACCTGGAATGTATCCAAGGGGTCTTCTTTGATTACGCCATTACAGATTCCGGTTGGAATGCGTACACAGGATGAGACAATTTATATAGAAATCAGTATAAGGAGGAATGATTTTATGAATGAAGCAGTAAAAGCAGGACAGGTTTTCGAACTTGCCAATTTGATTCCCGTACAAGAAGGGAAAATTGTGAACATGGATGTGGTTCACAACAATACCATGAAATTTGTGTTGATGAGTTTTGATGCTGGATGTGGATTGAGTGAACATGCCGCACCGGGAGAAGCAATCATTTTTGCCTTGGAAGGAGAAGGAATTATTATTTACGAAGGAAAAGAATATCCAATCCAGGCAGGAGAAAATTTCCATTTTGCCAAGGGTGGTATGCATGCTGTTCGTGCTGAAAAACCTTTTAAAATGGCTCTATTATTAACCTTGGCGTAAAAAAATGCAGATTATTCTGCATTTTCTTTTTTTTCTGATATAATGGCATTTGCGAAAAAAAAGGAAGGTGAGCGAATGCTTGATTTATTATTGGATGTCGTAAAAGATACGTGGTTAATGTTACCACTTTTATATATTACATATTGTATTTTGGAACGATTTGAGCGTGGTCAACAAACCAGCGATGCCTTATTCTTCCGACTACAAAAATATGGGCCTTTGATTGGAGCGGGGTTAGGGCTGATTCCTCAATGTGGATTTAGCGTATTGGCTGCCATGTTGTACCTTCAAAACAGTGTGACCTTAGGAACAATGATTGCGGTATTTATCGCTACAAGCGATGAAGCCATCCCCATCATTATTTCTACTCCATCCATGATACCGACATTGGTTCCATTATTGGCTGCGAAATTCTTAATTGCTTTGATTACTGGATATGTTGTCGATCGTATTCTTTTCCCGAAACAAAAAATCTTATTGTTTGAAGAAATGGAAGAAGAGGATATTGACGAGGAAGATTACGAAGAAAGCAGCAATGGTTTGGATTGTCCTTGTTGTTACACACAATATCCATTACCAATCAGTGCACTACTAAGAACTCTTAAAATCTATGCCTTCGTGTTTGTCACAAGCTTTATTCTAGGGCTACTAGTCGAATGGGTGGGAATTGAATTCCTACAAAAGATCTTATTGACAAATTCTATTTTCCAACCGGTTTTGGCAAGTTTAATTGGCTTTATCCCAAACTGTGCAGCTACAGTTGTACTGGCTCAATTGTTTGTCTTAAAATCTTTATCCTTTGGTTCCTTGTGTGCTGGATTGTCCACAAATGCCGGACTTGGATTAATGGTATTATTTGCGTATGAAACCGATAAAAAAGAAATTGGAAAAGTAATTTCTATCATGTTTGTCGCTGCTGTCGTGTCGGGTATGATTTTACAATTTATTCTCTAAATGAAAAGAAATGCCATAATTGACATTTCTTTTTTTTATTCGATTGGGTCTACATGGAAATTTCCATAGAAGTTTATCGTTTGGTAAGTGTTGATCAATGCGCTAGGGTCCGCTTTTCGAATCGAATAGATGGCTTCTTCTACTTGATAAGAACTGATGACGGCTTTACATAAGAACATTTCGGTATGTGAATACGCTCCATATCCGATGAATACAGTCATACCGTGTCGACACGCTTTAAAGAAGGCCTGGGATACTGCTTCGGGGTCTTTGGTCATGACATCTAAAGTTATTTGAGAAAAACGTTGATATAAAGTCGATATCATTTTTGTCGATAAGAATTGGAATACAATAGAGTATCCAGCGTAGATCCATCCAAAAATATATCCAAAGATAATTAACATACAACAGTTGAAGGCGAAAACGTATTCCCAAATTCCTTTATGAATTTTGATGGATACATATTGAGCAATGAAGTCTGTTCCTCCTGTGGATCCTCCCGCTTTTAGCGCAAGAGAAATACTAGTTCCCCATAGGATCCCTCCAAATAAGATATTTAGAATAATATCATCGAAGAATGGTTCAAATTTGAAGGCTTCCAAAAATACGGATACTAGGAAAAATTGTAAAGCACTCAATAGGGTAAAACGCTTTGAAATGTGTTTGGCACAGAAAAAAGCTGCGGGTGCGTTTAACAATAAGATTCCTACTGAAACGGGAAAATTGATTCCGCGTAAAGCTAAAATTTTGTTGATCAACAAAGATATCCCCGTGAATCCTCCAGACAATAAGTTACATGGATTCATGAATACCTGCATGATAAAACTTTGGGCAAGTGCACTAAAAACGATTAAACAAATCGATCCGAATAAACGTGCATATTTATTCTTTTTTATCTCTCTTAATGACATAAATTCCCTCCTAAAAAGTATTATACAGAATGAAAAGTGTTAATCAATAACTTACAAAATTTGCAAATTTGTTTCTTATAGATGGATAATTCGTAAATAATTTACATGTTTCATAAGGTTTGATGTATAATTCTAGAGAAGTAACAGTCGTGGAAAGGATAGAAAACTTATGAAAAGCACTCTAAAAGAAAAAGCGTTAATCGTATATTTAGAAGGTAGGATTACTTCGGTTAATGCCAAAGAATTAGAAACTCAAATTTTTGAAGCTTTACAAACGAGTCATGAGGAAGTCATTATTGATTTTTCTCATCTAGAATACATTTCCAGCGCTGGGTTACGCGTTATTCTAAGAGTTCGAAAAAAAGAAGCGAATCTTCGTTGTGTAGAATTAAGTCCTGAAGTCTATGAAATTTTTGTGATGACCGGATTTATAGAGTTGATGCCGGTAGAAAAAGCGTTCGAAAAAGTGTCCATTGAAGGATGCAAACAAATTGGAAAAGGGGCCAATGGATTGGTTTATAAATTAAACGAGGAAGAAATCGTAAAGGTTTATAAAAATCCAGATAGTTTAGAAGATATTTACCGAGAAAAAGAATTGGCAAAAACAGCTTTTATTCTAGGGATTCCAACCGCTATTTCTTTTAATGTGGTAAAAGTTGGAGATCTTTATGGAGCCAAATACGAGATGTTAAATGCGGATTCTTTGGTGGCATGTCTACAAAAAAATAAAATTGATGTGGATACGTGTGTAGAAATGAGCGTAGACATTATGAAGACAATGCATGAATCTTTTGTGGAAGAAGGAAAGATGCCTCCAATCAAAGCTATTTATGCGAAAAAAATGCAGGAAATTCAACCGTATTTACCAGAAGACACATATCAAAAGAGTGCAAAAATGTTTGATGAAATTCCCGAACCATTGAGTATTGTACATGGGGATTTTCACTTTAAAAACATTCTAGTACAAGATACAGAGGCATTATTGATTGATATGGATACTTTGTGTACAGGATATCCGATCTTTGAATTTATTCCAATTTACACAGCGTATGTAGGACATGGAGAATTGGATCCAGCTGTCATTGAAAAGTTTATGTCTTTACCATACAAAACAACAAAAGAAATATGGAAGAAAACTTTACAAGCTTATTTCTCCAAGAGCATAGAAGAAAACGAAAAGAAAATCCAACTGCTTGCCTATATTCGTTTATTGGATCGAGAAATTCGAAAATCACAAAGAGAAGAATACATTTCTCACTATCGAGAATGTATTATAAAACTAACAGAAGAACTAGATAATTTATTATTGGTATACTAAAAAAGAAAAGAGGTATTATTATGAGTTTTCCAAAAGGATTTTTATGGGGTGGAGCTATCGCTGCCAACCAATACGAAGGGGCTTGGTTAGAAGATGGAAAAGCACCTAATGTAACGGATATACTTGTTGGTATCCAATCCAAAGAGCCAGGTTTAGCTTGGAACTATGACACGAAAAAATACGAAATGAAATTGGATCCAAACAAGGCGTATCTTTCACACGAAGCGGTTGATGGATATCACCGTTATAAAGAAGATTTAAAATTGATGGCCGGAATGGGATTTAATTCTTTCCGTACATCCATTGCGTGGGGACGAATTTTCCCAAATGGGGATGAAAAGGAACCAAACGAAGCTGGATTAAAGTTCTACGATGATATGTTTGATACAATGAATGAACTAGGAATGGCTCCAGTGATTACTTTGTCTCACTATGAAACACCTCTTCACTTAATTACTGAATATGGTGGATGGTCTAACGCAAAATTAATTGATTTCTGGATGAATTATGTAAATACACTATTTACTCGTTACAAAGGTAAAGTAAAAGTCTGGTTAACTTTTAACGAAGTCAACGCGATGTTTAGAATGCCTTTGGTTGCTGGTGGAGTACTTACTATTAATCCAAAAGATCCTGAAGATCCTCTTGGATCGACAACGGAACAAGATAAGTGGGATGCTTATCACAATATCCTTGTTGCCAATGCCCTTACTGTAAAAGCTTGTCATGAATTGGATCCAGAAAGTCAAATTGGATGTATGATGACCGCTTCTTCTACAGCTACATATCCATACGATTGCGATCCAGAAAATGTAATGGGAGCTTTGGATACACAAAGAAGAAACATTTTCTATATGGCCGATCCATTCTGCTTAGGTATTGTTCCTACATATTTAAAGAAAATCTGGAAGGAAGACAATATTCAAATTTCTTTTACTGACGAAGAATTAAAATTGATTAAGGAAAATACAGTGGATTTATTATCATTTAGCTATTATCGTTCGACAACTTATGATAAGAACACAAACTTAAAAGTGGATACAGGTGGAATTGTTTGTAAAGAAAATCCATTCTTAAAAGATAAAGCACCAAAACCTTGGGGTTGGGCTGTGGATCCAATGGGAATTCGTTATACATTAAATGTATTGTACGATCGTTATCATTTACCATTGTTTATCGTAGAAAATGGAGTTGGATTGGACGAAAACATTGACGAAAACAATACCATCGAAGATGATTTCCGTATTCATTATGTGGGAGAACATATTAAAAATGTACATGCAGCCATTGAAGAAGATGGAGTTGACTGTATGGGATATTTATACTGGGGTCCAATTGATGTTGTTTCCGCAGGAACTGGAGAAATGAAAAAGCGCTATGGATTTGTTTATGTAGACCGTTTTAACGATGGAACTGGTACTCTAGAAAGAGCGTTAAAGAAATCATATAACTGGTATAAAGAAGTTTGTGAATCCAATGGAGAAAGCTTATTGAAATAAGATTTTAAGAAAGAGGGTTGTCCTCTTTCTTTTTTCATACCAAAATGCTTGGGAATTCTTATGAAATATGGTATAAATATGATTGTGTCGAAAAAAGGAAGATGAGAATATGATTTATAACAATATTTTACAAGCTATGGGAAATACACCAATGATTCGTTTAAATCGTATGGTGCCAGAAGATTGTGCAGATATATTAGTAAAGTTTGAAGGATTAAATGTAGGTGGTTCTATTAAAACAAGAACAGCTTACAATATGATCTTAGGAGCAGAAAAAGAAGGAAAATTGTCACCAGATTCTATTATTGTTGAACCAACAAGTGGGAATCAAGGAATTGGTTTGGCTTTAGTAGGTGCTGTAAGAGGATATAAAACAATCATCGTTATGCCAGATTCAGTCAGTGAAGAAAGAAGAAAGTTAGTTCGTCACTATGGGGCTGAAGTTATCTTAGTACACGATGCGGGAGATATCGGGGCTTGTATTGAAGAATGTCTTCAAACGGCTCTTCGTATGCAGGAAGAAAATGAAAAAGTATTCGTACCACAACAATTTGCCAATATCAACAACACTTTAGCGCAAAAAAATGGAACCGCTCAAGAAATTTTAGAACAAGTGGAAGGAAACATTGACGCTTTCTGTTCAGGAATTGGAACTGGTGGAACCATTACAGGTATTGGAGAAGTCTTAAAAGAAAAATTCCCTGAAATGACTATCTGGGCAGTAGAACCAGAAAATGCAGCTATTTTATCTGGTGGTTCGATTGGAACACACTTACAAATGGGTATTGGGGATGGAGTTATTCCAGATATCTTAAATACGAATATTTATGATGATGTTTGTATCATTACAGATGAAGAAGCCATTAAAACTTCCCAAGACTTAGCTCGTCTTGAAGGTATTATGTGTGGTATTTCCAGTGGTACAAATGTTGCGGCTGCCATTAAGATGGCAAAAAAATTAGGGAAGGGAAAAACAGTTGTCACTGTATTACCAGATACAGCTGAACGTTATTTCTCAACGCCATTATTTGTTGAATAATACTCTTGTGATTCAAGAGTATTTTTTGTAGGAGAAAACTATGTTGAATGAATTTTCTAGAACAGAATTACTATTGGGCAAGGAAGCCATTGAAACTTTAAAAAATGCTCGTGTCGCCGTATTTGGTGTAGGTGGTGTAGGAGGCTATGTTGTCGAAGCCTTGGCACGAAGTGGTGTTGGACACTTGGATCTTATTGATAAGGACAGCGTTTCTTTGACAAATATTAATCGACAAATCATTGCCACACAAAGCAGTATTGGAAAAGATAAAGTGGATGTCATGAAAGAAAGAGTTATGGATATCAATCCGAATGCAGATGTGAAGACATATAAGTGTTTCTTTTTACCGGAAAATGCCGATACATTCCCTTTTTCAGAGTACGATTATGTTGTTGATGCGGTGGATACGGTGACTGCCAAAATCGCCTTAGTCGAAAAGTGCAACGAGTATAATGTTCCGATTATGGCAAGCATGGGAGCTGGGAATAAACTCGATCCGACGGCTTTTGAAGTTGCCGATATTTATAAAACAAGTGTTTGTCCATTGGCCAAAGTTATGCGAAGAGAGTTGAAAAAAAGAAGAATTAAACATCTAAAAGTGGTTTATTCAAAAGAACTTCCGATAACACCAATGCCTAGTGAAGAACAAGTGGA
Organism: Bacillota bacterium; assembly: GCA_018065105.1. Taxonomy (GTDB): domain Bacteria; phylum Bacillota_I; class Bacilli_A; order Erysipelotrichales; family Erysipelotrichaceae; genus Floccifex. Next base: position 16,310 of record JAGHTX010000199.1, read on the forward strand.
AAATGGGAAAGTCATTCCTGGAAGCATTGCCTTTGTTCCTAGTGTAGCGGGGCTTATTATTGCTGGGGAAGTTATTAAGGATTTAGTAAAAAAATAACGAGCAGGTGTTGCTCGTTATTTTACATATGCGTCAAAGAAGATTTCACATTTTTCATCTTTTAGATTGTAGATGTATATGTAATATTTTTTTCCTTTTTCAACATGGAAGATTGTCGCAAAGTCCTTGTTGTTTGTGCTGTATTCTCCTTCATAATCATTGTTCTGGGCAATGATCTCATACTCGTCATTATATATTTCAATGCCTGGATCTGCTGAAGAAAGGGAGTAAACTAGAATATCACCATCTTCTTGTGATTCATAAGGAATTGCGGTATCTGTAGATATTTCCATATGTTCTTCGTAGATGTTTTCAACAAGTGGAGTGCATTGAAGGGTAATCTTGGTTTGTTTCGTGTTCACGTCTTCTACACCATAAATGATATGATAGCGAGTTCCTTTTTCTAACCAGCATAAACCTTCTTTCAAATAGATTTCCTCTTCATCGGTTGCGACCGCATAGATATTCGCATCACCATCTTTACTGTCTGCATCAATTGTGATGGTATAATATCCATCTTCTTTTGGTTCGAAACATGCCGCATTGTATTCATTTGGCTTTACCTTTTTGGTTAGCTTGCCTTCAAAAGCATCTTCTTCAATATCATCGTCAACTTTATGAACCTGAATATTGTAGTGGAAAGAATCGGTTTTCTTTTTATTGTTTAGATTCGCAAAAAGAGCCACATAATACGTTGTATCGCCTTGCAAGTCGACGCTTCCTTTGTCTTCTTTTCGGTTTCCATATAAAGTAAGTAAATAGTTTGGAACATCGTCCAAAACGCTTAAACAAAGGTCAACGTCTTTCGTTTTTTTATAATCTTTCAAAGAAAACTCATAAGTTCCATAGGAATCTGGAGTTATAGTGAACAATTGTAAATACATTCCATCTTCATCAAAGGTGATTTCGTTTGGATTGTCTTTTTCCATTTGTAGCGGTTTGCTGTTTTCTTCATAGTATTGCAAGGCTTCTAGTACGTCTTCTTCTGTAATGCTCGAAGGGGAAGGAGCACATGCGAATAAAGATAATGATAAAAAAGCCGAAGTGATTATTTTATTAAGTGTATTAAGTCTCTTCATTTTCTTACTCCCATAATGATCGATCAATTGGTAGGATTCGATCTGTTTTCATCCCTGTTGGCATTCCTTTTAAATACGCTTCTGCACAAGCTTCAAATACCATGTATACCGTATTTTTGTCCACTATTATTTCTTCGTTCATTTTCGGAACTTCGATTTGTGAAACAAATTGTCCATTTAGATCTAGAAAGTTAGATCCTCCGTTTAGTGCCGAAATATCAAAACGAGTGATAAAGGAACTAGATACCCAATTGGCACCACCTTGTCCAGAGCTGGATACGTAAAGTTCACCATTATCAATATCCATTCCCTGACTGCTGGAAGGAATTCCATTGATTCGTAGAACGTTTAGTTTATTTAGAGATGGATTTTCATCTTCAATATTTTGGATCGGATATCCAATCGCATAGCCATCGGCATTTGTTGTATTGTTGATATAGGTACCAACCCACAGTACGCCTTTGTCGCATTCCAAAAACGATGGAACATTGTCAATAGAGATTTGTTCACTCACAGCTTCCTTAGGAATTTGTCCATAGATTCCCGATGCATTCACAATATCGACTAGTTTTTCATATTTCATGCATTGTACAAATGGTTTTCCTTTTTTCAAATATTTTGAACTTGTATTTCCACAAAACCACATGTTTTCTCCATCATAAGCGATACCACCATTGTGATAGGCTTGCGGAAGTCCTAAGGTAGTAATCAATTCATGACTTTTCACATCTAGGATATATAAGACGGAATCCCATCCTTTATTATCTTCTTTGGATTTTGAACCAATTTTCCCGTTGTGATATCCCGTGATTACGATGTAGTCTTCTGTTTGACATAGTCCTTGTGGAACATAATAGGCAGAAGATTTAACCTGGGAATCTTTTGCGTAGGTTGTATTAATGATGCCAGGAATGGGACAAAGATTTTCATTTTGAATGTGTCCTTTTAGTTGGGCATATACACGATCCATCTGTTGATCTAATTCTTTTTCATATTCTTCCTCAGTCGGAAATTTCTTATATTCAAAAGAGGTTTCGCCTTCTTCTTGCGCATTTATTTGCATTCCATTTACATATATCAGACTGCTCATAGATATGGAAATGGAAGCAATTAAAAGTTTCGTCCATTTTTTTCTCATATGTGTTTCTTCTTTCTTAAAGTTATTTTTATTGTACCAAAAAAACAAAGTATAAAAAGTAATAAATCTATTTCTTG
>JAGHTX010000231.1 GCA_018065105.1 Bacillota bacterium
GTCTAACTCATCTTTGATCTTTTTCTTGATTTGATTTAATAGGTTATTTAGGTCTTGTTCATTTACTACAGATACTTCTGTGTTATTGAATAGGGATGTTGCAGTAATATTTTTTACTGTTGGTGTTGATACTGGAGTTGGTGTATCTTCACCACCATCATCTGTGTTATTCATGTCGTCTAGAATTCTTTGTTTTTCTTCCGTAATCTTTTTAATGAATTTACCTTTTTCAAAATCTGCATCGCTTCCTACAATACGATATGGAGTGGCTAGATCTGTTGTTTCTTCGATTTGTTTTTTGAATTGCACAAATTTAGATTTAATAGATTCCGCAAATTTAGCTTTTAATTGGTCCATTACTAAATAAGCTTCTACTTCTGTTTGGATTCTATCTAATTCTTTTGTTTTTTCAGCTTTTACTGTATCTAAAATCTTTTTAAATTCTTGTTCGAAAATAGCTGTTAATTGTGGTAATTGACTAATTTTATTGTATAGATTTGGATCCTTTACAATCTTTTCAATACCAGTCATCGCATTATTGATAGCTGCACTATGTAGATATGTTTTGGAATTATCATATCTTCTCATACAGTTCATAGCTTGATTGTAGATTTTCATTTGACTTCCTTTGAAGAAAGATAGAACAGGTTCTACATCTTCTAAAGCATCCAAAATATCATCTTCATTATCTTCTGCTAACTGGTAGAATTCTTTCACATCTCGAATACTTAATAACTCGCTTAATGCATTTTTTGTTTTTATTACTCTATCTTTTCCTGGAAGGTTAGGGTTAGAAACATATTGCACTTCAATTTTGTGTAATTCCGCAATCTTTGCTTGAATATACTCTTTACATTTTTTCATTAATTCATCACTTTCACTAAAGTTCATGTGTGATGAATCCAAATCCTTGCATAAATCATTCACAATTTTAATTTGTTTCATTGGAATGGTTGGCTTTGGAGTAAGAATCAATTTATCCTGATTCTTTGTATCTGTGACTTGTTTAATAATTGTTTGATACGATGTTTCCGATTCTGAAATTAAACTTCCATTGAGTTTTAAATCAATCTTTTTCATCTTAAACAATTTTAAAACCAACCAATGGATGTCGTTTTGTACGTATCCATATGGATTTTTCATGTATCGTTCTAATAAGTGTTTATAGCTTAGTTTTACAGATACGGCTTCTCTTTGTTTGATGAATTCAAATACATCATCTAGTGCTAATTGATTGTCTTCACTCTCAAATCCAAGTGTTCCTTGTACTGAAGTTGTAAAGATTTTATGTAAATCTTGTACATCTGGTGCCGTAGTCATGTATGGAAGCTTTGTATATACGGTATTCACAATATTGCTTAAAGCTTCATTGACTCTATCTTTTACATCTTTCTTTCCAAGACTTACTTTGGATCCACCAATGAATACATCCGCTTCTTTCATTCCATTTTCGATAAATAAACGAATACGAGCCTTAGTATCTTTAATCTCCTGTTGTTTACGAGATTTTAAAGCCTGGAAAGTAGGATCCGGATTTGTGTTATTTCTTGTAATGTATTTTGATGTTTGAAGATAACTCATTAAGTCACTTTGGAATTCAATTTCATCTGGCAATTTGAAAATAACCATATTCTGTTGATTCGATAATGGTCTTAAGTCATCTTCTGTATAATTGTTTTCATTATATGGAGTTACAATCATCAATCCCATAGGATGTCCTGTCGTGTAATCCTTATCATCAATTCTTTGATTGTAAGGGAAACTATATCGTGAATTATAACGGAATTTACTCGTTGTTCCAGCTAATAAATCACCAAAGATAATCTTTCGAATTTCTTCAACAATTTCGCTGTGTTCTACATGTTCATTTTTAATCGCTTTATTTAAATCTTGTTCGGCATTGGTAAGGAAGATATACACATCTCCTTCTTTTTGGATACAAGTTTCATGCACTAATTTCTTTAATGATTTTTCGACTTTATTTGTAAGATTTACACGATCAGTATCTACATGATCAACCATCATAGTCGTTAAGTTTTTAACATCTGCTGTGATTTCTTTTACGTATTTAACCATGAAAAGAATCTTTAATACACGAACATCAAACTCATCTAGATTACCATTTCTTTTAGCGCTATCGATAACGTTTCTGAAACTGTGATCAATCCACTTTTCTAAGCAGTCGTAGAAACGATCAAAAGAAACAAGAGTTCCTAATTCTTGTTGTTTAACACTCATTGCACTTTCTTGAATTAAGGCTAACATTGAACGTTCCCCTTCTGCTAAGTGTTTACCAGAAGAAGAATTATCTCGAACAGCTGTTAATACATTTCCTAATAAATCAAATTGATATGGAATAAATGGATACACATCTGCAAAATTTTCTGAATCTGCATATTTGCGCTTAAAGGCAGTATCACTAAAGTCAATTAGGTTCTTAATAATCGATTCTTTTGAATCGTAATAAGCCATTAATGAATCTTTTACATAATCTTTTTTATCTAATACACGCTTTTGAATAACTTCACTAACATCACTGCTCGATAAAGCTAAACGCATGTTAAAACGAGCTTGGATCTTAGAGAAGTCTTGTCCTTTTACTCGAGTAACTTCATCGATGTTTTGTTGAGAAGTAACAACAATCCATGCTTGTCCTTTACAATACGTACTGAAATCTTCCGCGATTGTTTGTAAGTTAATTAATAATTCACTATTGTCTGCAATGTATTGTCCAATTTCATCGACTAGGAAAATAACACGGTGTTGTGGTCCTTTTTCTTGGCAGTATTTATAAACCATTTGTGCAAAATCAGATACTGACATGTGATAGTAATTGTGAACGTTCTTTAAGAAATTCTTGGCATCATCACTTGTCATAATGTCTAAGAATTCAACTGTATTCGAAAAGTGTTTTCCTCGGAATTTAATATTCTTTCTATCTTCTATCCAGTCTTTTCCGGATACTTCTAAATACTTTTGTTTAAATGCTTCGTATTTTCCTTCTTCTTCCAAATGTCTTTCTAAATCGGCTACACTAGGATTCTTGTCATCGTATCCTAGTTTTCTATTGAAGGCACGTAAAAAGACAGAAAGAATAGCTTCTTTTGATTTATGAGAATCATTACTTAAGGATTCAATATTGAACAACATTACATCGCTGGATAAATTAGCAGCTTTTTCCATATTGGCTACTACCATTGGATCTGTAATCTTGTTTCCTTCTTTAAAGTAATCAATTGGTTTCTTTCCACAGATTGTCTGATTATCAATGATATAAGATAAAATCTTCATAAAGTGAGACTTACCTGAACCATAGAATCCAGAAATCCATACACCAATTTCTTTTGTTGATTCATTGATTGAAGTAGAGTATCCATCAAAGAATTGACTAAAGTATTTATTTAATTCATTGGTTACTACATATTCTTCCAACTCTTGTTGACTGTTTTCTTCATTTCCAATTTTAATAACACCACTGATATAACGATCAATGGGTCTACTAAACATTTCATTAATCTTCATAATTCCACTCCCCTAATCAATTAATCTAAAGGAACGATAATAATTGTTTCCTAGTGTTCCAAACAATTTAATTTCTAATCCGCTATATGTTCCTGGTAAGAACAATACAACAGGTACTTTTTCAATCATTTGGTGCATATTATTTAAAATCTTATGTGCTCTTACGACCGGGAATACTTTTCCTACACCCGTAATAAATACAATTGAATTTTCATCAATGTTTTCGGCAATATGGTTAATAAAGTAGTTATCTTCTAGTGTATCAATCCCCATAGAATCAATAATACTGTTTACTACTTCTTCCCATCCTTCCTCTTCTTCCATTTCAAAAATTGCTTCGAATAAGTCTTCTTCTTTTAAGTAATTGATCAATATCTCATATAAATCAAAACAAGAAATATGATAGTCTAGAAAAGTTTGTGAATTGATTTTATTTACTAGTCCCTCTACATATTCTCGAACAATTAATTCATCTTTTGGTTCATAATCGAACACAAAATAGTTTACTTCGTTAGCCCCTCCTAAATCATTTCTAAATTCTGGGGAAGAAATCTTTTTTTCAATCTTACTTAATCTCTCTTTTGTGTTCATACTAATCTCCCGTAATAATCGTAATAAAATCACGATATCCATATTTATCTAATAATTCATATAATCGATAATCGATATATGGCTTCTTAATATTTCCGTCTTTGGCATTGTCTACTAA
>JAGHTX010000064.1 GCA_018065105.1 Bacillota bacterium
AAACATAGAGCTAGATGGTTGCTTAGATGATTCTATATTTGGCTATTTCATTATACCATGATATATAGGCTTTCATCGCCAAAATTGTTTACTGTTAGAAATTAAATAAAATACTAAAATAAAGCATCTATCTATAGCTTCATCCTATTGATAGGTGCTTTATTAATGATTCTAAATAGTATTTCGCATAACGACTAAAAATAATATTTTCTTTTCGGATAATCCCTATTCTCATATGTCGATCTACGTTTAAAGATTTAGAAATGATGCTATTTCCATTTAATTTTGGGTCAATAACTCCACTACAAACTGTAAACCCATTCAAACCAATGACAAGATTGAATAAAGTTGCTCTATCTCTTACTTGTATATTCTTGGGAAAATCTAACATACTAAGAAATTCTTCAGAAAAATAGAACGAATTATTATCTCCTTGTTCATACACTAGATATGGATATGGTTTCAAATCATCCACTTCAATAACAGATTGATTAGATAATGGATGCTCCTTATTGATAAAAACATGAGGCTTTGCCAAATATAATTCTTCAAATACTAAATTATTCTTTTTTATTAATTTTGAAATGACTTCTGCATTGTGCTCCGATAAATATATTACACCAATTTCACTAACTCCATTTGCGACATCATTTATGATTTCTCCAGTTTGTGTTTCACGAATAATAAAACTATATTGAGATGCATCAAATTGTTTTACTAAATCAACAAATGCGTTAACTGCAAAAGAATAGTGTTGACATGAAACAGAAAACTTAGGTGCTCTTAAGTCTCCTTTTCCAAAATGATTTTTCATATTATCCGCCTGTTCAAGAAGCATTCTTGCATAGGACAATAATTCTTCTCCTTCTCTTGTTGGTACAATTCCTTTTTTCGAGCGAACAAAAGCAGTTATCCCCATTTCTTCTTCAAGATTATGAATGGCAGCACTCAATGATGGTTGTGATATATACAATTTCTTTGCAGCGTCAGAGATGTTTTGACATTCTGCTGCTGTAACTAGATATAATAGTTGTTGTAAAGTCATTCTATTCACATCCTTTAATTATTTGACAAAAACGAGATGAAAAGCTCCTTAATCTTTTATTTTTTGTAATCTCCTCTATCTTTCACAATTTCATATCCAATATGATTCATTCTCCTATCCATACATCGGATACATTGTGCAGATTCTTCACCAGTACAGATTTTATTATCATATAAAGAATACATTTTTCTCACACCAACTGGAGATAGATTGGGCATAACTACATTCGCACCTGCTAAAATTCCCATTTCTCTTCCTCTAGGATGAATGGTTCCTAAGGCCGTAGTTGCAGGTAATAGGACATGAGGATGTATCAATCGAATGATTGATAATAATTTCAATGTATCATTAAGTGTCCCTGCTTTTTCATTTTCAAATGGTGTTCCGGAGGCTGGAATAAACGGTCCTATTCCTACCATATGTGGTTGAAACTCTTTGATAAACATTAAATCTTGATATAATGTATCAATTGTTTGATTAGGAGATCCTACCATAAATCCGCATCCTACTTGATATCCAATATCTTTTAAATCATGTAAACAATTCATACGATGTTCAAAAGACATATTTTCAGGATGTAAAGATTCGTAATGTACTTGATCAGCCGTTTCATGTCGTAATAAAAAACGATCCGCTCCAGCTTCATGATATCTTTGATAAGATTCACGTGTTCTTTCCCCAATAGATAGTGTAACAGCACAATCAGGATGGGCAGATTTGATTTGTTGGAGAATATGACAATACATATCATCCGTGTAATACATATCTTCTCCACCTTGTAATACAAATGTCCTATACCCTAATTCATATCCCTCATTGACACAATACATAATTTCTTCTTCGGTTAATCTATATCTTTGAGCACTTGTGTTTGATTTTCTAATACCACAATACAAACAATCATTCTTACAAATATTAGAAAACTCAATTAATCCTCTAATATAAATCTTATTCCCATAGATTTTATCTCCTACTTGTCTGGCTTTATGAAATAAAGACTGAATAAAATCTTGATCATCCGATTTTAATATATATTCTAATTCATCTTTCTCTATCGTTTGTGTCGAATAGATTTTTTCAATTAGTTTTTCTTCTTCCATGATTCATTTCCTTTATAAAACTGTTCAAACTTATCTTTTTATTTGATCAAAAAAGTTATATATTGTCCTATTGGTTCTTCTCGAATATTGTCTCGTTCATACTTCCTGTTCTGTATCCACGAATATCTAAGGTTATATATGAAAAGCCATAATTTTTAAATTCTTTATATACTAGATTTCGAATTTCTTCTTTCATAAACTTGTCAAATTCACTTGGATCTAATTCGATTCGTGCCATATTTCCATGAATTCTTACTCGTAGTTGATGAAATCCTAAGTCTATTAATAATTGTTCGGCACTATCCACCATTTTCAACTTCTTTTCACTAATCAAGTCCCCATATGGAAAACGACTTGATAAACACGCAAACGACTGTTTATTCCAAGTTGGAATTTGAAAATATTGAGATAATTCACGTATTTCTTTTTTTGTAAATCCAACTTCTCGCAAAGGACTTTTAATTCCTAATTCCGCTATTGCTTGAAGACCAGGGCGATAATCTCCATTATCATCCAGGTTCGATCCCTCAACAATAAAATCTATTTGATATGTATCCGCAACCTTTTGAATTTTTTCAAATAGTTCACGTTTACATAAGTAACAGCGATTCTTCGGATTGTGAGAGAATCCTTCAATTTCAAGTTCTTCAGACTTTACCAGAATATGTTGAATTCCCATTTTTTCACAATACGCTTTAGCTTCCTTCAATTCTCTTTCAGGAAATGTGTAAGAAGTAGCAGTTACTGCAATGACCTTTTTATTTAAGGCTTCATTTGCTGCATACAACAGAAAGGTGGAATCCACTCCACTTGAAAAAGCAACCGCGACACTTCTCAAAGAAGTCAAATATTCAATTAATCTTTTGTATTTATTTAAAAGCTCTTGTTTCATAATTTTCCTTTATAAACCCACTTGTTTTAACGCTTGGTCTAAATCTTTGATAATATCTTCTACAGCTTCTAATCCCACACTGAATCGAACAAATCCATTTCTAAATTTTTTTGGATATAGAAGAATTCGTTCATCATAGCTTGGCTGTGGGAATATTAAACTTTCATCGTGTCCTAAGGATACCGCGAAGGTTACCACTTTTAAGGCTGCACAAAATCTTTCGACCGTTTTATCATCTGTGTTTAAGCCAAACGATATCACTCCACCATACCCATTTTTCATTTGTTTCTTTGCGACTTCATGACCAGGATTACTTGATAAACCAGGATACGATACAAAGGTTACGTTTTCTCTTTTTTCTAACCATTCTGCAATTCTTTGTGAAGATTCGTTAATTCTTTGCATGCGAAGAGGGAAAGTCACCGATCCTCTGAAGATTTGCCAGGCATTAAATGGACTGATGACTGAGCCTACATTAACCTGAGCCTCATATCGAATACGATTCATTGTTTCTAAATCGTTTGAAATAATGGCACCCCCTTGGGCATCTCCATGTCCATTGATATATTTCGTGATGGCTTCTATAACAAAATCGGCTCCTAAATCCAATGGTCGTTGATTTAAAGGAGAGGCAAACGTATTGTCTACAGAAACAATAGCTCCATTTTCGTGCGCAATCTTTACAATTTCTGCAATGTCAGTAACACCATTGGTTGGATTGTCTGGTGTTTCAATATGCACCAATTTTGTTCCAGGTGTAATGGCTTTTTTTACTTCTTCTAAATTTGTCATATCCACCATAACCGTTTCTACACCAAACTTTTTATTAAACAATTCATGAAACATTCGATATACTGCCATGTAACTAACATTAGGGTAAATGACTCTATCTCCTGTTTCTAATAAGGTCCAGAATAAAGCGTGTAAAGCCCCTACTCCACTAGCTAAAACAATGGAATCTTGAGCCCCGTGTAGTGCTGCGATTTTTTCTTCCAGCCAGTGCTGGTTTGGATTTCCATTTCGAGCATACATCAATAAATCCGTAGATGAATAATTGACTTGGGATAAATCATCAGGAAGTTTATAGCTATTGGCCATATGTAATGGGCGTCGTACTGCACCTGTTTCTTGATCATAATCTGTTCCCGTATGTACGGCTTGCGTAGAAATATCGTATTCTGCAAATTTATTTTCTTTTTTTGCCATAATGTTCTCCTTTTTACAAATAATATTGTTTACGTCTTAAATTCGTGTAAGGCTTAGATTCTCGTATTTTTTGAACTTCTGATAAAGATAGATTGGCGTAATATAATCCTTCTTGATCATCCACTTTTAGGATTACTTTTCCGTTTGGATCCACAACTATCGTCTCTCCAGAAAAGTCCATGTTTCCTTCTTTTCCAATACGATTGCACATGACTATATAGCTACTGTTTTGAAAAGCTTGAATACGAATTTCCCATTCAAATACATCCGATGGTTCTTGTTTCGTATTCGCCGTTGGAATGAAAATGCATTCGGCTCCCATGAGTACTTCCGTGCGTATGCTTTCTGGATAATGACGATCAAAACAGATGACCATTCCCAGCTTTCCAAATTCTGTATCAAAGACCTTAAATCCATCATCGGATGGATAGTAGTAATCTTGTTCATAAAAGTTTTCAGCTTGTGCAATATGTACCATTTTTTGATTTCCTAGTATTTTTCCTGTCTTATCAATTAAAAAGCTAGCATCAAATGTCTTTCCATTTTCTTCAAAATATAAGTTAGGAATAGCCATAATATGATTCTTTTTACAACTTGTACAAATATCTTGAATAGCTTTGGATTCAATAGAAAATGAAGGGATTTCTAAATTGCGATACTGACAGAAGAATTTATGTAAATGGATTTCTGGAAAAAGAATACAGTCAGCATCATTGTCTGCTGCCTCTTCTATTAGTTGTAATGTGAGATTTAAACTTTCTTCTATGGTTTCTCGGGCCATAATTTGAGCACAGGCGATTTTCATAATTGACTTAAATCCTTTACCACTTCCGAAGCGATTAATAATCCAGCAGCAGCTGGAACAAAAGCAGTAGAACCTGGAATATCTCTTCGATCTGTACATTTATGGGCTGTTCCGGCTGGACAAATACAATGTGTACGGCAACTAATAGACATGTCTTCTAACGGCCGTATTGGTTTTTCATCCGAAAAGACAACTTTTAATTTCTTTATATTTCTCTTTTTTAATTCTCTTCGCATAACACGTGCTAAAGGGCACATGGTTGTTTTATAAATATCTGCTACCTTAAAACGACTAGGATCTAGCTTATTACCCGCTCCCATACAGCTAATCACTGGTACATTTTTATTCTTAGCTTGTAGAATTATCTCTATTTTTGCACTGACTGTATCTACCGCATCAATGACATAATCATATTGAGAAAAATCAAAGGTATGTGCATTTTCTGGTAGGTAAAAACATTTATGAACGTTTACTTTTACTCGAGGATTGATTTCTTTCATACGTTCACTCATTACTTCCACTTTATATTTTCCAACTGTTTTTATCGTAGCGTGAATTTGTCTGTTTAAATTGGTTAGGCATACTCTATCATCGTCAATTAGATCAAAGTTTTCTACACCACTTCGAACCAACGCTTCACATACATAACCTCCCACACCACCAATTCCAAAAATGGCAACATGAGATGTTCTAAGTTTGTCTATCGCTTCTCTGCCTAACAACAACTGTGTTCTTGAAAATTGATTTAACATACTCTCCTCCAGTCTTTCTTGATGATAAAGTTTATTTCCTACAATGTCAATAGGTTTTATATGTTTTGAATATAAATAATAAAACACCCTAACTATGCGTGTTCTATAGATTGATTTTTCTAATAGGATATCAAGAAATTTTATAGCTGTGCTATCCTCTTACGCAGCATAAATTGTTTTCTTGTGAATTAGATTTTGTGAAAAGACAACGAAGGAATTAATCAATCCCAATTAATCCCCTCTTTTCCTATTGTCATTATAGGATTTAATTTGTAAGATGTACTCGTTAAATTGATTGGCAATACGAAAGGAGAACAATGCAATGTATAAGATGAGCAGAAACTATGTAAATGGCATGTGTTGTAGTCAAATAAACTTATTTCGGACATATTTGTATTCTTTTGCGCTGCATTGTATGGCAAAAAAACTTTTCTAAGCAAAATGTATAAATAACTACTGTCCGAGAAATCAACTACTCGGGTATTTTTTTGCCAAAATTTAACATGAAAGAATTAAGAGAGGTAAGAGAAATGAATGATTATCTATTAGATTTAGGCTCATTAGGATTAGGGTTGGTATTCTTTGCGGGTCTATATTTTCTACAAAAAAGAAAAGTGAATTTCGGAATTCGAACATTGATTGCTACTGCATTGGGGATTGTCCTAGGTTTAATTTTCCCTAGACATTTCCAATATATCGCAGCTTTTGGTACAGTATACGCACATGTGATTTCATCTATTGTTATTCCATTATTAATTTTTAGTATTATTGGAAGTTTAACAAACTTAGGTGATTCCATTCGCTTAAAGAACATTGGTCTTAAAACTATTTTCTTCTTATTATTGAATACCTTTACAGCATCTGTACTTACTTTAGTTGCATCACTATTAACCAAAGTTGGAAGTGGATTTGTATACGCAGCACCAGAAGAAGTAAGTACAGCAGAAGTTCCTACTGTAATCGATACTCTTGTAAGCTTATTCCCACAAAACTTAGCAAATCACTGGGTTAACGGACAAGTCGTTCCAATTGTTCTTTTCATTGTTTTAGTAGGTATCGCTTATAATAAAGTAGCTGCTAAAGATGCAGAATTAGCAAAACCATTTAAACAATTCATTGATGCCGGAAATGCGATAATGGGAAAAGTTGTTAGTATTGTGATTGGATTTACACCATACGCTGTATTATCTTTGATTGCTCGTCAAGTAAGCCGCAGCTCTTTAGCGGAATTACTTCCATTAATTAGTGTTTTAATTCTTGTTTATATCTTATGTGGAGTCCAATTATTTATCGTACACGGAACTTTATTAAAAGTAATCGGACATTTAAATCCTGTTCGATTCTTTAAAAATTTGTGGCCAGCAGCTGTCGTTGCCTTTACTTCTCAAAGTAGTGTTGGAACAATTCCTGTTACTGTTGCCCAATTAAAGAAAAGTGGAGTCAATGAAGATGTTGCTTCATTCGGAGCAAGCCTGGGAGCTAACTTAGGAATGCCTGGATGCGCTGGAGTATGGCCTGTCGTTTTAGCTGTATTTGCGATCAACGTACTTCATATCCCATACACACCATTACAATATGTATTCTTGATTTTATTATCTGTACTTGTTTCTGTAGGAACAGTTGGTGTACCTGGTACAGCAACTATTGTTGCTACTGCACTATTTACAGCAGCAGGATTACCTGTCGAAGTAATTGTTATTTTAGCTCCAATTTCAAGTATTGCTGATATGGCAAGAACAGCTACCAACGTTATTGGTGCTGCTACAGCAACTACACTTGTTGCCAAATCTGAAGGACAAATTGATTTAGATATTTACAATGGTATAAAGGAAGCAGAGTAAATATATACGAGATAAGAACCACTTAAAATTATAAGTGGTTCTTTTATTAACAGATGCTTCAGAATAATTTTATTTGCACAATTTTCTATGTTAATAACTTGATTCGCTTTAAATCTTCATTCTCTTTTTATCTAAATCAATATAAATAATATTATCCCTTGATACACCACGCTCTATTAATTCATCTACAATAGTCTTCATTAATGAAGATTTACCACATCTTCTTACTAAAACAATTATAGTACAACGCATCGTTAATGTGCTGTTATCGTTGGTATTTTTTCTTTTTTGTTAAATTTACAAACGATAACACTCATATATTTCAGCGAACATATTTCTGTTACGCACTTGATAATATACTTCATTTTGATAAATCAATCACAAATTTAATGTCTCTTCCAGTTCTTTTCAATCATTAAAAAAAGTGCCTTTAAATATAGGCACTAATAAACCATTTAAAATTATTCTTTATTCAAGTTTGGCAATTCTATATCTTTTTCTGGTGTAAAAGACATCAAATACAGCATTGTTTCTGCATATTCAATAGATGTTTTATATCCATTCTACTCATTGTACAAAATAATAGTTCCAAAATCGTCCCACTACTAAACACAATAATCCCGTTATTTAAAATGAATGCTTCAAATTGAAACAAACTACAATAGAAAAGGTAACATATAGAAAGGTTTCTTCAAAAGCACTCCTTCTTTTGATACATCCTTCTGTGATATTAAAAATACATCTTTTACATTTTTTGAATATTTTTTCGAAAACTCAATAATAGATTCATGTTCGCCAAGCCCTGAAGATTTAATTTCAAATGCGTTTACTTTATTTACTTCACTTATTAAGAAATCAACTTCATAATAATGTGTACTGCCTTTTTTTGACCATGTATGATAATATAGCTCTCGGTTTGTTGAAGCAATCATTTGTGCAGTTAAATTTTCATATAAGTATCCAAGATTAGCAGGTAACTTATCTGACAATAACTTTGAATATATTTCATTTTCTACTATCGGACGATCAATAAACATCAAAGTAACAAAAAGACCAGTATCTGATAAATATAATTTAAAACAATCCCTGTCTTTTGTATCCGCTAAGCTCACACCAGGATCAGTTGTATTGTAACAAGGTAACACTGTTTTGGAATCAATTAATTCAAAAATCAGTTGCTCTGTTTTTGTTGTTTTTCTTCCATTTATCGCTGATGATACTGAAAATTTTTTAGCATCCTTTGATAATTGTGCTGGAATCGAATGATACATGGCAGCGATTCTACCACTTGAATCGATTTTTCTAAAATCATCCTCATATAGATTAATAATTTGCCTTTTAATTTGATCAATCATTGTAAAGTTTTGTCCTTGAACATAAGCTTCTACCGCTTGAGGCATTCCACCAACCGCCATATAAATTCGTAAATCTCTCATTAGTTTTCTATTTGTAGATTGTCCTATTTCTCTATTTGTATTATAGACTTGTTGAATTATGCCGTAATTCATTCCAGTTGCTCTACAAAATTCCTCATAATCCATAGGATATACTTGAATCTTCATTTCCTCGGATGGAATTAGTATGTTTTTTACATTTTTCTTAATGGATATTAATGAACCAGTTTCTATATAGTGGTATCTACCATCTTTTACTAAATGCTTAATAGCTTGCCGTGCTCGAGGATATAACTGAATTTCATCAAAAATAATTACAGACTCATTTACATATAACGTAATACCAGTCTCTGCCTGCAATCTTAAAAAGAAAATATCAAGATTCGCAATATCATCAAAGCAGGACAATACATTACTTGTTATATTTGAAAAGTCTACCATAATATATGATTTATATTCATTTTGAGCAAATCGCTGAGCTATCGTTGATTTTCCCACACGTCTTGCTCCTTCTAATAATACAGCATATGACCCTGCATACTCTTTTTTCCAATCCATCAATTTATCATAAGCTTTTCGATAAAAAAACATACCATTCCTCCTCACCTTATTCGGAAATTAATCTTCTAAATAGTATTTTTACAAGATTAGAATATATCAAATATGTCATTTCTTCAAGATATCAAAAAGCAAAATATGTCATTTCTTCAATGTTTAAAACATTAAAATATGTCATTTCTTCAAAGTCTTAAGCATCTTTTTGCACACAAAATCAAAAAAGTGCCAGATAGCCATTATTTATCGCATATCCAGTACCTTTAATTTTCTTGTGGTGGAGGTGGAGGAGCTCATGTAATAGTAAAAAGCTATGCCGTACACCATATTTATAGACTTTAAGTTACTTCCATTAAGCACTATTTAATACAAGAGGAATGAATCTAACGGATACCGGACTTGGATCATACATACTGGGATACAAAAGAACGGAATGTACGGATACGCTTCATGAAGTATTCGGCTTTAGAACAGACTATGAAATCACTACAAAAAAATCAATGAGAACAATAATTAAAAACACAAAATAATATACGCATATTAGCTACAACAGAAAAGCTCCCTTAAAACCTTATGAAACCCTTTATTTATAAGGTCTGGGAGCTTTCATTATTTTATTCAAGTGTTAAAGACAGGAATATACTCGAAGTGTTCCTTATTCTCAAGTTAAGGGGGTATTTTTTTGCGTTTATCTATTTCTTACCCCTATAAAAAGCATTTTACTCCAGTTCGACAATTCTATATCTTTTTTTGGTGTAAAAGACTTCAAATACAGCATTGTTTCTGCATATTCAATAGATGTTTTATATCCATCCTACTCATTGTACAAAATAACAGTCCCAAAATCGTCCCATTATTTAAGAATATATTTTCTTTATTGCAATAATGATATACATATAACAGTATTTTTCATTATTAAGCATTCAGACTTTTTTTACTCATAAGACAGATCGATTTTCATTTTCGTTTATATCGTATCGCCTTTCCTCTTCCTTCTTGATAAATTTTATTCATTTTAACCATCTGTTTAAGAATCCGGCTGGACGTTGACTGGCTTACCCCTAATAAAGTATCAATATCACTTCGCACAGCAAAACCATGTTCGTCTATAAATTTTAAAATCTTAATTTCATCGTTTAATTCAGTATTCTGCGTATCTATCGAATTATAATTACAATTTGGCAATGTAATTTTAAAAGCATTATTTGTCACTTCAACCTTGGGTTTTAACATATATTTTTTGTATGCATTCATAATTTTCGGTATTCCTGTACCATATGCCTCTATTAATCTCAAACGATAGAATACAGCTGCGAGTTTAGGATTTCTGCACAAAGAAAGTCCAAGCATAATATCTTCAAGTTCAATACCTGAAGGAAGGCCCCCAACAGAAATGAATTCTATTCTATCATCATATACACTAACCAAAGTACTAGCACTAAAAGAATAATCTCGATGCACTATACAATTCAGTAATGCTTCACGCAAAGCTTCTTGTGGATAATCTCTAGTATCTACGCGATACAAACCATCAAAAGTCGCTTTTGTCTGGTTTCTAAAATCAAGATAAGCATATAACTCATCCATCTGCTGGAACAAAGAACCAGAAAATTCACGTCTATCTTGAAATGCGCTCTTATCTAAGCCGGAAAATGTCGCTGCCTTGATTGTACTATTACATTGGTCGGATAAAAGCATCGCAACATTGGAATAAATTCCATCTGCCGATATCAGCCCAAGTGTCTGCATTTTATTAGAGTCGAAAGGAACACCTTGCTTGGCGAATTGTGAACTAGTCTTTTTGAATGTCAAAGACTGTTCTAATGAACGCATTGTCTCATAACTATCACCATCCGTTTCTTTAATCATTTCTCGGATAGACACATCTGTTACTGGATCAGAGGAGGTTCCGTTTCGTACAAAAACACCACTAGGTTTTAACCCTTTACCAGCTAAATAGTAAGGGCGATCTGTTCCTTTTTGTACTGTAACAGCTACTATTTGTTTATTATCTTCAGTTTGAATTTCGTAGCCTACGAACATTGTTACATCTGGTTTAATAGAATCTCGTATTTTATTATTCAACTGAAGTATTATTTGATCGGCATCTTCGACTCCTATTACCGTTCCATCATCATTAACGCCGATATACAATATTCCACCTTTTGTGTTGGCAAACGCAATAATCTCTTTACAGATATCACCAACTACCATAGATTTTAATTCTACAAATTCACTTTCAGTAAATAACATATAATTGCCTTCTTTCTTGTCATCATTCTAGTCATACTAGTCATTCTTGTCAATAGCGATTCAAAAAATGACTAGTATGATACAAAGTGAATACTCTAGAATAATTAATCTTTAATACATAGTCATTTTTTTATTTTTGAAATACAATAGGTATGCGTCAAATTGAGCGTTGGTATTAATTGATCAATATATTTGAGATAATCATTTCCAATAAAAGGAGATGATTATTTTTATGTCGAGAATTAATAATG
>JAGHTX010000237.1 GCA_018065105.1 Bacillota bacterium
AAAAAATACAGAGAACTGTTTATCATCTCTGTATTTTTAGAAAAGCTCACTATCGGTCATTTCTTAGCTGAATGACATTGATTTTTTATAGGACTTTATGAGAAATAACCAACACTTTCTTGATGATCCATGTCTTCGAACAATTCTAGGGTTCTTTTTCTTGCTCTTTCGATTTCTAAACGAGAACCATTGGCAAGTACATGTTCAAAGTTTTCTAGAGCTTTTTCAATGATATCACGGTCTTTTCCGATAGATTGTTCGTATAAACGATTTCCTTTCGTGATCACAAAATAGTTTTCTTCATCTTCACGAGGATTTTGTTTCAAATATTGAAGTTTTTCTAAACGAGCTTGCGCTTCTTCTTCAGACACTTTATTTTCTTCATTTTGAATGATAATCTTCTTCTTTTCTTGCGTAGAAACGACTTCGACTTCTACCTCTAACAAGGAGTTCACATCGTAAGTATATGTAATGTCGATGGCTTCTTCTCCTCTTGGAGCACGAGGCACTTCTACACTCACTTGTCCAATGAGAAGATTGTTTCTAGCCATGCGGGATTCTCCTTGAAGAACTTTTACATTGACTCTTTCCTGATCATCGTAAGCTGTGTATACCGTTTGTTTCTTGCTGACAGGTATAACAGTATTTCGCTCAATGATTGGTAAGAAATGTCCACTTTCTTCAAAAGCTCCATTGTAGCGAATGACTTCGCATCCTAGAGTAAATGGACAAACATCGGTTAAGATCATTTCTTCGATTTGTTTATCACGAGCTTTCATTCCACATTGTAGAGCACAACCTTGTGCTACAGATGTGTCTGGATCCACAAAATAATCTGGATATACTTTCAACATCTTTCGTACGAAAGAGCGAATCATTGGCATTCTAGATGCCCCACCTACAAGTAAGACACGATCTATATCCTCTAGCGTAATCTTTGCATCGTAGATGCTTTTTTCAATAGGTTTACGAATGCGTTCCAATAATGGTAAGCATTCTTTTTCGTAATCTTCCAGTTCAAAGTCTTCTTCGTAATATACCGAGTTTACATCCATCGCAATGGTAACGGTCTTATTTTTTGAAAAAGAAATTTTCGCTTTTTCGGCTTCCTTATATATTCGATTCATTGTGATTAAATCCAGGTCATCTCGATTCACATGAATTTGTTTCAGGAACATATCTACCAAAACATTGGTAAAATCTTCCCCACCAAGATGGTTATCTCCGGCAATCGCATGAACTTCCATGATACTACAGAAATATTCTAGAATCGATACATCAAAAGTTCCTCCGCCTAAGTCGAATACTAAAACGCGTTCCATCTTGTCTTCATCGCCTACGCCATACGAAATTGCGGCTGCCGTTGGCTCATTGATAATGCGGCTTACTTTTAATCCGGCTAATTCACCAGCTCGTTTTGTCGCTTTTCGTTGCTTATCGTTAAAATACGCCGGTACCGAAATAATGGCTTCTTCTACATCTTCCATTAAGTAAGCTTCAGCATCTTCTTTTAATGATTTTAATACAAAGCTCGATAGCTCTTCTGCACTAAACTCATGCATTCCCAACAAATAGGTGTGGTTGGTTCCCATATTTCTTTTAAAAGTACGTGCCATAGAACTTGGATGTAAGGCTCCATATTCTTTGGCTATTTCCCCAACAAGGATTTCATCTTTTTCGTTCACACTAATTACCGATGGAGTTAAATATTCTCCCAGACGGTTTGGGATCAAATGGGCTTCTCCATCCTTGTAGTAGGCTACCAAACTATTTGTTGTTCCTAAATCTATTCCTACGATCATTTATTTCCCTTCTTTTCTAAGTAATTTGTTAAGACCACAAAATCATCTTCATCTGGCCATCTTTCTAAGAATGCCTTTGATAATTCCTTAGCCTTTTCATCATTTCCGAAAATTGCTTCAAGCTGTGCCTCATAGATGTCTGCATCTTTACAAGCACCATAAGGACAGAAATCACATAAAGGAGATTTTTTGGCAAGATCTAATAATTCTCTAGCTTCTTTTTCTTTTCCTAATAAGGCTAGTACTTTCACCTTACGAGTCATGAATAATGTATGATCTAGACGTGCTTCCTTTTCCCTTTTATTAATTTCTTTTAATGCTTTTTTAGCGACTTCCTTTTGAAGCTTCTTATTACCAGCTCTAGCGTAACAATCGGCTAAAGCCATATATGTATATCCAATATCGGATTTATAATTTTTACGGATTTGTTCTTCTTCTTTTAATACTTTCTCTTCTTGTTCTGTATCCAATTGAAGTTGGGCAAACGCTTTTCGTAAAGAATTGCGTTTTACATCTTTTAAAGTGGATTCGTATTGATCAAAGATTTCTTTTGCCTTTTTAAAATCTTTAAGAACAATATACATACGAATTTCTTTTTCTGGATCATAGGCTTCACTTGTACTTTCTTTCCAAGCAGCCATTGCCTTTTTGGCATCTTCCCAACGACCAAATTGACAATATGTATCTACAATAAAACTATTTCCTTGTGGATCGTTATACTTTTCGATAGTCAATTTAATCACTTCAACCGCTTCGTCTACGCGACCCATACGACGAAGAATTTGATGTTTTCGTTCGTAATAGCGAGATTGATTTCCTTCTCGTTTTGATACAATTTCAATCGATTTATTAATATTTTCTAAAGCTTCTTCCAAACGATTCATGCCTTCGTATACATAGGATAAACGGAAGTAACTATCCAATCCTTCTGGATTTAGTTCCTGAAGGCGTTTAAACTCGATTTCCGCCTTTTCTAGTTCTCCCATATATAAATAACACATTCCTGTATAGAAGCGCTTATTTCCACTGTCATCCACTTCTATAGCTTTAAGATAATAATCTAATGCGAGTTGTGCATCTTTTTCCAAAGTTTGATAATAGATATATCCCAATTGTGTTTCTACTTCAATAGAGTGATCTGGATCCGCTTCTAATTGTTTGTAGATTTTTAATGCTTGTTTCAACTTTCCGCCACGAACAAGCAACCACGCCTTATAGTCTAACAATCCATAATGAATTGGATCCTCTTTCAATCCTTGGTTCGCAATTTTCAACATTTTTTTCAAATCTTTAGGATTATTAACATTTAGATTGGATCCTTCTAACCATAAGATACGATAATACAACTCTGGAGCAAAACTATATGTTCCCACTTCTTTGATCTTTGCAGCCGATTTTTTAAAGTATTCTAAAGCTTCTTTTTCATTTTCTTCTTCTATTTCTGAAATCAACCCTTTACAGAAAAGAACGCTTGCATCTTCTCCTACACCGTTTTCTTCTAAAAAGTCGATAATTTCGTGAGCAGCTTCGAAAGCCTCATTACGAATCATGATACGAGTTTTTAAGATGTATGCATCTAAGTCTGAACCATTGATTTCTAAAGCGGTATTAATCGCTTCAAAAGCTCCACGATCATATCTTTGATAGAAAAGGGCATACGCTAATAAAACATAGCCTTGGTGACTGTCCGGATCGTTTTTAATAATACGATTTGCGTATTCTTCCGCTCTGGCATAGTTTTTCTTTTCAATCGCAATTTGACAAATGCTGGTCATGATTTCCGCATTATCTGGAGATATTTCCAACGCTTTTTCAAACACTCCCAAGGCTTCCTCATCACGGTTCATTTCATTTAAGCAGAACGCTTTACGATTCAGCATTTCTGGATAGCGCTTCATTTTCTTTCTTGTTTTTTCTGTTCCATCATCTACCATGTTTTCTAGGGCAACAATAGTTTTATCAATACATGGTAATGCTTTCGCAAATTCTTTTTTATTTAAATAGATGTTTGTCATTAAGTTATTGTAGTCAAAAACTTCCATCTTTTCTTCTTCCAGTGTATCGGCTAAAGCGTAACATTTTTCGAAGAAATCATTTTGAAGATACGCCCAGGTCAAGTCCACACGATTTTGGTGATTGTCTGGATTTTCTTCCAATTCTTTTTCATATTGTTCAATTAAGAATACATTCCAACGAGCTCTTTTTTGGTTCAATTCATAAAGCCACATTTGATCTCCACCAGCTTCGTGCATCATATCGTGAATGCATTCAATCGCATCCTTATAACGTTCCTGGTTAGCTAAAGTGGTTGCCAGCAACATTTTAATTCGTTCATCTCCTGGCTTATCTTTTAATAGCTTTTGACACAATTCTTCACAAGCTTCAAATTCATTGTTCGAATTATAAGCACTGGCCATCGAATACGTAATAAATGGATCGTTTGGATATTTTTCATACAACTCTTTATAAACATCCATAGAAGGTGGATTGCCATGGTTCCATTCTGCATTCGCTTCGATGATTTTCCCATAAGGGTGGCTTTCTTTTAGCGTGTGCATTTCTTCTAGAATAGGTAAAGCTTCCTCATATTGCACATTTCGAGCTTTTAAATATAAATCGATATAACGATCGACTTCTTTTCCATCTTTTCCTGGTGTGAATAAAGTATATGGTAATAAGTCTTCGTAATGAATTCCATTAACAACAATATAGTCAATAAAATCCTTAGGGTATTTTTCATATAAATCTTCCACGCGTTCTAATAACTGAAACCGTTCGTTTAAGAATACCCAGATTTCATGAGGAATTCGATAATATCTCATAAAATACTGCATCATCGCATCTTCAACAACCAATCTCTGGTCAAGTGCTAAGCAGATTTCATCACTTAATAATTCCTGCCAAGCTTCTAACGATATTCTCTTTTGATAATCGTTATAAAGAGCATCTAACTTATCACTCCATTTTTCTAATGGTGTTTTTTTATTTGATTCCTCTAAATTGTTTGCGTATTCCAAAGCCTGTTCATAAGCCTGTCTTAATTTTTTAAATTCTTCTGGCTTATCTTCTGGATTGGTATTCACCAATTTTTTACGATACGCTTGAACGATTTTCTTTTTATCTTTTGTTTCTTCAATTTCTAAAATTTCCCAACACATACTATCAACTCTTTTCACATAATCCATTATATCAATTTCTTAACAATTAAAAAGGCAATCTCCAAAGAAATTGCCATAGTTTCTTATTGCCAGATCCAAATTGTATCAAATATTCTTGTCCTTTCGGGATATTGCACCACAATTCGAATAGAGTTTGGAATCCACAAGTCCCCTGTTTTTTCATAATATACTTGTTGAATCGTTTTACGAACCAATAATGTATCTAAGTATTGTTCTTGTTCCTTTAACGCTTCGAGAACGTCCACAGGAAGAAGCACCTGATTCTCTTGGCTATCCAATCCACCATATTTTATAGGGGTTCCTAGCTGCTAGTGTTTAATGTGGTTAAATAAAAGTAATAATTCCATATATTTCTACATACACATTATAAAATGTGGTATAATATCTACAGGAATTATTTCCTGGATTGGAGTATTTGTGTATGTATAAGGTTTCGGATTTTACTAAAAAGGCATATCGAATGGGTGAGGT
>JAGHTX010000195.1 GCA_018065105.1 Bacillota bacterium
CAGCTTTTTTAGGAGCAGCTTTTGTTTCTTCGAATCCAGTTGCGATGATTGTAACGATGATCGCATCACCTAATTGTTCGTTGATTGCGATACCGAAGATGCAGTCTACATCTCCACCAGCAGCATCTTGGATTACAGCTACAGCGTTTTGTGCATCAAATAAGCTAACTTTGTCACCACCAGTGATGTTGATGATTGCTGATTTAGCTCCGTGGATTTGTGCTTCTAGTAATGGAGATTGGATAGCTTTTTCTGCAGCGACTAATGCTTTGTCATCACCTTCAGCCATACCGATACCGATTAATGCACGTCCTTGGTTTTGCATTACTGAACGAACGTCTGCAAAGTCTAAGTTAACTAATGCAGGAACAGCGATTAAGTCAGAGATTGTTTGAACACCTTGACGTAATACATTGTCAGCAGCTTGGAATGCTTCTTCAATTGGTTTACGACCGATTACTTCTAATAAGTTGTCGTTTGATACAACGATTAATGAGTCTACATATTTCTTTAATTCTTCAATACCTTCGTTAGCGTTGTTAGCACGTCTTTTTCCTTCGAAAGTGAATGGACGAGTTACTACGGCGATAGTTAAAGCACCTTCTTCTTTAGAAATACGAGCGATTAATGGAGCAGCACCAGTTCCTGTTCCACCACCCATACCAGCAGTGATGAATACCATGTCTGCACCTTTAATTTGTTCACGGATTTGTGCTTCGCTTTCTTCAGCTGCTTTTTTACCAACTTCAGGGTTTCCTCCAGCACCTAATCCTTTAGTAGTTTCTTTTCCTAATACGATTTTGTTTTCGCAAGGTGAGTTAGTTAATACTTGAACGTCTGTATTACATACTGTAAATTCTACACCTTGAACATTATCTGCAACCATGCGGTTTACGGCGTTTGATCCACCTCCACCAACTCCAAATACTTTAATATTTGCTACTTGATTGAATTCTGTCATTTTTAGATCCTCCTATTTATTGTCGTTTAAAATAACACTTCTCAATTTCTTCGTAAATCCACCTTCCGATTTACCGGATTTAGCTTTAATCGAATCGATAGATGCTTCTAATTCATTGTTGTTTGGGCTAGTTACATCTTTATGACGGATACGATTGATATCGTTCCATACATAAGCCATACCTAAACAACATGCATAACCACCATCACGAGCTCCAATTGTATTTGGTTTATATACAGAGGCTGGAGCATTGAATGCTTTTTCCATTTGTTTTAAAACGGCAATATTTGCTCCTTTACCAGTGATGATATATTTAGCTTTTCCTAAATCAACGATTGGAGAACACATTTCATTTACATCGGCAATCCAATCACGGATTTTTGGAATACAGCTTTCTGCTAATTCGCGAGCTGTAATTTCTACTCTTACATCGCCTTGTTGTTCAATATAAACAATGACTTCACTGTTTTCTTCAATTTGATTTGAGAAAATGTTTTGAAGTAAACGGAAGCATACTTCATCTGTAAGGTTATATTTTTCTTTTAATTCATTCACAAAACTGCTGTATCCTACTTCTAGGTTTGCACATGTCATTAACTTACCTTTTCCAAAATAAGTCATATTTGTTGAATCTTTTTCTATATCTAATTGAATGATTGGACGATCCAAGCTTTGTGAAATCGCTGCAGTTTCTTGACCAATCGCATAAGAATCTAAACAAATGTCTAGAACTTCTAGATTTGCCTTTTCAATGCAGTATACATATTTAAAGATTGCTTCTTTATCTGCGTACAATAAATCTACATCCATATAGAAATCTTTGCATTCTAATCCAATAGGCATCTTTTGAGTGACTTCATTATTGATCACATATTGAATGCGGTTGGCATTTACCAATTCCACATTACTTCCTAATTTTCTTTGGAATGCTCTCGTTAATCCTTGCTGAACATGGAATAAACGAATATTTTTTGTTCCGTCTTCAATTTGAACTCTAACCTTTTGGTTTGCTCGTTCGACGTTGATGCTAGGGATTGCCAATAGGACACGTTCAATACGATAACCTAAAGCAGCTTGTGCTTGAGTTACACATTTACGAATCGCATTGATTACCGCTACTTCATCTACGATAGTTTGGTTTTTAACACCTGCACATGGTGTACATTCTACACGTAATACATTTTGACGAGCTTCAAATGTTTCAAGGACAACTAAGCGAACTTCACTGTCCGCAATTTCAATCGATGCATAAACTTTCTTTTTATTCATTCGACTTCTCCTTTTACCACTAATACTATAATAT
>JAGHTX010000091.1 GCA_018065105.1 Bacillota bacterium
AAAAAAATGCTTAAGACCTTACTAAGCTATGTCAAGGAGTATAAGTCAAACACACTAAAAGCTCCCTTTTATGTTGCGATTGAAGTTGTCCTTGAAGTAGCCATTCCCTTCCTTATGTCTCGATTGGTGGACCTTGGTATCAACCATTCAGATATGGGAGCTGTCATTAAATACGGAATTTTAATGATGATTTGTGCGGTTTTCTCTCTTTTTGCTGGAGCATTAAGTGGAAAACATGCCGCTATCGCATCCAGTGGTTTTGCGAAAAACATTCGTGAAGCGGAATACAGAAAAATTCAAGAATTCTCTTTTACAGAAATTGACAAGTATTCAACAAGTTCATTGATTACGCGTATGACTACCGATGTCAACAATATCACAATGGCTTTCCAAATGATTATTCGTGTAGCCGTTCGTTCTCCATTGATGCTGATTTCTTCTTTATATATGGCATTTATGGTTAACGCAAAATTAGCCAGCATCTTCGTTGTTGTTATTATTTTCTTAGCTTCTGTATTAATTTTTGTTACATTTTCTGTACATAAGTTATTTACGAAAATGTTTAGACGCTATGACAAATTGAACCAAAGCGTACAAGAGAATATCACAGGTATTCGTGTTGTAAAATCATTTGTTCGAGAAACTTTTGAAATTGCCAAATTTAAGAAGGAAAGTTCCGCAATCTTTAAAATTCAAAAGAGAGCTGAAATGATCTTGATTCTTAACCAGCCAGCTATGATGTTAAGCGTTTATGCTTGTATGTTAGGGGTATCTTATGTAGGTGCTAAATTAATAGTTGGTGGTGAAATGACAACGGGTGCATTAATGTCATTATTCACATACATCATGGCCATCTTAATGTCATTAATGATGTTGTCTATGATCTTCGTTATGGTCACAATGTCCATTGCCAACATGGAACGTGTTACTGAAATCTTGACGCAGGAAAGTTCTTTAACATCACCTAAAGATGGAGTTAAGGAAGTTAAAAATGGAGAAATTGAATTTGATAATGTCTTCTTCAATTACGGTAAAATGGATAACGAAAACGAATATGTATTAACCGATATCAATTTAAAAATTGCTTCTGGTTCAACTTTAGGGATTTTAGGAGCCACTGGTTCTTCAAAATCATCGTTAGTACAATTGATCCCTCGTTTATACGACGTTTGCCATGGTAGTGTTAAAGTTGGTGGTGTAGATGTTCGTCATTACGATTTAGATGTATTACGAGACAGTGTAGCTATGGTTCTTCAAAAAAATGTCCTATTCTCTGGTACAATCAATGATAATATGCGTTGGGGAAATCCAAACGCAACCGATGAGGAAATTCAAGAAGCATGTCGTTTAGCACAAGCCGATGAATTTATCCAACAAAAACCAAAGAAATATGATGACTACATTGAACGTGGAGGAGCTAACGTATCTGGTGGTCAAAGACAACGTTTATGTATTGCTCGTGCCTTACTAAAGAATCCTAAGATTTTGATTTTGGATGATTCTACTAGTGCAGTCGATACAAAAACAGATGCACTTATTCGTCAGGCTTTCTTAGAAAAGATTCCAGATACAACTCGTATCATTATCGCACAACGTATTTCTTCTATCCAGGATGCAGATAAGATCATCGTATTGGAGGATGGAAAAATTATTGGTGAAGGTACACATGATGAATTAGTTCAAAATTGTGCTCATTATCGTGAAACTTACTTTGCGCAAAATAAAAACGCAAAAGAAGAAATGGAAGCGAAAGGAGTGGTGATCAATGCCTAGATTAAAAGGAATGGCTGGTGCTAACCGCCCTGAAAGAAATAACAGCAGCTTATGGCGCGTTATTCAAATGGTTGTTAAAAACTACCCTAAATATTGTATCTATGTTTTATGTTTAATTATCTTAAGTGCCATCATTAATATTTATGGAAGCATTTTCCTTCAAAGTTTAATTGATGACTATATCACACCTCTTTTGAATCAACCAGAACCAGATTTTGGACCACTTATTTGGGCAATTCTTCGTTTAGCTTGTATCTATATTTGTGGAGTATTAGCGGCTTACACATGGAACCGACTAATGATTACCGTTGCCGGTGGAACTTTACGTGACATTCGTGATTCTCTATTTGAACATATGGAATCTTTACCAATTGGATATTTTGATACACACCCTCATGGAGATATCATGTCGGTTTATACAAACGACACAGATACATTGAGACAATTAATTTCTCAATCCATTCCGAACTTAATTTCAAGTTGTATCACAATTATTGGTGTTGGTTTCTCTATGATCGTTATGAACTTTTACTTATCCCTTATTACTTTTGCGATGGCTGCCATTATGTTGTATATCACGAAAGTTGTTACTTCTAAATCTGGTCGTTACTTTATCAAACAACAACAAGCATTAGGTAACGAAAACGGATTTATTGAAGAAATGATGGAAGGGGCAAAAGTTATCAAGGTCTTCACTCACGAAAAACAAAGTATTGAAGATTTCGAAAAAATTAATGATCATTTATGTGATTGTATGACAAACGCCAATACATATGCCAATATCTTGATGCCAATCTTAGGAAACATTGGATATGCTTCCTATGCCTTAACCGCTATCGTTGGTTCTGTCTTAGCAATCAATGGACTTGCTGGATTAACACTAGGAACAATCGCTGCATTCTTACAATTGAACCGTTCATTCAATAACCCTATTTCACAAATCTCTCAACAATTAAATGCCGTTGTTATGGCGGGTGCCGGTGCAACTCGTGTATTTGAAATCATTGATGCCCAACCTGAAGTAGATGAAGGAAAAATCACACTCGTTAGTGTTAAACCTGGAACGATTGAAGAAACAGAAGAAAACACAGGTGCTTGGTGCTGGAGACACCCAAGACTTGATGGTTCTGTAGACTATGTACCACTAGAGGGTGATGTGCAATTCTTCGATGTTGACTTCGGTTATGTACCAGAAAAAGTCGTATTACATGACATTAACTTATATGCACAACCTGGTCAAAAAGTTGCCTTTGTTGGATCTACCGGTGCTGGTAAAACAACAATCACAAACTTAATTAACCGTTTCTACGACATCCAAAATGGTATGATCACTTACGATGGAATCGATGTGAAATTGATTAAGAAAGAATCATTAAGACGTTCTTTAGGAATCGTTCTTCAAGATGTTAACTTATTTACCGGAACTATTATGGATAACATTCGTTATGGTAAATTGAGTGCAACCGATGAAGAATGTATTGCTGCCGCAAAACTTGCCAATGCCGATGGATTTATCCGACACTTAGAACATGGTTATAATACGATGATTACTGGTAATGGTGAATCTCTATCTCAAGGTCAAAGACAATTGTTGTCCATTGCCCGCGCTGCAGTTGCCAATCCTGCCGTATTGATTCTAGATGAAGCAACATCTTCAATCGATACTCGTACCGAAAAGATCGTACAAGATGGTATGGATAAATTGATGGAAGGTCGTACCGTATTCGTTATTGCACACCGTCTATCAACCATTCAAAATAGTGATGCGATTATGGTACTTGAACAAGGTCGTATTATTGAACGTGGATCTCACGATGCTCTTATTGAAAAGAAAGGTACTTACTATCAACTTTACACTGGAGCATTTGAATTGGATTAATACACATACACCATACGAAAAGGAGTTCTTTTTAAATTTAAAAAGAACTCCCTTTTCTTTTACTCGAATATTTCAACATTTCCAAAACAGGAGATGGTCTCATTTACCAACATTCCTCCATTGTCATGAATTCCATATAGTACCGTTTTCTTCTTTTCAATGCTCTCTTTTTGGGCTTTATTTCCTGTATAGTGCACTTCAATATCAAAACCAGAACAATATCCCATGCCTGTTCATTCCTTATATTCCGGGTAATCACTATCTGGTGAGATATGATATCGATCCAACATCATCATGGCCCCTGCACTAATACCAACAATGGTCTTGGAGTATTGTTTCAATACTTTTTTTAATTTCTTTTCTTTAATTCGTTTCATGCATAAATCTGGAGCCCCTCCAGGAATGCATAAAAGCGTACTAGATTGGATTTTTTCCATCATTTGTTCCACAGTATCGCTAAAGTAGTAAATCCACTCTATCTGGCTCTCTTGGATGCCATATCGTTTAAACATTTCCGTGATTAATCGATATTCGATACCAATCCCCTTCTTGTATTGGTTATCCCATTGTTTTTGATTTTTTATATCATCATAAAAGGTTAGCGCCAATACGCATACTTTATCTTCCTTTTTGATAATGTTCTTCAGGGTTGGATACGCCCATTTTTTATCAATATCCGGTTCACTCATTAAGACTAAATTCATAATCCACCTCGTTTTTTATTATACCAAAAAAAACATGAACCCAAGCGAGTTCATGTTTTAAACTATTCTTTTTGTTGCCAAAAGGCATATAGTTTTAAAGGTTCAGTGACGACATCTTTTTCGATGTTCCATGGATTGTTTCCAAAGATATCATTCGCCCAATATAAGAATTCGTATCCTTCTCTTGTGGGAGGTTCCACTGGATCTAAGTGATCTCCATACATTTTCTTTTGAGGTTCTACCATCGTTCCACCATTACTATCAAAAGTAACTGTATAACCACGATGATTCATTCCAAACGTAAGTACGGCAAAGAGAGCGACGATTCCGATTACTATCGCAATATCCAATATCTTTACAGAAATTTTGGCTTTGCCATAGAATCCTTTTAATTCTTTCTTTTCGGAATGATTGTTGTTTGACTCCATTATTTACGAACCAAGTATTTACGCATGTCGATACAACAAGCAACTAAGATGATTAAACCTTTAACGATGTATAGTAAGTTTGCATCTACAGATAAGAAGTTCAAACCTACGAAGATAACTTGAAGTAATAATACCCCAATGATAGCTCCAGAAACTTTACCAATACCACCGACGAATGAGATACCACCGATTACGCAGGCAGCGATGGCGTCAGCTTCGTAGTTTAATCCAGTTGTAGCGTTTACAGAAGCGATACGAGCCGCATCAATGAATCCTGTGATTGCATATAAGATACCAGCCATCATGAATACTAAGATAATAGTTTTCTTAACGTTAACTCCAGATACGTTAGCTGCATCTTCGTTAGAACCTACGGCAAACATATTTTTACCGAATGCAGTTTTGTTCCAGATTACCCATACAACAGCAGTAATGATGATTGAATATAATACATACATTGGAACTTTTGCAGTACCAACTTTAAACAATGTACCAGAAATGAAATCACGATATCCTTCACTCATACCTGATAATGTTTGTCCACCATTTGTACCAAATTGTAGGAACATTAAGATAAATCCATAAACGATTAATTGAGTTGATAAAGTAACGATGAATGGGTGCACTTTAAATTGTGCCATACAGAAACCGTTAACTAAACCGATTACAGCACCAACTACGATAACAGCTAATAAAGCTAGAGGAATAGGTTGAACAGCTAATCCTGGGAATAATTTGTTAACTGTTAATTGTAAACCAGCAGCGATACAAGCAGCTAAACCTACTTGACGTCCTGCAGAAATGTCGGTACCAGCTAAGATGATACATCCACCAACACCTAATGCGATAGGTAATTTAGCAGCTGTAAGGTTCATAATGTTAATAATAGATGTTACAGATAAGAAACTTGGAACGCGAATCCAAATGTATAAAATTGTAATTGCAATGATGATGAACATCGCGTTGTTCATCAATAAATCCCCAATGGCTCTTTTTCTGTCAGCAGGATTCATTGCTTTTAATTCATCAAGTTTTTTCACAGTATATTTCCTCCTTATGCATATTTGGCCGCAAGGGTCATGATTTCTTCTTGTGTAGTAGTTCTAGCGTCTACTTCACCAGCTAATTTACCACCTGACATTACTAAGATACGATCGCATACCCCTAGTAATTCTGGCATTTCGGATGAAACCATTAATACGGTTTTTCCTTGATTTGCCAAGTCTAGGATCAATTGGTAAATTTCGTATTTCGCACCAACGTCAATACCACGTGTTGGTTCGTCTAGTAATAAGACTTCTGGTTCAGTTAATAACCAACGACCGATGATTACTTTTTGTTGGTTACCACCAGATAACGAACGAATTTGTGTATGTTGAGATGGTGTCTTTGTATGCATAGCGTCAATGTATTTTTGTGTATCCTCTACTTGTGTTTTCATACCAAGTAATGGTCCAAATTTTTTGTGACGGCTTAAGCTTGAAATTACTGTGTTTTCAAGAATACTACGTACTCCAAAGATACCAGTAGCACGACGTTCTTCTGTCAACATCGCAAATCCATTTTTAATGGATTCACCAGAATTTCTGTTTTTACAAGGTTTTCCAGCTAATGTAATAGTTCCTGATTTTCTAGTACGGATACCGAAAATACTTTCTAAGACCTCAGTACGTCCTGAAGCATCCAATCCAGCAAGTCCTAATACTTCTCCACGACGAGCTTCGAAACATACATTGTCCAATTTATTGTACATTCCAGATAAGTTTTCAACTTTTAAATAAGTTTCTCCTGGTTTATTAGTCTTAGGTGGGAATTGGTTTGTTAATTCACGACCAACCATTAAACGAATAATGTCTGCCATTTCTAGATCAGCCGCTGGGTGAGTTGCGATCCATTTACCATCACGCATGATAGTGATATCATCCGAAATACGTTTGATTTCAGCCATCTTGTGTGAAATATAGATAATCGCACATCCACGATCACGTAACATGTTGATAATGCGGAATAAGTGTTCAACTTCTACTTCAGTTAATGAAGAAGTTGGTTCGTCAAATACGATTACTTTTGAATCGTAAGAAACGGCTTTCGCAATTTCAACCATTTGTCTTTGTGATACTGGCATAGTTGACATGATGGCTTTAGGATTAACAGTAATTCCTAAATCATCAAATAATTTCATTGTCGCATCGTACATTTTCTTTTCACTTGTAAAAGGACCGTTCTTAGGGAAACGTCCTAACCACATATTATCCATGACGTTACGAGTCAATGCTTGGTTTAATTCTTGGTGCACCATTGCTACACCATTTTCTAATGCATCTTTAGAGTTTTTAAAATCTACTTCTTTACCTTCTAGATAAATGTGCCCTCCATCTTTATGATAAACACCAAATAAGCATTTCATCAAAGTGGATTTACCGGCACCATTTTCTCCCATAAGTGCGTGAACTGTACCAGCACGAACTTCTACAGTTACTCCATCAAGAGCCTTAACACCAGGGAAAACTTTTGTGATGTCCTCCATTCGTAGTAGAACACTCTCATTATTTGCCATTATGTCTCTCCTACTCTTTGATTGAAAACAGCTACGCAAGAAGCTGCGTAGCTATTTACTTCCTTTTATTTAATTTTTATTGATGTATAAAATCGATTATTCACCTGAGTAAGCTGAATAAGGGATGTTTACACGCCATGTACCAACTACGTTAGCTTCGTCGATTCCGTCGAATGTAGCAGCACCGTTGATTAAGTTTTGAGCGATCTTAGCTACAGCTTCAGCCATACCTACAGCGTCTTGTTTGATTGTACCAGTCATTGCACCAGCTTTGATTTGTTCTTTAGCAGCGTCAGTAGCATCTACACCGAATACAGGGATAACACGTCCGTCACCTTTGTTGTAACCAGCGTTTTGTAATGCAGCGATTGCACCTAATGCCATGTCATCGTTGTTAGCGATAACAACTTCGATCATGTTTTTGTTACCTTCGTTGAATTTAGATAAAGCAGTTTGCATTAATTCTTGACCTTGTTGAGCTGACCAAGTTCCGTTCATATCTAATAAGTATTTAGAAGAGTTTGAATCGTCATAGAATTTTAATGCAGGTTTTCCAGCAGCAGTTAAGATAGCGTCAGCATCTTCAACACCATATTGTGTACGAGCATCAGCTTCCATGTTTCCTTCTTGACCTTTGAACATTACATAAGTGATTGTTCCGTCACCGTTAATATCGATATCATCATAGTTTTCAAGAATGTAGTTACCAGCTAATTGACCTTCCATGTGTCCAGCTTGAGTGTAGTCAGTTCCTACATAAGCAGCTTTGTCATAAGCAGAAACGATTTCTTCAGATACTGAACGGTTGAAGAATACTAATGGTAATTCAGCGTCTTTTGCTAAGTCAATGATAGCTTGAGTAGCATCGTCAGAAGAAGCATCTACGATATTAACAACTAAAGCAGAAGCACCTTTAGT
>JAGHTX010000070.1 GCA_018065105.1 Bacillota bacterium
TGAAGATCGCTGGATGGTCAATCGCATCGATGAAGGAAAAATTCGTGAAGATATGGCGAAATTAAACGATGTCAGTGATGTGCAAATTGTAACTATGCACTGGGGTACAGAATACCACACCGAAGAAAATGAGATGCAACAATACTACGCCAATTTATTAAATGAATTGGGTGTAGAAGTTATTATCGGAACACATCCACACGTAATTGAACCGGTAAAATGGATCCATGGAGAAGAACAGGATACATTGTGTTATTATTCGTTAGGAAATTTAATCAGTGCCCAAAATGCCAACGACAATATGATCGGTGGTATGGCTAACTTTAAAATTATCTATGATTTTGATACCAAAAAGGCAAAGGTTGAAGATGCTTCCTTTACACCAACGATTACTTTCTATGATGTTAACTACAACAACTATAAACTATTAACGATTCATGAATGGAACGACGAGCTTGCCGCAAATCATGAAGTAACCCAAAGAGAAGGACAGGATATCACAAAAACGTACGTACAACAATACGTTGCCAACGTTATGCGTGATGTAGAAAATGTAGACATTATTTTGGAGTAAAACGATGAAAAAATATGTAGGTTTTATCCTTTCATTAGCGATAGGAGCTTTAGGAGGAGCTACTATAGGACTCTTTACGGATTTTGATTACTTATTTGGACATCCAGTTTCTTTTGTAGTCTATATTCTAGTCGGATTAATTGGTGGATTGTATGTGCAACTTGCACTACACGAAGCTGGACATTTGGTCTTTGGACTCTACAGTGGATATAGTTTTCAATCGTATCGAATTGGAAGTCTAATGTGGATCAACCGAAATGGATCTATCCAATTTAAACGATATGAATTAGCTGGTACAGGAGGACAATGTTTAATGGGGCCTCCACAAATGAAAGATGGTAAAATACCCGTTACTTTATACAATTTGGGTGGTATACTTGCCAATGGGATCGTCAGTGTTCTTTGTTTATTATTATATTTATGCATAAAGAATCCATTATTACAGTCAATCGTATTGATGTGGATTATATTTGGAATTCTGATGTTTCTTACCAATGGAATCCCAATGAAAATGGGTGGTGTTGCCAATGATGGATACAATGTCTTCTATTTAAGTAAGGATCTGGAAGCCGTAAAAGCTTTTTATAAACAAATGAAAATTGCGGAGTTATTAAGCCAGGGTGTTCGTTATAAGGATATGCCAGAAGAACTATTTTTGAATAGGGAAAATGCAGATCTTACCAATGTTCTGATAGTATCCGTGGAAGTATTTCACTGCAATCGATTCATGGATGCACATCAATTTGAACAGGCCTATCAAAAGATGAACGATCTGCTTCAAAAAGAAACAGGTATGTTAGAAGTGCATAGAAACCAGCTTATTAACGATTGTATAT
>JAGHTX010000026.1 GCA_018065105.1 Bacillota bacterium
GTGTACGTTCTTAGAGCTAGTCTCTCCCGTACTCTTTATGGTGCCTTTAGTATACATCAAAAGAGAATTTGAGTATACTATTTTGTATGAAAAGAAATAATTCAGTGGTATTAACCAATATGTGTATGATCTATAGTGGTACAAAGGTATTGGTTCAAAATAAAATTGATGATAAGGAAAAAGGAATTGTCTTTCCAGGTGGACATGTAGAATGCATGGAATCGATTTACGATTCGGTGATCCGAGAAATGAAGGAGGAAACAGGACTAACGATCTATAATCCCATTCTATGTGGGTTGAAAGAATACGAATACGATACAGGAGAACGCTATATTGTCTTTCTTTTTAAAACGAATGAATTTAGTGGAGAATTACAATCTTCTTGTGAAGGGGATGTATTTTGGATTGAAAAGGCAGATCTACTTTCTCAAAATTTAATCTGGGATATGGAAGAGATGTTACAAGTTTTTGAAAATGATTTACTAACAGAATATTATGCCAAAAAAGTAGGAGAAGAGTGGCTGGAACAGATTGTATAACAGTTGTATTCTACAGAAATATTGTATACAATTTAAACGAACACAATGAGTAGGAGGCAGTAAATATGAAAGTTGCGATTCGTTATTATTCAAAAACTGGACACACAAAGAAAATCATGGATGCGATTTCTACAGAAATTGGTGTACCTGCTTTAGAAGTAAGTACTCCATTGGAAGAAAAAGTAGATATCTTATTTTTAGGAAATGCGGTGTATGCAGCAGGTTTAGATAAAAGAGTGGTCAAATTCTTAGAAGAGAATAAAGATAAGATTGGAACCATTGTGAATGTAAGTAGTGCATCCGCTATTACTTCAACAATCAACATGGTAAAAAAAGTTGCCGATGCGAATGGAATCTGTTTAAGCGAAAAAGAATTCCATTGTAAAGGACAATTTGGACCTTTACATCGTGGAAGACCGAATCAAAAAGATCTTAAGAATGCGGCAAATTTTGCGAAAAGTGTATTAAAGTAAAAAGAGGAAATCGAAATCCTCTTTTATTTTATGTAGGATGAGATGTTTTCTACATTTCCGTATTTTTTGAAAGCTTGTACACTAAATTCTAATAGACTTTCTAAATCACTCTTTTCAAAACAGTAAATGACAACGAGTACGTGTTTTGTATCATTTGTAACCATGCAGCGAGTGGAATCGGACATCGAAGAGCCGAATACTCCTTGTTCATCCACTAGTACCAGCATGTTTTCCATATCTAGAAAATCTTTTCCAATACCTGTATATCCTTCGTTTTGGGTTGCTTTTCTAAAGAGAATATCTCCTTGAATCTTGTCCAAATCGTAGGAACCAACGGAGAATCCCGATTGAATGGAGATGTAGTTATTGATATCGACAATGGAATTGATGTGATACAGTTCATCGTTTCTTTTAATTCTTCGTAACAGGCTTTCACTGCTTACGCGATATCTTCCTGGATTTCTTCCAAATGCCTTATAGGCAAGTCTGCTTCCTTTTATCCCATCGATCTGATTCCATTCTTTTCCGGCAATCTTTTCCTGCACAGAAGGAATGATGGTTTCGTGCATATCTTTCCAGAATTCTTCGTTTTCTTTTTCTATAGTACAAGTAAATTCAATACATCCTAACTGAATTGGCTGATAGGTGTTAAATAATGTTTCATCAATTTTGATCATATCGGTATCCTCTGCCTTTCATTATAAATGGATAATAAGAATTTGTGTAGTTACTAAGAGTTGCTTTTTTGATATGATAGTAACCAAGAGGAGGAATCTCTTATGAAATTTCATATTCGAGAAAAGGTGTTTAGCTGGAGAGACACTTTTCATATTTATAACGAGCATCATGAGATGCAATACTATGTAAAAGGAGAATTCATTCACATTGGAAGAAAGCTTCATGTATACGATCCGGATGATCATCAGGTATCGTATATTCATGAACACGTTTTGGCTTTTTTTCCTACACATGAATTTAATATTGATCACAAGAGCTATAAGGTGGTAAAACGCATTTCTTTCTTCCGCCCAAAATACAAAGTAAAAGGATTAGGATGGGAAGTGGAAGGAGATATCTTAAAACACAACTTTACCATTCGCAAAGGAAGAGAAGTCATTGCACGTATTACCGATGAGTGGTTAACGTGGGGACATACGTATGCGATTGATGTAAAAAAAGAAGAAAATGCGATTTATGCGCTTAGTGTTGTCTTAATTTTAGATGGAATGAAACACAAAGAAGAAGAAAACGAACACAAAGAAATGAGTGACAAAGAATGAAAAGAATCGATGAATTAAAGGAACTGATCAAAAAGTACGATCTTCAATATTATGAATTAGGAACTTCGGAAATCAGTGATGCAGAATATGACCGTTTATACGAAGAATATGCAGCTTTAGAAAAGGAATTTCCAGAATACGCTGAAATGGCAGATTCTCCCACAAAACGAGTAGGAGCGGGTAGTGCAGCCGGAACGACAACCGGTCTTCCTAAGATTACACATAAATCACCTTTATTGTCGATTGATCGTAAAGCGAAGGAACTAAGCGAATTGGAAGATTTCTACAACAAATGTGGTGGAGATGGTACAGAAGTAATCGTTCAACCAAAGTTAGATGGGATCACTTGTAACATCAACTATGAAAATGGAAAACTAATCAATGCGGCAACGCGTGGAAATGGATATATTGGAGATCTTATTACCGAAAACTTTAAAAATACCGATACAAAATATCCAGAAGAAGTAGAGAACTTTGACTTAGAAGTACGTGGGGAAGCGATTATTCCTTTTGATTTTTTTAAGAAAAAGCTACAAGACGATTATTCCAATCCTCGTAATGCGGTAGCTGGAATAATGCGTCAAATTGAACCCAAAGATGTGAAGGGAAAAGGAATTCAAGTTATGTTCTATGATATAGGACAAACAAACTTGGAAATTTCGGATAAGGACAGCGACAATGTCAATATCTTAAAATCTTTTGATTTCCAAATTGTACCGGTTATTTGCGCAAGTACCTGGGAAGAATTAAAAGTGGTTGTGGAAAGTCGTTTAAATGGCTATATTCAACAAATTGAAGGATTTAATGTCTTAATGGATTCAACAAAAGAATTCCCACAGGCAGTTTGTGATGGTTTGGTCATTAAGGTCAATTCCAGAAAGAAAAGAGAAGAGATTGGTTTCTCACAAAAGGGACCAAAATGGGCTTTTGCGTATAAGTTTAAACCGCTTCAGGAAAAAACAATCATCAATCGTGTGGTATGGCAGGTAGGAAAAACGGGTCGTATTACACCGGTTGCAGAGTTTAACGAGATTTCTTTAGGTGGAACCAAAATCAATCGTGCGACCTTAAACAACTTTGATTATATGAAACAAATGGGATTGGAATACAATGACACAATCGTTGTTGAAAGAAGTAACGATGTCATTCCTAGAGTGGTCGAAGTGGCCAGTCACAATGAAATCAAAGAGGCAAATGAAGAGGATCAGGCTTCATTCCAACTTCCTTGTGCTTGTCCGGTGTGTGGCGGAAAGATCAAAGAATTATATCCGTTACACTATTGTGAAAATCCATTCTGTTCGGCACAGATTAAAGGAAAAATTGTGCACTATGCTTCTCGTGATGCGATGAATATCGTTGGTTTAGGAGAAGGAATTGTTGATACTTTATTTGAAAATGAGTTATTAAAGGATATTCCTTCTATTTATCAATTATTGGAAAAACGAGAAGAATTGGAAGCTTTACCAAAGTTTGCCAAAAAGAAGGTGGATAACCTATTTAAGTCAATTGAGAAGACAAAGTCTCCGGAATTGTGGCAATTTATCTATAGCTTATCGATTCCGGAAATTGGGAAAAAAGCTTCGAAAGACTTAGCACAAAGATATCTAACCATTGAACATTTCTTAGAAGCTACCTATGAAGAATTGATTGATATTGAATTCTTTGGTGGTATCATGGCGCAAAATGTCATGGATTATTTAGAAAATGAAGATTTTATTCAAATGATCAAGACATTGTTTGCGTATGGAGTGCATCCGCAACAAGTAGAAGTAAATTCGGATGAACTAAAAGGGAAAACATTTGTGATTACGGGAACTTTGGCAAATCCTAGAAAATTCTATCAGGATATTATTGAAAAAATGGGTGGAAAATGCGCTGGTTCGGTTTCGAAAAAGACAACGGCTGTTTTAATTGGAAGCGATGCAGGTTCTAAAGAAACCAAGGCAAGAGAACTTGTCGCAAAAGGTGAACCGATTGTCCTATTGGAATCAGAAGAAGCTATCCAGGAATATTTTGGTGTATCTTATTAAAAGGCGATTTTCGCCTTTTTCTTTTGTTGAAATTGACAAAGTGGATCATAAATTAGAATCTTTTCGTAGTGTATAATTAATGTAAGAAGAAAGGATGGTAATAATGTTAGAAAAATTAAAGAAAATAATACTATGTTCTTTTCTATCCCTGTCTTTAAGTGCTCAGTTTATTACTCCTGTTTTTGCACAAGATGAAGAAGAAGAAACGGTACAAGAAGAGGGAATGGATGAAGAAATTGTCGAAGATGTGATTGAGGAAGAAGAAATCGATGCAGATCCACTTGAAGAAGAAATCGAAGTGGAGAATGTAGAGGCCTATCAAGATTTCTTGTATACAGCGAACAGCTGGAATCAGGTAATCATCCAAGGATATACAGGAACCAATCCGTATGTACAAATTCCTACTAAGATCGAGGATAAGCCGGTTACAAGAATTGCGGCGAATGCCTTTAATGGAAATACGGTTATCAAAGATTTGGCGGTTTCACAATATGTAGAAGAAATTTCAGAGTCGGCTTTCGCTTCTTGTTCGAACTTGGAAAATATTACGACTTTAGGAAATAATTTACAAACCATTAGTCAGAACGCTTTCTATAATTGTACAAAACTCGAAAGTGTTACGATTCCAGAATCGGTCACAAGGATCGAATCCGATGCCTTTGCCAATGACTCCAGCTTAAAATATGTTCAATATAATGCCACTAACGCAAGAGATTTATCGAACTACAAGGGAGCCTTTAGAGGATGTGGAATGAATACAGAAAATGGAATGGAAATCATTATTGGAGATTCGGTAACACGAATTCCTGCGGGGTTATTTAATGGTTCCAGCTCGAATAAAATTTCTGTAATCAGCGGTGGTAAAAGCTTAAAAGAGGTAGGAGCTTACGCTTTTGCGAATAATACTGGCTTATCAGAATTGAAACTTTGCGATAGTCTACAAAAGGTATGTGCTTATGCGTTTTATAATTGTGTAGATTTAGAAAAAGTAATATTTGGAGAAGGAATTCAAACCATTGAAGGAAATGTGTTTAAATCTTGTACGAAGTTAACTCGTTTGGAATTTATAAGCGGAGCACCGGTATTTGGTGAAAATATGTTTGATGGCCAACATGTTAATATATATTATCCATATATAGAAAGTGTTACCTGGGAACCTGTTCAAAGTAATAAGTATGGGGCCTATTATATTAACTGGATCAGCATGATGGATAGTAATATGAAGCACGAAGATTCAATGGCTGCGAACTATTTCCAAACACCAAACTGGCCAAATGCGTATTCTTCCAATGCACAATATGAACAAACCTATACATTTACAGGTGCTTCTTCCATTTGTGTAGAATTCGATTCCAGTTCGCAAACGGAATCAAATTATGACGTGGTGACATTTGAAACCGAATACGATAGAAGAGAATTGAGTGGTACGGAATTTAAAAATGTATCTCTTGTGATGAAAGGTGAAATCCTAACGGTCCGTTTTACGAGTGATAGCTCTGTTAACGAGAAGGGGGTTCGTTGTAAGATTTATCCAATGTATAAAAGAGCCATTACCCTAGCTTCTCCAAATTACCCTAATCCTTATCCAAATAATAGTGATTATGTGCAAGAAGCCTGGTTTGATGGAGCTTTTTCACTAAATCTAGTGATGGATCCAGCAAGTCAGACAGAAAGTATCGACACTGATTATGTAGAGATTTATGACATTCATGGATCTCTGGTAAAAAAACTTGGTGGTTCGGACATGAAATACGAAACGACAATTATGGGGAATTATGTAAAGGTCGTATTCAAGAGTGATGGAAGTATAAATGATAGAGGATATAGTCTTAAGGTAGACCCTTTCTATACACCACCTTCAAAGTGTGATACATTGGCGGGTTATAGCTTATCGCTTTCTGGTGATATAGGTGTTAATTTCTATATGGATCTTACTCAACAGGCTTT
Source organism: Bacillota bacterium (assembly GCA_018065105.1). GTDB lineage: Bacteria > Bacillota_I > Bacilli_A > Erysipelotrichales > Erysipelotrichaceae > Floccifex. Next base: position 6,270 of record JAGHTX010000026.1, read on the forward strand.
ATACGATCAAAATACGTATATGGAATTTAGCATTCCTGGAAAAGAAGCAACGCGTGTAAAATTATCGGATGCCAAAATTAGTGGAGATGATATGAATGTATATTATGTCTTCCCTTATCATGTTTCGGTAAAAGAAATGACAGATACGATTACGGCTAAATTGTATTATGCGGGTTCTGTGCAACAGACATATACGTATACAGTGGAAGACTATGCGCAATACATTATCAAACATACAAATATGTTTAGCACCAAAACCAAAGATATTGCCAGAAGTATGTTAATGTATGGAAAGATGGCACAAATCTATTTTGATTATCATACCGAACGTTTACCTCAATACGATCAATTCTTTGCCCAACCTGTCATTTCATCAAAATATGATTATCTTCAAACTACCAATGCCAGCAATATTCGTTTTGAAGGGGCTCGTTTGATTTTGAAACAAAAGCCAGGTATTAAGCTTTTCTTCTCGGGTGTGAATGCATCCACAACCTTTACAGTGGGAGGAAAAAGCGTAAATAAGGTTAAAGAAGGAAGTCGATACTATATTGTGATTTCAAATATTAATCAGATGGATGAAATGTTTACAATCCAGGCAAATGATGGTTATCAGTTGAAGTATGGAATCTTCAGCTATGCCAAAAAGGCTTTCTCTTTAGATGCAAAACATCAGGATCTAAAGGATTTGATGTCAGCTATGATTTTATATAACAGTTCATTCTGGTCTGTTGGTTAATACTTAGGGAACAAGTGATAAAGCTTGTTCCTTTTTTAAATAAAAAAAAGACGACGAATCGTCTTAGATGTAGTATGAATAAGTATGGATGCCGTGTTTTTGTGCTGCATTCATCGCATAAGCATAATTTTCTGATGCGTGTAGAAACCATTTTTTAAACATAGTCGATTCCTCCCTTTCTAGTAGTAGATGTATAGGTCCATCATTGGGTAAGCACCATATTCGTAGTATAAGTTTAAAGATTCTTCATATCTATCTAACATTTTTTTAATCCATTGTTTCATATTTCTGTTCTCCTTATTTACAACTAGAGTATAAAAAAGAAAGTTTTCATTTCATTAAATTGTTTCTTAACATTTCCTTAATTCGTGTTAGACTTTATTTATGAGTAGAGTAGATTTACATATGCATACAACGGCTTCGGATGGCACTTTAAGTCCGGAAGAATTGTTGGTGTATGCCAAAGAAAAAGGAATAGAATACTGTGCAATCAGTGATCACGATACAATGGATGGGTACTTACAAGGGAAAGAAAAGGCAAAAGAATTGGGATTGACTTTAATACCAGCCATTGAAATTAGTACGGGATATAGAGGCATTGGTGTTCATGTGTTGGGATATTGTTTAGATCCTTTAAATCCTAGTCTAGAACCTGTTTTAAATTTTGTTCAAAAGGATAGGGTTCGAAGAAACCATCAAATGATCCAATTGATGCAGGAAGATGGGATTGATATTTCGTATGAAAAATTAGAAGAAGAATATGGAGATATCATTGGAAGACCCCATATGGCCAAAGCTTTAATGAAACTGGGGTTGGTTTCTTCCATCAGCGATGCCTTTGATCGATATTTAAAGCGTGGTGAAAAGTATTATGTGAAAAGAGAATACATATCTTTTGTAGATGCGATAGAAAAAATTCATGCCTGTGGAGGAATTGCGATATTAGCACATCCTTATCAGTACAAGTATGAGGGAAAAGACTGGGAACAGTTTATGCTGGATGCGAAAAATGCGGATATAGATGGGATAGAAGTCTATTATTCTGGTTACGATTTGGAGCAAATCGATACCCTTTTAGAAATTGCCAAAGAGAACAATTGGATCGTAACGGGTGGTAGTGATTATCATGGAACGAATAAACCGCATATAGATTTAGGGGTTGTAAATGTACCAGATTCGTGTATTTGTAAGTTATTAATATAGTAATAGAGGAAACATGACAAATGTAACTGTTGAATGTTTCCTCTATTTTTTATTATGAAAGTGGAAATACGAAATGTGTTTCCTGCCTCTAATATCCTTGCTAGATGCCTCTTTAAAGAATTTAGTTTCCTATCATAAAAATCCTTTATCTAAGTTCTTGTTTCTTCTTGTCTTCTATACTAGTAAGGATTTTTTTTGCTTAATCGATGAAAATTCGTCCTATGGATTTTTCTTTCGTAACCATTTCTCCTAGTTTATTTGCCCAGGTTTCCGTATATAAAGAAAAGTAAGAAAGATTATTCTTTTTTCGATATGTATGACAGACTTTTAAATTTGCCCATAGAAAAGATGGAAGTCCAATGATCAGTAGATAGAAGGGTCCTAAAAGTAGAGACTGGATCGAATGTCCATATTCGTGCACAATCATTGGTTCTAGTGTATGCGCTCGAACGTTTGGATATGGATCGGCACATAGGAAAAGAAAGAAGCCTAAGGAAATACTTCCTGGTTTATCCCATAAGGTAACCACGCTTCCATGATACGAGAAATGGGAATTTTTTCTATATAGGAAATAAAGAATGAGTCCAATGAGAGTCTGGGGAAGGGCCCAGGTCCATTGAATCAGGGTAAATAGAATCTTTTTCATATGTAAAGAGTAACACAAAAAAATGGTTCCAATCTATTATTTTATCTAATAAATTGGAACCCTTATAGAATGAATCTATTCATGATTACTCCTTTCTTTTTTTTTGATTTCTACTATGTGTCATCTAATGCAAATATAATCTTTTTTATTTTTACTAATGTGCTAGTTGGGCTTTATTTGTAGAAGTTTTAGTAGAAATGATTCATCTTTGTGTTTTATTGCCTTAAGTATAATAAGAAAAAATCCACTTCACAAGGGAAGTGGAAGGAATGGTCTCTATTGTGGAATCTTTTATCTAACAAGTTTTAAATACATATAGAGTATAGAATTTATCACAGCGCATTTCTTTTACTTTTCCAATAAAACTGTGATCTGGATCGTGTTTTTTGTAATCGCCTACTAATTTATTAAGCATACGATTTGCTTGATCGTGTGTGGATTGAATGGTTCTTAATTCCATAATAGTTGAGTTTGTTTCGTTCATATCTAGCCATGCAGTTGGTTCAAAGTTTTTGTTCATAATTGTTTCCTCCGTTCTTTGATTTCCTTTTTACGCTTTTAGAATACAAGAGAAGGTTTAATCTACACATCGATTTGTCTTAACCTAATCTTAATTTAAAAAAACTTTTACCTGCATGACAATAAAAAATAGTACTTCTAATATAGAAATATAATTTCTTTTTATAATTTTGTGCATTTTATTCGTATATATAAGTATAGAAAGTGAGGTACTTATACAATGAAGAAATTTAAAAAGTCCGGTCATCGGAAAACAAAAAGATCTAGCAGAAAAGAAATTATTGAATCAACCAGATGTTTTAGCGGATGTATTGAATGCGTTTCTCTTTGAAGGCAAGGAAGTTGT
>JAGHTX010000096.1 GCA_018065105.1 Bacillota bacterium
CTGGACAGTTTGTAGCAGATGAAAATGCGAAAGCCTATGCTGATGTATTAACGATTATACAAACAGCCCGTATTAGAAAAGAAAATGCCTTAGATGCTCTAGGAAGAGTTTTCATCTAAGGTTCTTTTAATAGTGCTATATTGGTGAATAGTAACAAACTCGTGGTTTTTCATGTAAACTTTTTTATTTTGGAAAGGAGTGTGCATCGTTTTCATCTTTTCTTGAAGTATATGGTGCATTAATTCTCGAACCTCGGCATTGGAATCAAATATTGAATACGTAGAAACTAGAGTTTCTAACGATAAAGAAGCGATATGTTTCCCCATTTCTTCAAATAAAGAATTTGTGGAGAATCTCAATTTATACAAATAATTCAATTGACGGAACATATCCCCTGGACGATTTCCAATAAAAGACAATGTTTCTTTTTCCACATCCAGATTATTCGAAACCAGCCAGCGAAAAATCATAGTGTCTTCTTTTTCGTACCACGAAGATAGTTCGTCGTTACGAAGAGCACGGACCACTTCTTTATGGGCAGGGGATTTGGAATAGCGATTGTAGTTTAAATAGTTCAATAAGACTTTCGTATGATTGGCTTTGCGATTGGAAAGAATGACATTGTTCATAAAGTCGGCAATGGAATACGATTCCAAGACTTGAATAAAAAGGCATTGTTCCTCTTTGGAAACTTTATAACGATTTCGTACTAAAAAGTAGTCGAAGCATTTCAAAACATCCCCAGTATGTTGAAAAAGTTCGCAAAGAACAGGAACCACTGCTTTTCTTTCTTTGACAATCGAATAGACAATGGGCATCAAGTTTTCTTTAAAAGGAATGGATGTTTGAGAAAGCGTGTCAGGATTCATAGATTTCACAACGTCTTCTAACATTTCCTTTTCAGTAATCGATAGCCTTTCTTTTTTCGATACAATCTTTTTAAAAAGGACGGAATACATTTCTGACGCTTTAATGAGTTCGATGACTTTGCACGTTAAAAGTGTTTCATCTTCCTTTGTCTTTTCAATTTCTTCTTTTTCTGGAAGCCATCCTTTTTGTGCTTCCTGTCCCGTAAGCAATTCAATGCCATAAGTAGAAAAATAGTGCAACAATTGATGGAAGCGGAATGTTGCTTCTTCCATTTCCATAATTTCTATAGGGAAATCTGGATACATAGGTTTCGCTTTTACCTTTGGAATCAACGAAACGAAGTTTTCAAAAAAGAAATCCAAACTTGGAGAAGAAGCCAATGCATAGATATCCTGTGGTCTTAATGTATAACCGTACGCTTTTAAATTTTCATTTAGGGTCAAGGCTTTAGGCATATCGCAAACTTGTGTATGTAAAT
>JAGHTX010000141.1 GCA_018065105.1 Bacillota bacterium
TTTCCAAGTCCCACAAAGAAAGACATTCCATAGTGATTTTCCTGACTCGTTCCTAAGGCAGCTAATAAGTTAGCTCCGGATTGAGAAATCATCGCAACTGGACCTTCAATAGGTAAGTATGGAATAAATCCACAGTTAAAGTGGGTATATGGAGTTCCCATTCCTACCAGGTTAGGACCAATTAAAGGAAGTTTATTATCTCTTAAATACTGGGTAATACGATTTTGTAGATCACCACGACCAATTTCTTTAAAAGCGGAAGTGGCAATAACCAATACCTTGGCTTTAATAGCTACGGCATCTTGTACGATCGAAGTGACCAAGTGAGCTGGTACGGCAACAAAGACTAGATCGACTGGATCTTTAATTTCTCGTAAAGTAGGGTAGGCTTTGATTCCTACGACTTCTTCCGCTCTTGGATTTACTGGATAGATTTTTCCTTTATATCCCCATTCTAACAATTCGGTAATAACTTTATTACCAACTTTAGTCGGATAACGACTCGCTCCAACTACGGCAATGGAAGAAGGATTCAAGGCATATTTTAAATTATCGACTACATAGTCTCTGGCATGTTCTATACGCATATTCCTTACCTCCTTGTTCTATCTAGAAGAATATCATCGGTAAAGACACATTCTTCCCACAAACCATTTTCTCCATCTAAACGACAAGTCCAGCGTCTTAACTGTCTTCCCGAAGTGGCTTCTAAGATTTCACCAATTTCTCCATAACTCAATAGTTTTTCTTTGATCTTTGATAAATCGGTGATGTCTTCGTATACCGACAACATTAAATTGTGGTGGGCATCTCCAAAATCCCAGATGTTGCTAAATTCTGGCATTTCGGCTAGTTCATCGGCAATTTGTTCACTACGCCAGGTTGGAGTATTTTCAAACATGGATACACAATAGAAGTGCATCTTTAATCCAATAGCGCGATAGTTAAAATACAACATAACGATTTCAGAACGATCTTTGTCTACCAATTTAGCTAAGTCTTTCTTCATTTCTTGGGCATCTAAACCAGAAAGCTTAGCTAGTACATCATAGTCAAACATATCCGCAACCGATTTGGTGTTATTGATCGCATCGATAATCGCAAAATCTTCTTTTGTCATGATGTTTTGGAATTCAAGAACGTTCTTCTTTTGTTCTTCGCTCCAGAAGTATTTTCGATAATCTTTTTTACAGTCAAACTGATTTACATGCGATTCACGAATTAATCTTCGAATTGGTGTAATGTGGCAATATTCAATGTAATCACGGAAACGGAATGGATCTAGAACGCCTCCTAATAAATTGTCTAGATTTCGCATGTGGTTTCCATTAAAGAAATCAAAATCGCCTCCACCATCCATATAATAACCTGTACAAATCTGGTCATTATTTTGGAATTCTCTATATAAGGCATCTTTTTCTTCTTTAGGGGTGTTTTCTTTCATCTTAACAACCCAGTAATATAAGCCGTAACCCATGATTTCTACGGCAGGATTGAATACCAACATGATTTGTTGGTTGTGATACATCGCATCGATACGCTTCTTGATCTCTTCTTCCGAAAGATTTGTAACACTCGAAATATATTTTAAATTAAAGACTTCCGGATAGACTTGATAAAAGCTTTTTGCGACATTAAATGCAGAAAATTCTTTGGCATCCGTGGCAACAACACCTGGTTCAAAGAAACCATAGCCTCTAGATGGAATATTATAGTCATCCATATAGGCTTGTTGCTCATCTGTACCAATCAGATAGCTTTTTGTCATAATGTATGTGCTCCTTGTCTAATTTAATTCCATTATAGTACGCCTTTTCTTAACTACAAGATTGGATAAAAACAAGATTTGAGCTATAATATATTTAGACGGTGTAATAAATTTGTACTAATAATAGTATTAAAAGAACTTATAATGCAGAAAGAAAATACCGATTAAAAATCAATGTCATTCAGCTAAGAAATGACCGATAGTGAGCTTTTCTAAAAATACAGAGATGATAA
>JAGHTX010000215.1 GCA_018065105.1 Bacillota bacterium
TTATACAAACAGCCCGTATTAGAAAAGAAAATGCCTTAGATGCTCTAAGAAGAGTTTTCATCTAAGGCTCTTTTAATATTGCTCTATCGGTGAATAGTAACTGGGCAACCACTTTTTTTGTGTTTAAGGCATAAATAACGTCAATAAGATGGTTATTTTACCTATGAAAAGCGAATTTCTTATTTTTACAATATATAGGTTAAAAATGAGAAATGGGCAAGTATCAAAAAAAAATACTGTATAATCCAAACACAAAATGGAAAGCGAGGTTAGGAATATGATTGGAAAAATATGTTTTGCGGCTTCTTCAGGAGGTCACCTGGAAGAAATTTCTAAACTAAAAGCTCTAACAGATTCCTATGAGAGCTTCCTCTTTACCGAAAAAGGAGAATTTGAAGTATCTGGCTTTTGTGACAAGGTGTACTATGTACACCAAATGAATCGCAAAGAATTGTTCTGTATCTTCTGCCTTCCATTTTTAATTGGTAAATCGATATTCGTACTATGGAAAGAAAACCCAGATTGTATTATCTCTACGGGTGCTCTAGCGACCTTTCCCATTTGCGTAATCGGAAAAATTATGGGCAAAAAGGTAATATATATTGAATCGCTCGCAAGAGTAACACACATTTCTAAAACAGGACAATTGATGAAAAACATTGCAGATTTATTTATTGTGCAATGGAAAGATTTACTAAAGCTGGTACCAAGCGCCAGATATATCGGCAATTTTTAGAAACGATTAGGAAGAAGTAAAAAATGATATTTGTAATTTTAGGAACACAAAAATTTCAATTGAATCGATTGCTTACCCTTCTTGATCAGTATATAGAAGAAGAAAAAATTCAAGAAGAAGTATTTGCTCAAATTGGGTATTCAACGTATGAACCTAAACATTATTCTTACGTTCGATTTTTAGATAAGAAGGATTACGATCAAAAAATAATGGAGTCTGATATCATCATTTCTCATGCAGGAGTCGGCTCCATTTTAAATGCCAAAGCTGCAAAAAAGCCAATTGTAATTTTCCCACGATTATCTAAGTATAAAGAACATGTGGACGATCATCAATTGGAAGTCGCAAAAGAATTTGTGCAAAAGAAATATGTCTTGTGTTGTTATGAACACGATGATTTATATGAAATACTTGTAAAAAGTAAGCTAGAAAAATTGGAAAGCTATCAACCACAAGAAAACTTGATGATAGAGCTTATCCAGAATTTTTTTAATAAAGTAGACGAGGGATAAATATGGTAAAGGTGAGTATCATTGTTCCTGTATACAATACGGAGAAATATTTAAGACGATGTCTAGATCACTTGATCAATCAGACGTTAAAAGAAATAGAAATAATAATTGTTGACGATGGTTCTACCGATGCATCTACACAAATTATTCAAGAATATGCCCAAAATGATTCACGAATTATTGTTTTTCATAAAAAGAACGGCGGTCAAGGAAGTGCTCGAAATCTAGGAATAAGAAATGCCAGGGGAGAATACATTGGCTTTGCGGATTCAGACGATTATGTGGATCAGACATTATACGAAAAACTTTATAAAAAAGCCAAAGAAGCGGAAGCGGAAATGGTTGAATGTAAGTACTGTTTTGTAGATGAAAACGGAAACAAGTTAAAATCACGAGGAAATATTCGCGAATATAAGAGTCAAAAAGATATGTTTATTGATCCAATGGTAGCGCCTTGGAACAAAATTTATCATCGTAAAACTATTCAGCACCGTGTTCAATTTCCAGAAGGGTATATATATGAAGATACATCCTTCTATATTAAAGCGATTCCTTATGTTTATCATACAGCGCATGTAAATGAGGCTTTAGTGCATTATGTTTTACACGAAACATCTACTATTAATCAAAATAAGAACGCGAAAGTTGGGGATATTATTCCCGTGTTGAAAGATGCGATTGAATTCTTTAAAAGAAATGGATGTTATGAAACGTATTATTCGGAATTGGAATATTTTTGTAGCAAGATTATTCTTTGTTCTTCTTTAGGAAGAATTGGCAGGATAAAAGATAAAAATCTACAAGATTTTCTCTATGATCAAAGTTTCGAATTCTTAAAAGAAGAGTTTCCAAAGTACATCTACAATACATATCTGCATGGAAAGTCAGGTTTGTATATGCGACATGTAGATCGATGGAATTGTGATTTGTACGGAACTATATTGGGAATGGTGCTAAAAGGATGATGGAAAAATCAGTGGTTATGGCAGTTTATAATGGAGAAAAATACATTATCGAACAACTAACATCCATCTATAATCAGAGTATACCTGTCCAAGAAGTTTGGATCTGTGATGACCAGTCTTCGGATTCTACCGTAGCGATTGTAAAAGAATTTATAAAGTCACACCATCTAGAAAAAAATTGGACAATTATTCAAAATGAGAAAAATATTGGATATGCCAATAACTTTATGAAGGCTTTACAATATAGCACAAAAGAATTGATTTTCTTCTGTGACCAGGATGATATATGGAAAAAAGATCGCGTACAAAAAATGGAAAAAGTGATGGAAGAACATACAAATGTGAATGTACTAGGTTCAGAATTCACTCCTTTTTGTGCCGAAAAACACGCAAGGCGAGTTCCCGAATGGGAATTGAAACAAATGAAGCAGGACGGTTCTTTAGAACCTGTAGAATTTATCGATTCGAATATATTCATTGGAGCACAAGGGTGCACAATGTGTGTTCGAAAGAGCTTTGTAGATAAAATACTTCCTTATTGGCATGAGGACTGGGCTTATGATGAATTTCTATGGAAGCTTGCACTATGCGAACAAAGTTTATATATGCTTCATGAATCAACTCTAAAAAGACGAGAACATGCCAGCAATACATCACTTCAAAAGATGCACAAAATTTCGACTAGAGTTAAGTTTTTAGAAGATTTATATGCATCTCATAAAGGGACGATTCAATACGCAAAAGCTTGTGGATGTTCTAGTCGGCAACTGGACCTGTTGGAAAAAAACAAAAAGGCAACAAGGTTACGTATAGAGTTATTCACGAAAAAGAAAATATGGAATACCATTCCTTTAGCGCTTTTTTATTTAAACTGTTATCACAAAAAAAGAGCAATTTTAAGAGAATTGGTTATGGCAATACGAGGATAAAAAATGATTACGATAGGAATCATGGGAGCTCCGGTAAACAATCCCAATCACGGATGTATGGCTTTATTGTATTCTTTATTGTCCAATTTAGAAGAGATAGGCGATTTTCAATATATTCTTTTTGATTGGAAATACGATGCAAAGAGTATGGAGCGAATAAGCAAACGAATCGGTGTCAAAAGAGAACAGCTTCTGTTCTCTCCTTTTGTGATGAGAACCGATTTTGTTCGATACATTTATCATTTCTTCTCCTATCAAAAAATGAAAAAGAATATAAAAGCTTGTGATTTTATTATTGATCTAAGCGAAGGCGACAGTTTTTCGGATATCTATGGTGATTTTTTATATAAAGGAAGAACCAATATAAAAAGACTTGTTGAACAACTAAATATACCACTTATACTTGGACCACAAACATACGGTCCCTTTTTAAAGGAAGAAAATCAAATATTAGCTCGAGAAGTCATTGAAAAAGCACAACTTGTGTTTACCCGTGATTATGAATCGAAAGAACTTCTGGATAATTGGAAAATACCATCCGTTCTTTGTCAGGATTTAGCTTTCTCACTTCCTAATGAAGAATACGCAATTCCTTTTACCGATAAGATTAAAGTTGGTATTAATGTTTCTAGTATTCTGATGAACGAGAAGGAAATCAAAGATAAAAAGTTTCATCTAAAAGTGGATTATAAAAGATATATAGAAACTTTAACAGAAGAATTGTTGTCAAAAGACATCTATGAAATCTATTGGATCTCACACGTGAATGACGATTATTCAATTCATCAAAAACTTTTCCAACAATATCCCAATACACATTTAATTCCCATTTTTGTAGATCCAATCGAAGCGAAATCTTGTATTGCGCAAATGGATATATTTATTGGTGCGAGAATGCACGGAACCATTGCTGCTTATAGTACAGGCATTGCATGTATTCCCACTTCGTATAGTCCAAAATTTAAAGGAATGTATCAAGCATTTGGATATAGCGTAGAAGTGGATCTTTGTTCGCTGGATACAACGAGTGCGACATTAAAAACTATGGAATATGTACAACAATACAAAAAACTAAGTGGATCGAAAGAACAAGGAATCTCATGGAAAAGTACTCTAAAAAAATGGATAGGAGGAAAAAGCTAGTGGAAAAATCAATTCGTATTTCGTTACAAACAATTGCTTACACCTTCTTCTTTTCTTTACTGTGTTTTCCCGATTATATAGGATTTCGCTTTGGAATCGCATGGAATCTTCAAAGAATTATCATAGTTATTGCGCTTATTTGGATACTTAGAAACAATATAAGGGCTAATCAGCTGCTTCATACAATAGGAAATCATAAAGGCAATTGGCTTATACTGCTTTATTTATCGGTTTGTTTCCTGACAATGGTTGTTCGAAAAGATTTAGGTTCTTTTATGCGACCCATGATGGATTATGTGATGACCTATTATCTAACACTTTACTTTTTGAAATATGAGATAAAAATGGATTCTTTTTTTCGCTTTTTTATTCTTTGCGTTTGGATCTGCGGGATATTCGGAATTCTAGAAGCAATATTTAAATTTAATGTATTTTCCATCTTTCCCACTATTGAAGGTTTAGGAGGAAGTGGAATTGAAAGAGATGCGGCATATCGTATATGTGTAAATGGAAGACACCCCTTAGGATATGGACTTTACTTATTACTGGCATTTCCTCTTGTGTGTTTTAACCAGAAACAAAGAACCATGGATATTTTAAACAATCCCATTCTGGAAATACTAATTCTTGTAAATGTCTTTTGTACCGGATCGCGTTCTACTTTAGGATTGGCTCTTTTTGAAATTGTACTCGTTTTAATTTTCAGTCGATATGAACAAATAAAAAAGGCAATGGTCGTATTGTTGCCGCTAATACTGGCGATGTGCTTATCTTTGATTCTATTTTCAAATAGTGAACTCGTACATAAATTATATGTCAAACTTGTGGTTATGTTCGACGGAGCATTTAACACGAATTATGCTGGTAAGTGGTTAAACTACAATTCTTTAAATTTGGAAGGCAGTTCGAATTATCGATATTATCTTCCTAAGATATTCACATTACCAGATTTGAATCCGTTTCTAGGACTAGGAATTGGGCATAACTTTCATACAACAATCGAAGGGATAGAAATTCAATCCATTGATAATTTTTATGTTTCCCAATATATCAAATATGCTTATCCAGGCTTATTTACGTTATCTTTGTTTCTGTTTTCGAAAATAAAAGACCTGCTAATTTCTTTATTTACAAGTAGAGATGATATATTTAAGGTCTTTTTCATTGGATTATTAGTGTATTTTATTAACCTCTGGTTTGTCGATGATCTAGAAACTTTGAAACTTATCTTTATGATTTTTGGTGTATTAACACATAGAAGGGAGAGTCATATATGAAAAGAAAAATAGTATTAGCGATTCTTTGCGTAAGTTCATTAGGTGCCTGTATTGCTTATAGTGCCCTAAACTGGATGAACAAGGATAAAGAAGCCCCTGTTTTTATGATGGAAGATAATCGTATAGAAACAACATTGGAACAGATAAAACAGGAACCCAGTGTTCTTTTTTCAGGGATGGTCGCAAAAGATAACGTTGATGGAGATGTTACTTCTCGTATTCTATTGGAAAAACTCGAAAAAAAGAGCGAAAACGTGTTTAAAGCAGATTATGTAGTATATGATTCTTCTTCCAATTATAAAGAAGCTTCCCGAGAACTAGTGATTCAGGATTATTATTCCCCACAATTTTATTGTGAACATTCTTTGCGTTTCCCAGAAGGAACAAAGGTAGATTTAAAAAACTATATTACTGTTAAGGATGCCATTGACGGAGATATCAGTTCTAAAGTCGTTTACTCAGCACCTTCCGTATTGGTAAGTGGGGAGGCAAGTGTTGGAGTTTATGATTGTAGCGCTACGATTTTAAATAGTGTTTACGATGAAAAATCAATCACTTTCAAAGTTGAAATTTTAGGAAATTCAGAAAATACAAATGATTTTGCTCCAGAAATCATCTTGTCACAAAATAATATTTCCTTAGAAAAAGGACAAGCTTTTGATTCTTTGAATTATATTACGGGCATTAAAGACAATGGTACGACCTACCAAATTGATCGTGGTCTTATGTATCGCTACAATGTGGAAATAGATTCATACGAGCCGGTTGAGAATATCGAACTATATAATCCTTCTGAATTAATTAGTGAGAAACAAATTCAAGGCGAAGAAGGCAATTGGATCTCTTCTAGTGTGATAGGTTTTCAATCGGATTTGGATACAAACAAGCCCGGTGAATACATAGCGCAATATTGGTATACATCCCCAACTACGGGATTTACTACAAGTGCAACTATACATATTGTGGTTAGATAAGGAGGATGACGATGAAATCATGGAATATGCATTTGGACATAAATTCATTGGTCCAAAGTTTGAAAAAGAGTTGTTTTTCTTTAATCTGTATTGCACTCATAGTTAGTAGTTTGAGTTATATAGTCGTAGATTTTTGTGTCCCAAAAAGCTATGCGAGTACCACTGTGTTTTCTCTGACAAGCGATAATGTCAATCTAATGGTAGACCGATATCGAATGCGTACTGCCTTAGAACGAATGAATATGTACTTTTCTAGCACGACTATGGAAAGTAGTCTATGTACTGAACTGGGCAAAAAAGAACTACCTGGAAAATTAGAAGTTGAAGGATTGGTAAATTCCAATCTGGTTGAAGTAAAATGTATCGCCAATTCAAAAGAAAAGGCATTCCAATTAACCAGCGCACTACGTAAAAAAGCACCAGAAATATTGCAGAAGATGACAGAAACCTATCGGGTGGAAGCTTTGGGAGATTTGGATGCGAAAGATATTGTTCCAAATTCAAAAAATCCTGCAGTTGTATCGATTCTTCTGGGCATGATTGTTTTCTGTTTAGGGCTTTTTGTACAAATACTGAAACATATTTTTAGTGGTACGATCCACAACGAGCAACAGGCAAAAGAGGAATTGGATGTAAATTATCTTGGTTCGATTCCTCATGAAGAACACAAGAAGAAACAGAGCATGCTGGTTTCTTCAAATCTGCGTAGTTTAGATTTTGTCGAGGCTTTTCAACGATGTACTTTATCCTTTATGCGAATGATGACCAAGAACAATACCAAGATATGCGTGGTATCTAGTTTATTAGAAAACGAAGGAAAATCAACTGTCGCAGCTAACTTGGCGTTAACTTTGGCAAGGAATAATAAAAAGGTTTTATTAATGGATGCGGATTTTAGAAAACCAGCTCTACAAAAGATATTTGGTTTAAAAAATCAGCCCAGTCTAGTTGATTTTATCGAAGGAAATAAACCCGCGAAGGATGTTGTCATAACCATGCCATATAAAGGACTGTATTGTTGTTTTAGCGAAAAGGCAAATGGCAACGTAGAAGAATTACTGGAAAATAAGAATCTATTTATAATGATGAATCGTCTGAAAGAAAAAATAGATTATATCTTAATTGATACTTCTCCTTGTTCTATTACAGAAGATGCAAAAGTCTTAGCACAAAAGTGTGATGGTTTATTGTTGGTATCACGTACCAATATGGCTAAAATTGGAGAAATCAATGATAAGATCGAACAACTTCAAAAAGAAGATGTATCTGTTTTAGGTGTTTTTGTGAACGATAACTATGATTATGTGAGCCAAGAAGGAAAATATAAATACAGTTATCGTAGCGAATATCGTTACGAAGCGACTGAGGATTTATTGTAGGAAGGAGGAACGCATATGAGTGAAAAATATGTCAACGATGATATGGTTCTGAATTTAGACGATATATTCAGGAAAATACGTGTAATAGTAAAAAAGAACATAGCTGCTTTATTGTTCCTGATTATCCTTTCTACTCTTTTATTCACGGGAATCACACAAATTCTTGTCCGTCCACAATACGAAGCAAGTTTGACTTATTTAGTGACGATTACTGGAGAAAGTCAGGCAGATGCCTTTGGAGCCGTCATGTTAGGTTCCCAAATGGAGCGGACGGCTAACAGTTCAGGCTTTATGAATTTAGTTGAAAGAGAATTAAAGAAAGAAAAAATAAGTACAGATTGTGCAAAAACTAGATATATTGAACCCGAGTACGATTCTTCTACAAATATGTTTACCATTCATATTAAGACGTCTTCTGCGAAATATACCGAAGGATTGGTAAATGCGATTGGTCATGTTCTACCAGTCTTTGCCAGTAAGCAACTTGGCTATGTGCTATTAAACTTAATTGATAATTATGTGAATTTGGAAAAACCAGTTAAGCTTTTCAGCTGGCCAATGAGTATTCTTTTAGGAATTGGAATCGGTGTTATTTTATCCGGCTTTATTGTTTTATTGTCTTTGGCAAGAAATCAGGTGATTTTTGGAAAAGAAGATATGAAGACTCTAACTAGTCTTTCTTGTCTAGGAGAGCTTGAACGTGTTTCTATGAGAAAACGGGAAAAGCTGACAGGGATGTCAAATAAGAAAAAGATGAAGAATTACGATAAAAGTCTTTGTGCCCTTGCTCGTAAAGTAGAAACGAAAATGGCGAAGCACAAAGATAAAGTATTGATGGTCACAAGTTCCGTTTCGGAAGAAGGAAAGACAACAGTTAGTACGAATTTAGCTTTGGCATTGGCATATAACCGAAAAAAGGTTATTTTATTGGATTTGGATATTTATCGTGCCAGTATACGAGAACAGTTAAAGCCAAAAGAAGTGAAATATAGTCTACCCGAGTATTTGACTGGAGAAGCGAGTGTAGAAGATATATTGATGAAAGAGGCGATGCTGGATGTCATTTATGGACAAGAAGGAGCGAAACTGGATAGTACTCTTCTTGGAAGTGAGAGAATGGAAGAACTAATTCAGACATTGCGTAAACAATACGATTACATCATTGTTGATACAGCGCCAACTTTATGGCGTAGTGATGCGGATTTATTCACAAAATATGCGGATGCCTTATTGTATGTTGTTCAATATGCTCATGTGACAAAGAATATGGTTACCCGTGGTCTTCAAACTATTGATAAGGAACAGATTCATTCTATTGGATATGTTTTAAATGGTATAGATCATAAAGAAATAAAATATTCAGATTATTATCAGTAAGGGAAAGGAAAAAAGTGTATGGAAAGACTACGAACAAATCAGATAGCTTTTATATCCGATTTTGAAAAGAGTGTTTGGGCTCTGTTTTGTCGTAGGGGTACGCTTTCTATAGAAGAATATATTGAAAAGATTTATCGGTTTAAACCAAGAAATGTGTTCATATCTTGGCTCGTTACATTAAAAATGTTTAAGTTCTCGCTTATTCATCGTTGGAAAATGAAACCAATCTATAAAAGAAGGGATGAGCTGGTCATTGTTTCTATTTTAAAAAATGAAGGGCCTTATATTCGAGAATGGATAGAGTTTTATCGCCTACAAGGTATTGATCATTTTTATTTATTTGATAATGAATCGGACGATGATATGAAATCCATTTTAGAAGAATATCAAGATGTGACGTTGATTCCTATTCCTGGAAAAGCTCAAATAATGGCTTATAATTTTGCCCTAAAGGCAATAAAAAACTATACGAAATGGATTGCATTCCTAGATGCAGACGAGTTTTTATTTCCGGTGAGAGACGAAACGTTAAAAGATATTTTGAAAGAGTATGAAGCTTATCCGGGATTAGGTGTAAATTGGGTGTTATACGGTCCCTGTGGACATGAGAAAAAGCCAAAAGGGTTAGTAATGAAAAGTTATACACAAACTTTTAAAAATAGAAATCATGAAATGAATTGTCGGATTAAGTCTATTGTTCAGCCCAATAAGGTACTATGTATAACACATCCGCATACCCCTGTTTATAGAAATGGGCAATTAGCTGTTAATGAGAAAAAAGAAGTGATTTCAGGAACCGCCATGTATGCACCATTGGGAACGGCATGTACGATGACCAATTCGATAGAAAGACTACGAATCAATCATTATTGGACAAAATCTTTAGAAGAGTTAAAAGAAAAATGTGACAAAGGACGTAGCGATGGATCCAGTTCTTTATTGTTTGAAACTACATTAAAACGATTGGAAGGAGAGAAAATGGAGGATACAGCTATTCTTCGTTTTC
Organism: Bacillota bacterium; assembly: GCA_018065105.1. GTDB lineage: Bacteria > Bacillota_I > Bacilli_A > Erysipelotrichales > Erysipelotrichaceae > Floccifex. The sequence goes on from JAGHTX010000215.1 coordinate 10,299, forward strand.
TTCCAGAATTAAAAGAAAGATTGGGGGCAAGGCTATGATTGATATGCATGCACATATTCTTCCTGGAGTGGATGATGGAGCCCGAAGCTTTGATGAAGCACTACAAATGTTGAAAGATAGTTGCGAACAAGGAACCCGATATATTCTATTGACACCCCATGGATATTTGGATGGGTTTGAGAAGAATCCAAAACGAATTGTAGAATCTTATAAGAAACTCAAAAAGATGGCGAAAGAAGCAAATCTGCCTGTACAATTGGCCTTGGGAATGGAAGTATATGCGGGGGAAGATTTCGTCGAACATTTGGATGCGAAAACATTCTTTTATATGAACGCTTCAAAATACATGATGGTGGAAGTGGATTTTCATGTAGAGCCAGACTATATCCTTTGGGTAATAGATGAAATGATCCAAAGGGGAATTTGTCCAATTCTAGCCCATGCCGAACGATATAAGGCAATTCAGAATTATCCAGGTTTGGCATATCGTTTGAATCGGGCAGGCGTTGCGATTCAAGTGAATAAAGGAAGCTTATTTGGTGCGTTTGGTCAAAAAGCGAAACAATGCGCACATCTTTTACTAGAACATAATTTGGTACAATTGATTGCGAGTGATTGTCATGGCTCAGAAAACAGAAGACCCGGATTAAAAAAAGCCTGGGATTATATTTCAAAGAATTATTCTTCTGGCTATGCAGAAGTTTTAATGAAAATGAATCCAGAGAGAGTGTGGACAAATAAGAGGATCCTAATTATAAATCCTAGAAATCCGAAATAAGATACTTTTAAGAGCGAATTAATATTTCAGAAAGAGTGAAGCGCTATATTAAAGGTGTCAAAAGGGGATAGAAAGGATTAAAGGTGATTTGAATACCGTTTGACACATAAATAAACTCTCTCTCTCAAACACATAATCAAGAAAAAGGTGAGTAATCACCTTTTTCTTGTGTTATATCCTGAATAATTCATGTATCATATAAGTAATCATAAGAAAGTGAGAAAACATAATATGAAAGAAAAGCTAAGTCAATTGGGTAGTAAGTTAAAAGATGCTTCAAAGATTGTTGTAGATAAGGCGAAAGACATTGATGTAGAAGCAATTAAGCAAGGCGCATCGGATGCGATCGAAAAAGCGAAAACAATCGAACTTCAAGATATTAAAGATGGAGCAAACCTAGTAAAGGATGTAGTTGTATCAAAAGCGAAAGAAATCGATGTACATGCGATTAAGGAAGATGCCACTCGTGCTGTCGAAACAGTAGCTCAAAAGGTAAGAGAAGTGGATTACGAAGAACTTAGTAAAGAAGCAACTATCAAGGTAATCCATGCCAAAGATGCGGTTACTGATTTTATTGAAAAATATAAGAAATAATAAATTTTTTAAGCCTATTTTAAGCTTTAGAAGATAGACTAAAGGTGCATCAAATAGATGTAACTCTCTCTCTAATTTCATATCTCAGGAAAAAAGAAGCATCGCTTCTTTTTTTCTTTGTGTGTATAATTTAAATAAAGAGGATTTACTTTATGAAAAAAGACGTGAAAAAGGATTATGAAATCTTAATTGATCAAAAAGATGAAAAGATCAATGTGCTTGTTATGGGCGCTTCTGGTTGTGGGAAAAGTACTTTAATTAATGCCATTCTACAAGAGAACTTAGCGCAAACGGGCATTGGAAAATCAATCACCAAAGATTTGAAGGTGTATGAGAATACAGAACTTCCTTTTCGTTTGATTGATACGGTTGGTTTTGAGTTTGGCTTCTTCAAGCAACAGATGATCAAGCGAAAAATTGATCAATGGGGAAAGGATGCAGTCAAATCCAAGAAATCGGATAAATTAATTCATGCGATCTGGTTTTGTGTAGACGGTACAGTAAAACGTGTTTCCACGGAAGTGCTAGATTATATTCGCAATGTATCCAAGAGCTGGAAAGATGTACCGATACTTATCGTTTTTACAAAGTCATATTCGAGTGCAGAAATCGAAGAAAATGAACAGATGATGCGAGATGTACTCGATTCGTATAAAAGAAGAGATGCATTGAATGTACAAGGCATTGTCTCTGTTGTAGCGAAAAGCTATCAGGTAAATGATCAAATGACCATTCCTCCAATGGGATTGGATACCTTGATTGAAAAGACAAATCATATTATGCCAGAAGCCGTGAAAATAGCGAAAGGCGGTATCAAAGATTTGGATATTAAAATTAAAAGGAATATGACAAATAGTGTCATTTTTGCTTCTACGACAGCCGCAACGGTAGTAGGTGCTGTACCCATTCCTTTTCCGGATGCGACAATCTTGGTACCGATTCAGATTGCGATGTTACAAAGTGTCTCTAAAACGTATAAGATGGATAACGAAAAACTAAGCAATGAAATTATCGATACCATTATCAAAGTTGGTGGAACGACTATGGTTGCCAAAACGTTATTGAATACAATTAAGGCTATTCCTGGTATTGGCATAGGTGCTGCGGCCTTAAATGCGATTGTAGCCGGTGTGATAACTTTCGCGACAGGTAAGGTTAGTGCCATTGTTTTTGAACGTGTGTATAAAGGTGATATTGATTTTAATACGATTGATTGGGATTCTGAAATAGGTAAACTATTCAAAGATACTCTTCCAGATATTATTCGTTTATTAGCTGAGTATGCGCAGAATAATAAAAACTTTAATATCAAGGATTTGGCAAAAATTTTATTTAAGATGAAGTAAAAAAGTGGAACGAAATCCACTTTTTTAATGATTATAATTTCGAATATTATAATTTAGGAAATACCATTTTAGTAATCCATAGATGGCTATACCAATGTAGATGAGAATAATGAGTGCAGAAATAGAAAAGGACATTTGATCACCTCCAAGTTTGATTTGGGACCAAGTGTGATAGAAAGATGTTTGCATAAACCATAGAATGCATGAGAATGATAGAATACATT
>JAGHTX010000149.1 GCA_018065105.1 Bacillota bacterium
GATTTTTTGTAAATGAATATATAAAAAAAGGAGGAAAGATGAGGAATAAAAATAATGACATTACAACTGTAATTTTCCTCGTTATTATCTTTTGAAAAGTTCCATTTCTTGTTATAATAGGAGTAACAATTAGGAGGTTTCCCATCATGATAATAAAGGATGAATTTTTAAGAGAAGCCGTTGCTAGAACTCTACGTATTTCACCAGAAGAAATCACAGAAGAAAAGATGAGAGAATTAATCAGCTTAGACTGTCCAGACAGCAACATCACAAGTTTAGACGGGCTAGAATATGCGGAGAATCTAGAACGATTAAATGCTTCAAACAATGCGTTGAAGACATTGAACCCAATCGAAGGATTACGTAACCTAGAAGTATTAGACGTTTCTAGAAATCAACTACGTGGTATCCAGGCATTACACGGTCACCGTCAAATGAAGAAACTAGATATTTCCCGAAATAATCTATATACAATGGACGTTTCTAGTTTGGCATCTATGATTGATTTGGAAGTGTTAAACTTAGAAAAATCAAAAATCGACTCAATCGTATACATTGAACGTTGTAAAAAACTTCGTGAAATTAAGATCAATACTGAAAATGGACCATTTAGCTACGCCATCTTAGGTACATTAAAGAACTTGAAAAAATTAAGCATGAAAGGTATGCGTTTATTTAGTGTATCCGATTTATCATATATTAAAGGATTAGAAGAACTTGACCTTTCTACAAACTTGATGAATGACTTATCGCCATTGTCAGGAATGCAAAACTTAAAGAAATTAAATATTTCGAACTGTCCATTAGTTACAAACTACAATATTTTAAAAGAATTCCCATCATTGGTTTCTTTAGATATTACATATAATAGACCTAATTCTTTCAGCTTCTTAAAAGAATTACCAGATCTAGAAGAAATTTATTTGGAACACACTAAATTCTCAGATATGCGTTTATTAAATGGTATGCACAACTTACGTGTAGTTAATGTTTCAAAATGTGAGATTACACACTTAAAAGAATTCAAAAATATTCAAAATCTTGAAATATTTAAAGCTAGCTATTGCTTATTAAACGACATTGATTTCTTAAAAGGTGCTAAGAAACTTAAGAGAATTGACATTTACGCAAACCGTGTTAAAGACATTAGCGTATTAAAGAACTGTAAAGATATGATGGATATCAATGCTGGACGTAATGCCATTAAAGATATCCGCTGCTTAAAAGGTATGACAGAACTTCAATTCTTAGCCTTAGAAAGTGATAGCGTAAGTGATGTATCTCCATTAAAAGAATGTGTTAACTTATTTGATGTTGACCTATACGGAAATAATATTGAAGACTTAACTCCATTATCAGGATTACAATTTATCTCTTATTTACGTTTAGACCACAACAACGTTAAAGATTTAAGCCCATTATCAAGCTTAACATTCTTAAAATCATTAACATTAAAAGCGAACTACATCACAGATGTAAGCCCATTAAAAGATCTTCAATTATTAGAAGCTCTTCGTTTAGACCAAAACCCAATCGAAGATACTTCTGTACTTGAAAGTATGGCATTCTACGAAAAATTCACAGATTAGTCGATCAAGCCAGAGCAATCTGGCTTTTTCTTTTCTTGTCGCAATGAATTGTATTTGTTAGAATAGTAGCGAGGCGATAATATGAAAAAAAGTAAAAGAGCACTACTAGGAGCCCTTTTTTTAATCCTTATTACATTAGGATTGGATCAATGGTCTAAAATGTGCATTGTAGAAAACATTCAATTAGGACAAAGAATTACCATTATTAAAGATTTCTTCTGGTTGGCGTATATACAAAATACCGGAGCTGGATTTTCTATTTTTGAAGGATATGGGATTGTATTCTTTTCCGTTATTACCATTGCTGCACTCGCAATGATTCTTTATTTATATTTAAAGAACAACGATATCAAATACGATATTTGTTACGCATTGATTTTTTCAGGAGCTATTGGAAACTTTATTGACCGATTGGTTTTAGGATATGTACGAGATTTCTTTAGCTTTAATCTATTCGGCTGGTATTTTCCGATCTTCAATGTAGCAGATATTTGTATCTCAGTCGGATTTGTGATATTGATTTGTCTTTATGCCTATGAAGACTATAAGGAGAAACAAAGATGGAAACAAGAAGATATGAAATAGACGAAACCTTAGCGGGAACACGAGTTGATAAGACCTTAACCGACTTATTGGAATGTTCTCGTAAAAGAGTCAAAGATTTAATTGATGAAGAACACGTTCTAGTCAATGGAAAAAGCCCCAAGGCAAGTCAAAAAGTACAACTCGGAGATATCTTAGAAATCGAAATTCCTCCTATGGATGAATTGGAAGTCAATCCCGAAGACATTCCTCTAGACATTGTTTACGAAGACAGTGACATTATTGTCATCAATAAACCAAAAGGAATGGTTGTACACCCAGCACCAGGACACTACTCTGGTACTTTGGTCAATGCCTTATTATTTCACTGTACCGATTTAAGTGGAATCAATGGAATCATTCGACCAGGTATTGTACACCGTATTGATAAAGATACATCCGGATTGTTGGTTGTAGCAAAAAACGATGAAGCCCACGCTTCATTAAGTGAACAATTATCCAATAAGACATGCAAAAGAGAATACCTAGCCATTGTTCACCATCCATTCTCACACGATCATGGAACCATTAATGCGCCAATTGGAAGAGATTCCAAAGATCGTCAAAAGATGACCGTTACTGCACAAAATTCAAAAGAAGCGGTTACCCACTTCCAGGTGATTGAAAACTTTGCACAGTTTTCTTATATTAAATGTCAATTGGAAACTGGACGTACGCACCAGATTCGTGTACACATGGCCTATATTGAACACCCGATTGCCGGCGATCCAAAATATGCCTATCGTAAAACAATTCCAACCAAAAATGGTCAATTGTTACATGCACATAAACTGGAATTTGTACACCCACGAACAAAAGAAAACATGAGTTTTACTGTAGAAATGGAAGAAGAATTCGCAAGTGTTTTAAAACAATTACAGGAAGGGCTTTTATAAGATGAAACGAGAAAATGTATTAAGCTGGGACGAATACTTTATGAGTGTGGCCCACCTAAGCGCAAAACGCTCAAAAGACCCAAATACCCAGGTAGGAGCCTGCATTGTCAATCCCGATAAGAAAGTTGTCGGAATGGGATATAACGGTTTTCCAATGGGATGTAATGACGATGAATTTCCATGGGAAAGAGAAGGAAGTTTATTAGAAACAAAATATCCATTCGTAGTCCATGCAGAATTGAACGCCATCCTTAACAGTATTCAATCCCTACATGGATGTACTATTTATGTATCCTTATTCCCATGTAATGAATGTGCCAAAGCGATCATTCAATCTGGCATAAAACGTGTTATCTATGAAAGTGATAAATATAACGGAACGGAAACAAATATTGCCAGCAAGAAAATGTTTAAAGAAGCTGGTGTAGAAACCATTCAGTTACCTTATACAATTTCTGTGGAAACATTGGTGAAAAAACATGAGGGATGAGACATTAATTGCTTACTACGGTAAGTTTAACGAAGAAAAACGACTAAACTCCCGACATGGTCAGGTCGAATTTATCACGACCATGAAAGTGGTACACGAATACTTGGACAAGTTTGAAAAACCAAAAGTATTAGAACTAGGCGCCGGAACCGGAAGATATTGTGTTTCTCTAGCCAACGAAGGATATGACGTATCCGCTGTAGAACTTGTAAAATCCAACTTAGGAACCTTAAAAGCGAAAAAGAGCAGTGTCAAAGCCTATTTAGGAAATGCGATGGATCTGCACCGCTTTAAAGACGAAGAGTTTGATGTGATCTGTATCTTCGGCCCTATGTACCATTTATTCAGCGATGAAGATAAAGTAAAAGTACTAACCGAAAGCAAACGCGTTCTTTCGAAAAAGGGATATATTCTAGTGGCCTACTGCATGAACGAATATGCCATCATTACCCATGGGTTTAAAGAAAAATCCTTATTCGAAAAACAAGATACGATTGATGAAAATTTCCATGTGAATTCCGATCTAGTCAATCTATTTGACTTTGTACGCATCGAAGACATTGATCGATTGAATGAAAAAGCGAACGTACAACGCGTTGAAATCGTAGCCGCCGATGGGCCTGCTAACTACATGCGTCCACTCTTGAAACAAATGAGTGATGAAGAGTTTGAAATGTTTATGAAATACCATCTATCGACCTACAAACGTATGGACTGTATTGGAGCAAGTACACATACAATAGATGTATTACAAAAGGTAGATTAGTTTCTACCTTTTTCTATAGAAAGGACGAACATGAAAAAGAAAAATATTTATCTAAGTATTCTATTTTCCTTATCTTTACTCTTAGGACAGTTTCTACCAATCTATGCCCAGGACGAGGAAGAAATTCCAGAAGAAGTAGAAATTGTCGAAGAAGTGGAGACAGAGGAAGAAGAAACAAGTGAAGAGGAATGCCTGCTAAACTATCTATACGTAGACATGCCCGTTGTGAAACAAAATGAAGAACAATCCATTGTTGTATCTATGAGCCAGGAAGTGGATGTCATAGAACTACAAGGAAGTGTACAAGGGGAGTCCTTTACACTTCAATCCACAAAACACGTATCGAGTTTCTATGAATTTAAATCCGTTATGAAACAAGAAGGAAACTATTCTTTAGAAACCCTTCGTTTTGTGCAAGATGAGAAGGAAACGATATTAAATCTTCAACAAATCGGCATCCAAGCCAGCTTTGAAGTTGAAAATGTACAAATGGAAAATCTACCCGTTGCCAGCGTGGAAGAAAACTCCAAAGGAGAAATCGAAGGTGCTATAGAAGAAGCCTTAACCCAAATGGATGAAGAAGAAATTACTCTTAATGGAGAAGGAAAAGGGGAATTGACTGTCTGCTTAGATCCAGGACATGGGGCAGAAGACTCTGGAGCAGTAAGTGTGTATGGAACCTACGAAAAGACCTATACTTTAAAAGTTGCCACTTTCCTAAAACAATTCCTGGAAGAGTATGAAAAAGTACATGTGGTTATGACCCGTTATGATGACTCCATCAATCCTAGCTTATCCGAACGTGCCCAGATTGCAGCTCAACACGGTGCTGATTTATTTGTGAGTATCCATTTTAATGCCTACAATGGAACCATGCGAGGAGCTGAAGTCTATTATCCAAACGCCAATTATCGACCAGATCTAGGAGAACAGGGAAAAGCGGTTGCTGCCAATATTGAAAAAGAATTAATTGGATTAGGTCTAACCAATCGAGGAATCAAGATTCGTGTCATTGACCAATACGATCCAGAATGGCGCGATTATGCCTATCCAGATGGTTCTTATGCCGACTATTATGGGGTGATTCGTCATTGTAAAAAATTAGGAATTCCCGGTATTATTGTGGAACACTGTTTTATTGACAACAGGAATGATTTTGATGCCTATATGAATTCGGATGATAAACTCATTTCTTTAGCCCAGGCCGATTGTCAAGGAATCGTAGAAACCTATGGACTTGTAAAGAAAGGTATGAACAACAACGTACTAGAAGGATATAGTCTTTCCCTGGATGGAAGAATTGGACTTAATTTCTATATGAGTCTAAAAAGCAGTGTTCAGGAAGATACAAATGCCTATTTAGAATTTACCCTACCAGATGGAACTATTTCTAAAACATATGTCAAAGAAGCCAGACAAGTGGAAGTCGATGGAAAGAATCATTATGTATTCCCATGTTTTGTCTCTGCCAAAAATATGGCAAGTACCATTCAAGCTAAATTGGTGACTTCAAAGGATCCAGAAGAAATCTATTCTTTCTCGGTAAAAGAGTATGCCAGCTACATCTTAAATCATGAAAATCAATACGATACAAAAGATGTAGAAATCACAAAAGCCTTATTGAATTATGGAGCCAGTGCCCAACAATACTTCCAATATGAAACCAAGAATCTACCAACCGTGATCCAACCTATAGGAAACATCGATGTATCTTCTTATAATCAAAAAGTGATTTCAAATGATCCATCCATTTCTTTTGTTGGGGCAAGATTAATCTTAAAATCGACGTTAGGCATGAAACTCTATTTCAAAGGATCCGGAGACTTTAAGATAGATTCTAAAACAATAAATACTACAAGCGAAGGACAATATACCGTTCTTATGCTGGAAGATATCAATCCCGTACTTTTAGATCACACGTATACTATTACTTGTAAGAACTTTGCCATGAAATATAGTCCATTATCTTTTGTGCAAGCCGCTCAAAAAAATGAAAACACAGACCTGGTACAGTTAACTCGAGCTTTATACGATTATTATTTAAAGCTGAACAAGAAAGGAAGTGTACCGCTTTCTGTCATTTACAGTCCAGAAGGATATACCTATATTATGGGAGATAGCCATGTCAGTGTTGCTCAGATGGTAGATTACTACAATGCCCATACAAGCGGATTTGATACCTTTAGGGATACAGCATACAACGGCATCTATGCCAAAGAAGGAATTTCCTCGATCGAACAATTCTGTCAGATTTTCATGGAAGAAGCCAGAGCAGAAGGGGTAAATGTCGAAGTTGCTTTTGTACAATCTATGTTAGAAACAGGATGGTTAAAATACGGTGGAGATGTAAAACCCGATCAATTTAACTTTGGAGGTTTAGGAGCCACAGGTGGTGTTCCCGGCAATTCTTTTGAGAGTATTCGTATGGGAATTCGTGCCCAAATCCAACACCTAAAGTGTTATGCGAGTGAAGAAGCATTAAACAATCCTTGTGTGGACCCTAGATGGTGGGATGCATTACGAGGAAAAGCACAGTATGTAGAATACCTGCAGGCCTCCAACAATCCAAGTGGATATGGATGGTCAACAGGCAGTACTTATGCGCAAAGCTTATTATCCATGTTACAACAATTAAGAGGTTAAAAAAGAGTTCCAGGTAACTGGAACTTTTCTTTATCCTAATACTTTTTTTGTGTTCGCAAAATGAAATTTTGAAATGTGTTTTAACTCTTCCAATCCATACTTTTCTACAAAGGCTCTGGCACAAACATCTACTTTTGCCCCAGCACCTTTTTCTAAAGGCATACCATATTTTTCTTCCATTTGATCCCAGGCTTCCAAAAATGCATTTCGAGCCAAAACACTGGCACACGCAACCGAGATGTATTTATTTTCCGCTTTGGTTTCAAAATGAATGTTAGGCACTACTTCTTTTACATTTTTAAGATAGCGATAGTAGCTGTTTTTCTGCACGAACTGGTCAATGATTATAAAAGCAGGAAGTGTATAGCCTTTGTGGATTAAATTGACATAGGCCTGATTATGCAGTAAGCATTTCATATCCACCATGTTATGTTGTTCATGCACCACATTATACTTATCGTTTTGTACAATTAGAATGGAATATGGACATACTTTCTTAATTTTGGGTGCCAGTTGACGAATTTTTGTATCGTCGATTGCCTTTGAGTCCTGAATGCCTAAACTCTTTAAATAAGAAGCCTGGCTTTCTTCGACAATGCAGGCAGCCACGACCACAGGGCCAAAATAATCACCCGTTCCAACCTCATCACTACCAGCCTGCGGAAAGATTTCTTTCACTGATTCTTCTTTTTTTTCACTTTCCAGCCAATCTAGATTCTTCCCTTGAAAAACGACTTTACCACTCTCATAAGCGGTGATCGTACAAGATTCTAACTTGACCTGAAATACTGTATAGGCTGGTTTACTTTCTTTTAAAATATAAGGAGATACTTTTGTGTATAGGGTAAGCATCTCTTCTTTTGTCATTTTCTTGGTTATCGTATTCATAACAAAAGTGTACCATATTTTTTTCAAATTGTGATAAAATAGGGACATGACATTAGAAAGTAGTCAATTTTTGATCTATAATGGCGTAATCGCGTTAATCGCCATTCTTATGATCGTACTAGCGTACAGACGCGGATTTGTTAGACAGTTATTAGATATTGCAGCGTTGATTGCGAGTGTATATTTAGGAATATTAGGAGCGGAATATTTATCTACACAAGTATCTTTGGTTGATTCCTTGTTTGCCAATCCAACCATGGATCTTACAAAGATTATTGTAGGAAACGATACCATGGCAAGTCTTCAAGCCAATGCCAATCTAGTTGCCTGGTTCCTGGCATTACTAGTTGGATTAAGACTTTTCTTCTGGATCGTATTAATGCTGATTCCAAGATATCGAAAAAAGAATGTATTGTCTTTTATTAACCAATTCTTAGGAATGTTACTAGGTATCGTAAAGACATTCATTGTATTGGTTTTATTAACTATCATTTTAAATCTTCCAATCTTTACCAATGGAAAGGACTTTGTGAACTCAGGAGTATTAGCTCCTATTAATTTGGTAATAGAGAAGGTGAGCGAAAATGTTTAATAACTTTAGTCAACAACTAAACAAATCAATCGACTTCCATAGCGTTTTGAGCAGTGTAGCTCAATACGCTTCTTTTTCATGTTCGAAACAACAAATTTTAGATGCCTTGCCAAATCTTCCTTTGTTGGAAATACAGCGACAAGGAAAACTTACCCAGGAAGCCATTGATTTTCTGCAAACGGGTGCCATTGTCAATATGGCTGGATGCACCGATGTATCCATGATGACCAAAAAAGCATCCAAACGTATCACTTTATCACCCAAAGAATTAATCGATGTCGCCTCTTTTTTGGTTGCCTGTCGACAGGTACAAAATTCCTTACGTTCTTCAGAAACCGTGGAATTAAAAGATCTGGCAGAATCGATGAATGTATGCCCAAATCTAATCAACCAGATTCATAGTCAAATCGACCTGACTGGTTCGGTAAAAGACGATGCCACAGCCTTTCTTCGAAACAAGAACAATGAACTGATGGATGTTCGTTCCAATCTACAAAAGAAAAGTCGTGCTTTTCTAAAAAAACATGGCAATCAATTGATGGAAAATATGACCACAAGTATTTCGGGACGTATTTCCGTTCTTGTCAAAGCCAGTGAAAAAAACAGCTTTGGAGGTATGGTTCATGGTTCGAGTCAAAGTGGATTGGCCTATTATATCGAGCCTGGTGAATTTGTCGAAGACAACAACCGTATTCAAATGATTCAGGTAGAAATCGAAGAAGAAAAACATCGTATCTGCAAGGAACTTTCTTCCAAGGTAGGACAAAACGCTTTTCATATTGATTCCAACCTGCAAACCATGACAATCTTAGATATATGTTTCTGTAAAGGAAAGTGGGCTATTGACTTTGATGGATGTGTACCGATGGTTCATACCAAAGATAACGCCTTGTTGTTTGAAAACGCAAGACACCCTTTACTAAAAAAAGAAACCGTTGTAGCCAACACCTATAACTTAAAGGCTAATCAATATTGTTTGATGATTTCAGGACCCAACATGGGAGGAAAATCCGTCACTTTAAAGACCATCGGACTTTTTGTTGCCCTTACGCATGCAGGATTTCCATTATCTTGCCATAGAGCCCATGTGCCATATTATAAATCTTTATATTTTGATATTGGAGATAACCAGTCGATTGAAAATAACCTTTCTACCTTCTCATCACACATCTCCAATTTATCGAGAATCTGTGCAGAATGTGATGAGAATTCCTTCATCTTATTGGATGAAGTCGGAAATGGTACCGACCCTCTAGAAGGAGCCAGCTTAGCAACCGCCATTCTAGAATTCCTGATCAAAAAGAAATGTACCATTGTGACAAGTACCCACTATAATCAGGTAAAAGCCTTTGGAAAAGCCAATCCGCACGTTTTGGTCTCTTCTGTTGAATTTAATAGTGAAACATTAAAACCAACCTATCGATATATACCTGGTGTCAGTGGAGCCAGTTATGCCTTTAACATTGCCTCTCAATACAATCTGGATCCTTGGATTTTAGAACAGGCCAATGCCTATAAGGAAGAAAACATTCAACAACACGAACGAGAATTGGAACGCTTGGAAAAACTGCAAGAAGAAGTACTACAAGAAAAGGATCGTTTTCAAAAGCTGATTCAGGAAGCCCATCGAATTCAAAAAGAAGCGATGGAAACCAAAGCGAAATGGGAAAAGAAAAAAGAAGAATTGGATTCTGCTTATCAACAAGAATTAAACGAGATGCTGGATGCGAAAAAAGAAGAAGCCCAACAAATCTTAGCCGATCTTCGTAAGCAGCAAACCGAACAGATGCACAAACAAATAGAAAAAGTGCACGCCATTAATGAATTATACGAACATAGCGAAGAAGAGGAAGTCAATGATAAAGAAACTTTCAAAGTTGGTGATTATGTACGTGTTAAGAATTTAAATTCACATGGCGAAATCGTAGATTTAAGAAAGAATCAGGCCGTTGTCAATGTCAATGGCATGAAGATGAAACTAAAGATCAACCAATTGACAAAAATGATTCGTCCAAAGGTTGAAAAAGTAAACACCAAAGCCCATGTGGACCGTACTTTCAAACGCTTCCCATTGGAATTGAATCTGATCGGAATGCGCGTGGAAGAAGGATTAAATACCCTAGATCATTATTTGGATCAGGCGGTTGCCAATCGCATCAAACAGGTACGTATCGTACATGGTATGGGAACTGGTGCACTTCGCAGTGCCATTTGGAAAGATTTGGACAAACACCCGGCTGTCAAAGGAAAGAGCAGTGCAGGACCGAATGAAGGAGGTTTAGGAGCAACCATCGTTGTTCTGAAATAGGTATGGCAATTTCAAAAAACCTTCAAGATAAATTGGCTTTATTACCCGATAGTCCAGGCTGTTATATCATGAAGGATGAAAATGGGGAAATTCTTTATGTAGGAAAGGCCAAAGTTTTAAAAAATCGTGTTCGTTCTTATTTTCATGGTACCCACAACTACAAGACCACAAAACTAGTTTCTAAGATTCGTGATTTTGAATTTATTTGTACCGCTAGTGAAAAAGAGTCGTTACTCTTAGAAATTAACTTAATAAAAAAACATCGTCCTCCTTTCAACATTATGTTGATGGACGATACGAGTTATCCGTATATCGCGATCAGTCGTGACCAGAACTTTACGGTCCGGGTGATTCGTAAAATTAAAAATAAAACAAGCAATAAGGAAGAGTATTTTGGACCGTATCCAAGCTCATCTTCCGCTAGTGAAATGGTTCGATTGATCAATCAGCTGTTTCCTATTCGAAAATGTACTAAAATGGCCAAACAGCCTTGTTTGTACTATCACATTCATCAGTGTTTAGGCCCTTGTTTCCAACAAATCGATCCAAATGTATTGGAAGATTATAAAAAACGAATTCGCCGTTTGTTGCAGGGGGATGCCAAAGAACTTTTGGATATGTTACAGGCACAAATGTTAGAAGCCAGTGAGAATCTTCAATTTGAAAAAGCACAAGACATTCTAACCAGCATTCAAGCCATTGAAAATGTCTTAGAGAAACAAACCATTGACTTCAAGGATTCCAAATCCCGAGATGTCTTTGGATATTATGAAGAAAAAGGATACATTTCCTTCCAGGGCTTCTTTATTCGTCGTGGACAGCTTTTGGCAAGAAACCAAAAGGTTATGCCCGTTTATGAAGATAATGAAGATGCCTTTAGCAGTTATATCTTGCAGTATTACGAAAACAACATCGTTCCTGCCGAAATTCTTGTGCCCGAAGGGACGGATTGTGAAGCCTTATCCCAGGCCTTAGATACGAAGGTTCGTATTCCGGTTCGTGGCGAAAAGAAAAAACTCGTGGATCTGGTTTTGAAAAATGCCCAAGAAGCGCATGAGCAGAAATTTCAAATGGTATTTCGTAAGAACAATCAGATTGAAAATGCCAATGAGCAATTATCTCAATTGTTAGGGGCTGATATTCATACGATTGAAATCTTTGACAACTCGCATATCCAGGGAACCTTTAACGTAAGTGGTCTGGTTACGTTTAAAGATGGTGTACCCGATAAACAAAACTATCGACATTATAAGTTGGATGGATATCGTTCGGATATTGACAGTATGAAAGAAGTTATTTATCGTCGCTATTTCCGTTTACTAAGAGAACAGAAGAAAATGCCGGATCTATTGATTGTCGATGGAGGCGCTCAACAAATCTTAGCTGCCAAAGAAATCAAGGATATGCTGGATCTCAATCTTCGCTTATGTGGTCTTGTCAAGGACGACAAGCACTCCACAAGAGCCTTGATGAACGAAGACTTACAAGAAATTCCTTTGAGTAAGGAATCGGAATTGTTCTTTATGTTGACGCGAATGCAAGATGAAGTACACCGTTTTGCGATTTCATATCACCGAAAACTTCGTGACAAATCCATGACCGTTTCGGTATTGGATACCATTGAAGGAGTAGGAGAAATCCGTCGTAAAGCACTCATTAAAGAGTTTAAGAGCATGAAACGTATAAAAGAAGCGAGTGTGGAAGAACTGGAAAAAGTGGTTCCTAGACAAGTCGCCGAAAACATATATAATCGTTTACACGATGTGCTATAATGCTAGTAGATTAAGGTAGGTATTTATATGACCACAAAGATTCTAATGGCGCGTATTGGACTTCTTGTCTTCTGCCTGTTGGTGGCAATAGGGTGTTTATATACCGTAGGAGAGACGTCCGATCCGTTAGCTCGATATACACAAGATTTAAGCGAAGGTCAAAAACATTTGATCCTTCAATATTTGTCAGACGATGATATCGATTATATGATTGATTCCCAATTAAAACCCGATGATTTTATGAAATTTATCAAAATCGATGGTTTTAATATTAAAAACGCGAAACTGTATACTACTGCTTTGGCGACACAAAAAGCTTCCAAAACAGAAATTGTGAACTTCGTAAATAAATATCGTTCACATTTTACGAAGAACTCATTAAAAAACTATTTAACATATTATAGTTATACGGATTTAATTAACTTTTACGAAACCGAACAGGTTTTAAATCCACAACTAAATTTGATGGAAAATCCGGAAAATCCATATTTAATTCTTTCAAGCAATGGTTCCATTTATAAATATGCACCACAAGATCTCGTGGAATTCAAGGATATTCAGGTGCGTACTGCCATGGTTGAAGATTTGGAAACGATGATGGCGGATTATAAATCCACATTAAATCAGTCTATGAAATTTCTAAATGGATACAAAACCTATGAAAGCCTTGTGGATGATTTCCGTATTGTGGATGAAGCTGGTCCTTATGTACACAAAATTCTTCATCAAGCGGGTTCTAATGAAGAACAATTGGGATATACCATTGTTCTAATTGGTCAGGATGAATGGTTAGCTAGCTGTATAGAACACTTAAATGAAGAAAAAACGAAAGTGGATTACGATGCCGTTTTTGACAGTTTATCCCCAAAACTTCAAGATGCGATATCTTGGATCGAAGACAATGCGTATCATTATGGATTTGTGGTTCGCTATACCCAGGAGGGAGAAAGTCAGACCCAATTGTGGTATCAACCTTTCTTACTTCGTTATGTAGGTCAAAAGAAGGCAAAGGAAATGCACAATGCGAATACCATTATGGAAAACACCACTTTTACAAAGGAACTTAAATAAAAAATCTATGGAATATAAACTAACGAAGGAAACAGGCTCAATCGCTGGATATCTAAAAATTGTTGTCATCAGTGATACGCATGGAACCAATGAAATCTTAGACCAGCTAAGAGAGAAATACGAAGATGCCTACGCTTTTGTACATTGTGGAGATTTGGAAGAAGATCCTCGATATTATGATCGCTGGGTATTTGTTCGAGGAAACAACGATTACTACAGCGGTTTTAAGGATATCGCCATGTTCAAAGCCGGAAAACATAAAATCTATATTGAACATTCACATATGTGTCCTTATCGGAAACGTACCGAAGCTTTAGCTCGAAAAGCCAAAGATAAGGGATGCGATATTGTCTTGTATGGTCATACCCATTGTTCCAAAATTGAAATGGTAAATGATATATTGACGATAAATCCGGGCTCTTCCTGGTGGCCAAGAGATGGCAAAGAACCTAGTTATGCCTTATTATATGTGGGGGATCAAGACTGTCTGATCAATCTTATTTTTAAAAAAGATTGGAATTTAGAAAACTAGAATGTGTGTTTTAGATGTACACATTCTTTTCTTTTGTGCTAACATAGATGCATGATTGAACTAGAATATTATATTTATTTATTAAGCAGTTATATAACTTTACCTTTTATCGGTGCAATGACCGCAATCACCATTGTGCTTACACTTCTGTTATTAAGAACAAAGATTGAGAAAAAAGGTTTATTGTTGGTAGGAATCTTGTATTGTCTTGCTCTGTTCTACTTTTCAACGTTTACACGAGCAAGCTATCAGGAATATTTGATTCGTCCCATTCCATTTTGGTCGTATTATGCTGCCTTCACGATACCCGATTGGTATTTACTGATTCAAAATGGATTAAACATTCTTTTATTCTTTCCCATTGGCTTTTTTCTTTCCATATCTTTTTCCAAAAAAAAAGCTTTTAAACTGGGAATTCTTTATTGTTTGTTGATCGAAATCAGTCAGTTTATTCTCCAAAGAGGATACTTTGATGTGGATGATATCCTTCATAATGGGATTGGTTTGGTTCTCGGTATTCTTTGTTGGGAATGGGTAAAAAAACTTTTAAAACAGGAAAAATATGTACTTACTCGCTATGACTTTAATAGAGGCGAAGAGCCTATCAAGATCTTTATGATGTCCGATTTGCATGAGTTTAAAGTGGATCATTATCTAAAAGAAATAGAGAAACAGAAACCAGATTTAATCTTATTGGTAGGAGATGTTCTGGAAAGAAGAGAAGGGCATAAACATCAGAAAAAATCGGAGTACAAAGGAAACTGGTTCTTCTATCGCTTGGCCTGGTTCATTGACGATGTTTTGGAATTCTTTTTTGGAACACAGGATCGAAAAAGTGAATACTCTTTTCAATTTCTAGAACAGGCAAGAAAACTAGCACCTATTATTTATAGTCGGGGCAATCATGAAAGGGACATGTTGGAAAGTGATTTTGCCTTTCTTAGAGAAAAGGATATCCTTTTCTTAGACAATCAGGATACTATTGTAGAAATAAAAGGAAGAAAAATACGAATCGGAGGCTTATCGACAAATATTGATTCCTTATGGTTGGAATCTTATTCTAAAAAGCCAGGATATAAGATTTTAATGATGCATCATCCAGAATACTATGAAGAACTTCCTTGTTTACAAAGTTTTGACCTGGTACTTTCGGGGCATGCTCATGGGGGACAGATTCGTATTGCCGATCAAGGCTTATTTTCACCAGGACAGGGACTCTTACCAAAAATTACGAAAGGACTTTACTTTGGAAATCATGTAGTGAGCACAGGTTGTACCAATACTTCACTGATTCCGCGCATAGGTAATCCCAAAGAAGTGGTATATATTGAAATATAGTTACGAGAAAGCTCGTAACTTTTTTTATAAATTAGTAATTTTATAGTATAATTATTTTGTTAAGTAATTTTATGTAATATTTACTAGAGGAGAGAATCGAATGGCAGAACAATATGCGATTGAAATGCTGAACATCACAAAACGATTCCCTGGTATTATTGCCAATGACAATATCACCCTTCAATTAAAAAAAGGGGAAATCCATGCGTTATTGGGAGAAAATGGGGCTGGTAAATCGACTTTGATGAGTGTTCTTTTCGGAATGTATCAAGCCGAAGAAGGTATTATCAAAAAAGATGGTAAAGAAGTAAAAATTAAGGACCCTAACGATGCGAATGAATTAGGAATCGGGATGGTTCACCAACACTTTAAGTTAATTGAGTGTTTTTCTGTATTAGACAATATTATTTTAGGAGTGGAACCTTGTAAAAATGGTTTCCTTCAAAAGAAAGAAGCCAGAGAAAAAGTTCAAGCATTAAGCAACAAATATGGATTGAGTGTAGATCCAGATGCGATTATTGAAGACATTACCGTTGGTATGCAACAAAGAACAGAAATCTTGAAAATGTTGTATCGTGACAACGAAATCTTAATCTTCGATGAACCAACTGCGGTATTAACACCACAGGAAATTACGGAATTAATGAAGATTATGAAGAACTTAGCCGCGGAAGGAAAATCAATCTTATTTATTTCGCACAAGTTAGCTGAAATTATGGAAGTTGCCGATCGTTGTACCGTTCTTCGTAAAGGAAAATATATCGGAACCGTAAATACAGCCGATACAACAATGGAACAACTATCATCTATGATGGTTGGTCGTGATGTAAGCTTCCACGTAGCGAAACAAGAAGCAAAGGTTGGAGATACCGTTCTTAGTGTAAAGAATATGTCGGTAGCTTCGAAGACAAAAGGTAAACAAGCCGTAAATAACGTTTCTTTTGATGTAAAAGCAGGAGAAATTGTTTGTATTGCGGGTATTGATGGAAATGGACAAACCGAACTTGTATATGGTCTTTCTGGTTTAGAACCATTGAGTGCGGGAACTATTAACTACAAGGGAAAAGATATTACGAGCACTTCCATTCGTGAACGTTCGGTTATGGGAATTAGTCACATTCCAGAAGACCGTCACAAACATGGTTTGATCTTGGATTATCCACTTGAATTCAATATGATTCTACAAAATTATTTTGAACCACGTTTCTTAAAGAACGGATTGTTCTTAAATCGTCCGGCAATTCGTAAATTCTCGGATCGTTTGATTGAAGAAAACGATGTTCGTTCGGGACAAGGTTCGATCACAATTACACGTGCTATGTCGGGTGGTAACCAACAAAAAGCAATCATTGCCCGTGAAATTGATAAAAATCCAGATTTATTGATTGCGGTTCAACCAACTCGTGGTGTCGACATCGGTGCCATTGAAACCATCCATAAACAATTGGTTGCTCTTCGTGATGCGGGAAAAGCTGTACTTCTTGTATCTTTGGAATTGGATGAAGTAATGGATGTACCAGATCGTATTCTTGTGATGTATGAAGGAGAAATCGTTGGAGAATTGGATCCTAAGAAGACAACACAAGAAGAACTTGGATTATACATGGCTGGTGCTAAAAGAGATGGAGGGAACAAGTAATGGAAAAGAATAAGAGCTTTTTAAGAAATGAAGGCGTACAAGCCTTACTTAGTTCCATTTTATGTATCATTATTGGATTGATCATTGGATACATTGTCTTGTTGTTTATTAATCCACAAGGAGCTTCCGGAGCGATTCTTGCGATTATCAAAAACTGGGCAAACTCTTCTCGTTCGACTTTACAACTAAAGAACTTGGGATCAACCCTAGTCAATACCGCTCCATTGTTACTATGTAGCTTGTCTGTATTATTTGCCTATAAAGTAGGATTATTTAATATCGGAGCTTCTGGTCAATATACAGCAGGGATTATCGTCGCTTTATATGGAGCTTTAGCTTTACACTTACCATGGATCGTTTGTATGGTCTTATCGATTATTGCTGGAGCCATCGTAGGGGCTATTTCGGGAGCTTTAAAAGCGTACCAAAACGTAAGTGAAGTTATTTCTGGAATCATGTTGAACTGGATCCTTTTATATGCAGCCAATATGATTCTATCAAGTGTAAAAGAACCATCGGATATTTATACTTTAAAAATGGCTAAGAATGCACCACAGGCAATCTTACCAACTTTAGGATTAAATAGCATATTCAACAATCACCAATATGTAGGGATTGCCATTCCAATTGCCTTGATTGCGGCTATTCTTGTTTGGATTATTTTAGATAAGACAAAACTTGGATACGAATTAAAAGCGACTGGTTTAAATAAGAATGGGGCAAAATATGCAGGTATGAAAGAAAACCAAAATATCATTCTAACAATGGCCATTGCTGGAGGATTAGCTGGTTTAGCTGCTTCTTGTTTATACTTAACAGGAATTACAGAATGGTCTTGTGCCACTGCTTCGGTTCCTGGTATGGGATTTAATGGTATTGCGGCAGCATTCTTAGGAGGATTAAATCCACTTGGATCGATTCTTTCTTCTTACTTCATTCAACACATTTCGATGGGTGGATCTTTCGTAGACTTATCAATTTATCCATCACAGGTCGCAGACTTAATTTCTTCAATCATTATCTACTTATGTGGATTCGTAGCGTTCTTCAAATTGATGATGAATCAATTCTTAGATAAAAAAGACGCAAAAGGAGGTAAGTAATTATGGCAACATTCTTATTATTAGCTGAATATACTTTAATTTTTGCGTCTGTATTAATGTTGGTTGCCTTAGGTGGATGTTACTCAGAACACTCTGGGGTAATCAACATTGGACTAGAAGGTATCATGGTTATGGGAGCTCTTGGTGGAGCTTTAGTTATGAACATGTTCCCTGGATTATCTGCACCACTAATGATTTTGGCAGTTATGGCCGGTTCTATGTTGTTTGGGGTTATTTATTCCACTTTATTAGGGTTCTCTGCGATTCACTTAAAAGCGGACCAAACAATCATCGGAACAGCTATGAATATGTTAGGGGTTGCCTTAGCGACTATTA
Organism: Bacillota bacterium; assembly: GCA_018065105.1. Taxonomy (GTDB): domain Bacteria; phylum Bacillota_I; class Bacilli_A; order Erysipelotrichales; family Erysipelotrichaceae; genus Floccifex. The sequence goes on from JAGHTX010000149.1 coordinate 18,546, forward strand.
TTGTAAAAACAATCAATATGCAAGCCAACGCATCCAATCCAACTTCTACTCTTCAATATATTGCCCAAAAGAAATTATTCTTAGTGAAATTGGGAAGCTTTGAATTTAACTGGTTTATGTTAATTTCTTTAGTTATTTTAGCGATTGCCTATGTAGTTATGTACAAAACTCGTTTTGGTCTACGTCTTCAAGCGTGTGGGGAATTCCCTCAAGCTGCCGCTTCTGTAGGTATTGATGTATACAAAATGCGCTGGTCTGGTGTCTTAATTTCAGGACTACTTGGAGGACTAGGTGGTATCGTATATATCATGGCTGGGGTTTCCGAATGGAAATTTGAAAACGGGGTTGCCGGATTTGGATTCTTGGCCATGGCCGTAATGATCTTTGGTCAATATCGTCCATTACGAATTGGTGTATCTGCTTTATTATTCGGATTCTTCCGTGCCTTAGGAAACGTGTACACTGGATTTGGATTCTTAGTGGCATTAAACATTCCTAGTACGTTATACAACATGTTACCTTATATCGTATGTTTGATTGTATTAACTTTTACTTCAAAGAACTCGAGGGCTCCGAAAGCGGATGGTATACCATACGAGAAAGGACAAAGATAAGCTTGGAATTTCCAAGCTTTTTTCTTTACCTTCAGATTGAATGGAGTGTATTGGCATGATAAAATGTTTTTGAAAAGAATTCATACGGAGGAAGATAAAATGAACAAATTTCTAAAAGGCGTTTTAGCTGGATCTATGGCTCTAAGTATGGTTGCTTGTGGTGGTTCAAACGGTAGTTCTGCACCTGCAGCCGAAGAATCAGAAGTTAGAGTTGCGATGATTACTGACTCAGGAGATATCACTGACCAATCATTCAACCAAACAACTTATGAAGCTGGTAAAGCATTCTGTGAAGAAAACGGATTAGACTTTACTTACTACAAACCATCAGAAGCTACAGACGATGCACGTATCGCAATGTTAGACAAAGCTTATGATGACGGTTACAACGTAGTATTATTACCAGGTTATTTATTTGCAGAAGTAGTTGCTTATGGATCAAATGAATACCCAGATTTAAAAATGATCGCATTAGACTTAAGTGAATTTGACATTAGTGGTGCAAGCCAAGAAGCTAACATGGCTAACGTTTATTCAACAGTATATCAAGAAGAAATCCCAGGATTCATGGCTGGATATGCAGCTGTTAAAATGGGATATCGTGAATTAGGATTCTTAGGTGGTGTTGCTGTTCCTGCTGTTATTCGTTACGGACAAGGATTCGTACAAGGTGCTGACGCTGCTGCTGCAGAATTAGATGTTGATGTTAATGTTAAATATGTATATGGTGGAGCATTCCAAGGTGATGCAGATATCACTGCTGTAATGGATACTTGGTACAAAGGTGGAACTGAAGTCGTATTCGCTTGTGGTGGAGGAATCTTCACTTCAGCTGCTGAAGCTGCTGCTAAAGTAAACGGAAAAGTTATCGGTGTAGACGTTGACCAAGCTCCAACAATCGATGGAAACTATGGAAAAGGAATGACTATCACTTCTGCTGAAAAAGGTTTAACTAACACTGTTAAGAATATTTTACAAGCCATCTTAGATGGAAAATTCTCTGATTACGCTGGAAAAGTTGACAACTTAGGAATCGATGGTGACTATGTTGGATTATCTGCTTCTACTCAATGGTGTGATACATTCACTGAAGAAGATTACGCTAAATTAGTACAAGATATTAAAGACGGAAAAATCGCAATCGACAACAACACTGACAAAATGCCAGCTGTTAAGAAAGTAAAAGTTGACGATCAAGGTTCAATTAAATAATTTCACTTTCTAACTTAGGACAATCGCAAGATTGTCCTTTTTTCTTGCCTAAAAAAACAGTAGACATAAAGTCTACTGATTAAAACATACTTCCTTGATAATTGTATTTAGGCATCATTTCAAAATCGAAATTTTCTAATTGTTCCATCGTTACGTTTGTGTGGCTTCCACAGTGTACCATTAGGTTTGAATCTTTTCCTAATTGTACTACGATAACAGGTGTGTGTGTACCATACGCATATCCACATTCCCAGGCTGTACCCGAATCGGAATAATTTCCATAGTACAACATAACTAAACAATCCGCCCAGTCAATGAATTGACGATCTTCCATAAAAATCTGCATAGCCCATTCGTGAGTTCCGGCTTCTGCACCTCGATATTCGTGTTCTCTTGGTGAATAAACCGTGTGTCCCTTCGCGCGTAATAGTTTTTCTACTTTATCAATATTGGCTATTTCTTCTTCGTTAAAAAGGGGACTTGCTAAATAAATTTTCATACGTATTCTCCATTCTTCTTTTCTTATAAAATTATATCACATTCTTACATAAAGATTTTAAAATTAATGTTATACTAGGTTTTGTTAGGAGTTGTGGATATGAGTAAAGTATTATTATTGTTTGCGGTAATACCCGGATTATTTTTAATATATTATGCATACAAATTGGATCGTATTGAAAAAGAACCGAAATCTTTATTAGTGAAATTATTTATTTTTGGCGCCTTAACCATTCCTGTTGCGATCATCTTAGAAAGAGTTTCTTTAAATGCCTTAGCGAATATTCTATATGGTGGAGGCATCCTATATATTTTCTTCGAGAACTTGTTTGTAGGAATCATTGAAGAAGGCGTTAAGATGATTGCCCTACTTTTAGGTTCCTGGAGAAATAAGAACTTTAACTATTTATTCGATGGAATCGTGTATGCGGTTATGGTCAGTCTAGGATTTGCGGTTGTGGAAAATATTATGTATGGAGTCAGCTACGGATTTAGTACGGTATTATTACGTGCGGTCACATCCATTCCATATCATGCCATCTTCAGTTTATTCATGGGAGAATATTATGGTTTAGCGAAAATGGCAGCTGTTTCTAATAATTCTGCAGGAGCATCAAAAAATATGATCTTGGCTTATATGGTTCCTGTACTTGTACATACATTGTATGATTTTGGAGCATCTATTCCTGGTGTAGGTATTGTATTCTTCCTTGTCATATTCTTCTTTGAATATTTATGTTTCAAAAAAGTAAAAAAACTAGCTTTAATGGACAAACCACTTTAACAACGGATTCAATCCGTTGTTTTCTTTTCTATGATATAATGGGGACATGATTTGGTTAATTTTTTCAATAGTATTCTTTTTATATGGGTTTTCTGTCGGATATAAAAATTCTGGAACCTTCTTTTATATTATCTGGTTTGTATTCTCTCTCTTTTCTTTTGGTATGTATAAAATGGATCAATTTCATATGTGGGAGCATCTACCATCTATTTGGTTACAGTTTTTCTTAGTCATATGTGCTTTGTCCGCTCTTGTCGTACTCTCTTTACTAGTCTGTGTTTTATCTTCCTATTTTTCAAAAGGCATAGAAAAAGCAGACTATATAATTATCCTGGGGGCACAATGGAAAGAAAAAGGACCGAGTAAGGCTTTAAAATTTCGTTTGGATACAGCTCTGGAATATTTAAAGAAGAATCCTTCCACGCTTTGTATTGTTTCGGGAGGACAAGGGTATAATGAGCCTTGTAGTGAAGCGCATGGTATGGCCGAATATTTAATCCAACATGGCATTAAAGAAAGTCGAATTTTTAAAGAAGATCAATCAACAAGCACCATTGAAAACATTCAAATGAGCAAGCGATTTCTTCCTTCTTTGGATGTTTCTATTTGTATTGTTAGTAATGCGTTTCATATATTTCGAGCCGTATCTATAGCTAAGAAACAGGGACTGATGAATGCGGTAGGTTTAAGTGCACGTAGTGATCTTTGGTATTTACCCAACAATGCGCTTCGAGAAGTCTTTGGGATTATAAAAGACTATTTGGCTCATAACTTAGATTTTTAGGAGTAAAGATATGTTACTACAAACAGGACAAAGAACGGATATACCTGCATTTTATTCCACATGGTTCATGAATCGTATACGGGAAGGCTATGTACTGGTAAGAAATCCTTATTATCCTTCAAACTTGATTCGCTATGAAATCAATCCTCAGGTAATTGATTTATTAGGATTCTGTACCAAGAATCCGCATCCCATGCTGGAGCATATGGAAGAGTTAATAGACTACAAACAATTTTGGTTTGTTACCTTGACCCCTTATGGAAAGGATATTGAACCCAACGTTCCCGATAAGCATCAAATCATTAAAGACATACAGACTCTTTCGAAAAGACTGGGATCCAGAAATGTAGTATGGCGATACGATCCTATTTTTGTGAGTAAGAAGTATTCCATAGAGTATCATCTTCATGCCTTTGAAACCATTGCCAAAGAATTAGAGGGCTATGTCGAAAGCGTTGTTGTAAGTTTTATTGATTTATACAACAAAGTTGTAAAAAATTTTAGTGAAGTAAAAGAAGTATCCATAAAGGATCAGGAATTTCTAATTGAAAATATTGTGCGTATCGCAACCAAGTACAATATGAAAGTAAGAATGTGCGCCGAAGGGACCAAATGGGAAGCTTTTGGTGCCGATTGTTCGGGTTGTTTTTCGAAAACTATTGTCGAATCTTTATTTGATGGTCGTATAAAAATTCCTTCTTCAAAAACAGGAGGACGAAAAGAATGCGCCTGTTTGATTACGGGGGATATAGGCGAATATAATACGTGCATGCATCTTTGTCGCTATTGTTACGCAAACTATAGTAAAGAACTGGTCATGGAAAATTATCATAGACACGATCCAAATTCTCCTTTATTGATTGGAAATATACAACCAACCGATACGATCCGTAACGCCCAGCAATCAAGCTGGTTGATACAAAATGAACAAATATCCTTGTTCTAGAATGGAAACCCAGACATTTATGTGGTACACTTTTTTTGTTTTGAAAGGAGTTAATAATGAAGAAAAATCATATATATTATAGTTTTGGTTTAGCGTTCCTTTTGATCTTAGGCTTTTCTTCAGTGGATGTTTTAGCCCAGGAAGATATTGAGATTGTCAATGAGGAAGAATCGGAAATTTCCGAAGTTCCAGATGTTCCTGAACAACCAGAAAATCCTGAAAATCCAGAAGTTCCGGATGTTCCTGAAATTCCGGAAGAGCCAGAACTTCATGAACCAGGAATGGCTGAAAAGGATGGAAATACAGTTATTTATGGAGAAGATGGAAAACTTCTAACGGGTGTACAAATATATTTAGGTAATGCGTATTATTTAGATCCTGTAACGGGAGCCATGGCTCATGGATTTGTGAGTGCTCCTGGAGGAAATGCCTATTATTGTGATGATTTTGGTCACATTCAAACAGGTGAATTTAAGGTCGATCATGTAACCGTCACTACAGATAAAACTGGAAAGATTTTATATTCTGTGCAAGATAATGTGACTTATTTTAACCAAAAAGATTCACGTTGGGCGAATAGTACCGTAGGAAGCTATGGAAACATAGCCAATACCGGATGTGCTATGAATGTATTATGTTCCATTATTAACCAGATCAAAGGAACAAATTACACACCGGTCACTATGGGAAAAATTGTTAATCAGGCTGGTTACTACAATAAAACCTGTGCGGGAACAAAAGCAGAAGCCTTTGAATATGTCTGTCAATATTTTGGCTTGGAATATGAGATGTTGCCAACGGTAGAACTTGCCCAGTCGGCTCTGAAAAAAGGATCCTTTATTGCTGCTGGAGTTGGTCCAGAAGAAGGATGTATTTTCGTAAAAGCAGGATATTGTCATGAAATCCTATTATTTGGCTACAATCAAGATGGAACAACCAATGTATACGATCCATTACATTCAAACTTAAATGGAATGTATGAAATTGACTTTATTTATTCTATACCTGCTTATGGTTATTTATCACAAATTGATGGTTGTACTTTCTTTGGACTTCGTTTAAATTCAAGTGTAGCTTCAAATAACTTATCTTCATCAAAGGTACAGGCTCATGTAGGAAATCAAACGTATGTAGGAGCCCCTGTCAATCCAGATGTGGTGATTGTGATCAACGATAAGACGTTGGTTGAAGGAAGAGACTATATTTCTTTGGGTTCTTTCAACAACATCGAAGTGGGAAAGGCTTATAAATTAATTCAAGGAATTAATAATTTTACAGGGCAATTGAAAGTAGACTTTGATATTATCGGAACGATTATTCAAGATGGAAAATATCAAATTGTGGCAGGTGCGAATAGTACACTTGTTGTCCACAATTCCTATGGTTCTACTACTCCTGGTACAGAATATGTCATTTATACAAATGCGAACAAAGACCGTCAACAATTTGAAATCAAACGTTTGGCAAATGGATATTATGTCATCAAAAATTTAGCTTCGAATTTATATTTAACATGTGGAGATATGTGTGATATAGAACAAACGACCCCATTAACCCAGGATTATTTTTCGTACGAAAAAGATATGTTGTGGATGATTGAAGAAATCAACGGACGTTTAGTGTTCTCTAGTGCATGGGATCGAAATTACGTTCTGGACATAAATTGCGAGAAGTTAGGTTCGGATAAAGAATTAATTCTTGGAAAACGTAATGAAGAAGCACCATATCAGCAATGGGTATTAAAGGCGATTTAGGTCGCCTTTTTATTATTTTCGGTTTGTGATACAATGGGGGGGATAGAAAAGGGGGAGATGTATGAAATGGAATAAAACACTGTTTGTAGCCTTTGCGGCCGCTTTCGTTTCCATTGGCGCTTATACTTCTGTGATTCACGCACAGGAAGATATTGAAGAAATAACTCAAGAAGTTGTTGAGCCAGAAGTTGTGGAAGTTGTAGAAGAATCCATACTTATTGAAGAAGAATTAATTTTTGAAGATACACTACCTGAAGAGAAAGAAACAACGGATGAACCAGTCATAACAGGGATTCAAAACGTTGGAAACTACAATGTCATTTATGATAATAATGGAAATATCTTAAAAGGTCTTCAAATATATTTGGGACATGCTTATTATTTGAATTTAGAAACAGGGGCCATTCAAACTGGCTTTGTGGATGGATTGGATGGTAAGGTTTACTATTGTAACGAAGAAGGTTGGATTCAAACAGGAGAGTTTACTGTAGGAAAGGTTACCGTCATTACCGATAAAAGAGGAAGTATTTTAAAGTCAGATGTTGGTTCTGTGCCTTACTTCAACCAAAAAGATAGCCGTTGGGCTAACACAAAGATTGGTTTAGGAACTGTAGGTAGTACTGGTTGTGCCATGAATGTCATGACTAGTATTGTGAACTATTTAAAAAATACAACGTATACACCAGTTGATGTGGGAAAAGTTATGTATGGGGCTGGATACTATAATAAAAAAGTGCAAGGAACCTTAGGAACTGCCTGGCCATACATGGCACAATATTATGATTTAGATTTTCAAATTGTTCCTACAGCAGAATTAGCGGAACAAGCTTTGAAGAAAGGATATTTAATTGCGGCAGGTATGGGTGTATCCGAATTTACTGGATATTCTAGCGCTTATACTCATGAAATTTTATATTATGGATACAATGGAAATGGATATACAAATGTATACGATCCAAATAATATTTCTTTAAATGGTACCTATACATTGTCTCATTTATATGCAGCAGGAATGGGTTCATGGGATCCAGATGATAAATATTTAGGAACTTCTTATTTTGCGATAGGAGTTAAACCAGTCGGTGTTGTGGATGTAAGTATCGGAAGTAATAAAGTCATCGTTTACATTCCAGATCAACAATATACAGGAGCAGCCATTATTCCTGTTGTATATGTAGAAAAGAATATTTCGGGAACATACAAACCACTTGTATTAAATCGTGATTTTATTATTAAAAGTGCATCGAGTAATGTAAACGGTGGTACGGCTTCTTTAATCTTAGAAGGTATTGGAACTTATACTGGAACTCGTAGTGTAACCTTTAATATCTTAGGTGGAGAAACAACTGGTACTGATACTCCTGGTACAGACACACCTGGAACAGACACTCCTGGAACTGATACGCCTGGTACAGATACACCTGGAACTGATACACCTGGTACAGATACACCAACTACACCAGTTGTTCAAATCATTTCGAATGGAACATATGTTCTAAGTTCGGGAGCATCTTCTGGATATTGTTTAAATAACAGTTATGGTTCTAAAGATGCAAACCAACAATATATCGCATATCAACGTTCTGGTTCGAATAATCAGAAATACGTTATTACTTATGTAGGAGATGGATACTATACAATTAAGAATGCAGCATCCAACATGTATATTTGTTGCAATGCCGATCCAGCGACAACATCTCGTCAATATGTAAACCAAACTACAAATGGATCTTCAACACAAGCGCAATGGTTCATTGAAGCGGTTGGTACATCTTATATTATTCGTTCAAAAATGAATATGGATTATGTTATAAATATTGATGCTGAAGAATTGACAGGACCTAGAGAAGTTATCCTTTACCAATATGTTCCTGGTGATAGCTTCCAACAATGGAATTTTGAAAAACTCTAAGAATGAAAGGTGTTATAATGCACCTTTTTTCTTTACACATACTTTTAAATTTAGTAGTATTAATCCGCAATCAAAACGGTTGTGTGATAGAATAAGTACAGCTACAAAGGAGTGGTTTTATGGATAGTCGTAATGCGATAGAAGTAAGAAATATGTCTAAGTATTTTAAAATAAATCGTGATCAGGCACATACCTTAAAAGAACTATTGGTTATTAGCCGTGGTAAATCTCGTAAACATCAGGTATTGGAAGATATCAACGTGGATATCAGAAAAGGGGAGACCGTAGCGCTGATTGGAACGAACGGATCGGGAAAATCGACCTTGTTGAAGCTAATGACTCGTATTATATTTCCAAACGAGGGAACCATTGAAACCTCTGGGAAACTGACTTCATTATTGGAATTGGGAGCTGGGTTCCACCCAGATTTTACGGGAAGAGAAAATATATATTTCAATGCGTCAATTTTCGGTCTAACTCGTAAAGAAATCGATGCGCGTATTGAACAAATCATTGATTTCTCGGAATTAAGAGAATTTATAGATCAACCTATTCGTACCTATTCATCCGGTATGTATATGAGACTTGCCTTTTCGGTGGCCATTAACGTAGATGCGGATATTTTATTAATTGATGAAATCTTAGCGGTTGGAGATCAACACTTCCAACAAAAGTGTTTTAAGAAGCTGGAAGAACTTAGAGATTCCAATAAAACGATTGTTATTGTATCCCACAGTTTAGATGTTGTAAAAAAATTATGTCGAAGAGCTATTTGGATCTACAAGGGACACTTTAAAATGGATGGAGAACCAGCCTATGTAATTGAAGAATATTTAAAACAAGTGGCCTTAGATCACAAGGAAGAAGTTACCCAGGCAAGAAAAGCAGGGGATGGTTATACAGGACATGTATGCATTGACACACCAACTAGCTATACACGTTGGAAAAAGGAACGTCCAGTACAATTTGTCGGATGGGAATTATCCAATGCAGAACAAGGTAGTTTCCATGCCTATATTGACGGAAAAGAAATCACTGATATAAAGCGCGTTCTAAGACAAGATGTATTTAATGCGTTTGCCAATGATTATGCAGGATTTATTGAAGTGGATACCCTAGGCTGGGAAATTGTGAGAAATGATTTAGAAGTTGGACTTCATAAATTCTACATCAAGACCATAGATGAAGATGGAAATGTCATTGCAGATGCGGAAGTCGAATTTTCAGTGGTAGAGGAGTAAGCGTATGAACGTTTTTCAGAATGTATATGCATACCGAGAATTGTTGAAAACGAACGTTAAAAAAGATATTCGTGGTAAATATAAAGGTTCGGTATTGGGAATATTATGGTCTTTCATCAATCCCTTACTACAAGTAGTAGTATATTGGATCGTATTCCCTTATTTAATGCGAGGAACCATGGACAATTATTTAATCTATTTGATTACCGGAATTATTCCATGGAACTTCTTTTTGGTAACCATGAATGCAGGAACTGCATCGATTAAAGTAAATATTCAAATCATTAAAAAGGTTTATTTTCCAAGAGAAATCTTGATTATCTCCCAAACTGTCAGTGGGGTAATTAACTTCTTTATCTCTTGTATCATTATTCTTGCCTTCTGTCTAGGAACCGGAGTAGGAATATCGATTCATTTAGTGGTCGTACCAATCATTGTATTTATTGAAGCCGTTTTTCTATTAGGATTGACATTTATTACCAGCGCTGTAAATGCGTATATTCAGGATTTGGAATACATCGTCACTTTCCTAACAACGTTATTGATGTATGGAACACCAATTATCTATAGTTTAGATTTATTCAAAGGATCCAAAAGTATTCTATATACTATGATCCAAATCAACCCGATGACAACGATTGTCAACTCTTATCGTGATGCCTTCTTATATCACCAGTGGCCAAATTTTTATGCCCTAGGATTGGTTTTCCTTTTGGCTCTAGTGATTCTAATTTTTGGATATTGGGTATTTAAAAAATTAGAAAAAGGTTTTGCGGAAGTTATGTAGGAGTTTGTGTATGAAACATAAAGTAAATTCTATGGACTATAGAAAAGGGAATGGTTTTGATTATCTCTCTTTCTATGGCTGGGCTCATGATCCTGAAGGGAAAAAGCTAGAGTATCAAGTTCAAATCGATGGAAAAGATGCAGAGTTTGAATTATATCGTATTGATCGATTGGATGTTCTAGCCGTGAACCCAAAGAAAAATATCGAATTAAATACAGGATTTCGTATTATACTACGTAACCCTGTGGTAAAAGAAAACGTTAAAATTATCGCAAGACAGGAAGTTATTGCCAATGTATCGAAGACTGAACTGGAAGCGATGGTGAGTGATAATCCAATTGTTGTATCCTTAGAACATTTTGGTCGTTCGGAAGAAAATAAAGACTTAAAAATGATAGATGGATGGGCAATTTCTTTAGAAAATAAAAAGTTGACATATAGTGTAATCGACAAAGATGGTAATGAAGTCGCATCTACCTATCGTTCTACGGAACGAAGGGATTTGATCCGACAAGGATTGATTCAAGAAACTCAAACTTTGTGTGGGTTCCACTTAAGCTATACTGGAAGTGCCAAAATCTTATTAAAAGTCAGTGATGGAAAAAACGAAGAAATCATTGATTTAAAAGAACAAGGGATCGACTATAAATACTTGATTAAATCGTATGTGAAATCCTTGAACGCAAAACGCGTACTAAAAGGAATACGTTACTTAGTCAAATACGGACCAAATGAATTTATTGAAAAATTCAAACAGGGACCAAGAATTGATGATCGTATTTATCACTACTGGTTTTTATCTCATCGTATTCAGGATGAGGAATTGGAAAAGCAGAAACAAGTCCAATTTTCTTATGCGCCAACCATTAGTATTGTTGTCCCAACTTTTAATACACCAAGAGACTTCTTAGAAGAAATGATTGGCAGTGTTATTGAACAATCGTATCCAAACTGGCAGTTATGCATTGCCGATGGAAGCGAAAATAATGATGTTTTGGATTATGTAGAAAGTCTTCAAGAAAGTCGTATTGTTACTAAAAAATTAGAGAAAAACTATGGAATTTCTGGTAATACCAACGAAGCTCTAAAACTGGCAACGGGAGAATATGTGGGATTATACGATCACGACGATATTTTAGAACCTGATTGTTTATTTGAGATTGTCTCTTCTTTACAAGAAGTAAAACACGATTGTATCTATACAGACGAAGACAAGTTTGATAATGAAAAGAAAGAATATTGCGATCCAAACCTAAAACCAGATTTTAGTATCGATCTATTGTGTTCACACAACTACATTACCCACTTCTTCGTGGTAAAGAAAACTTTATTAGATGAAGTTGGATACTTCCGAAGTGAATTTGATGGGGCTCAAGATTACGATCTAATCTTAAGATGTACCGAAAAAGCCAATTCGATCCATCATATCGCCAAGAGTTTATATCACTGGCGTATGCACTCGATGTCAACGGCAGAAAACCCTGAAAGTAAGATGTATTGTTACGAAGCGGGGAAAAAAGCTATTGAAGAACACTTAAAACGAATTGGAGTCAAAGGAAACGTAGAAATGTTACCTAGACCATTCTTTGGTTTATACCATACTCGTTATGAAACAGTGGGAGATCCTTTAGTATCTATTGTCATTCCGAATAAGGATGAAAAAGAAACATTAAAGACTTGTGTTGAATCGTTAATGCATAAGAATACGTATAAAAATATCGAGGTTATTATTATCGAGAACAACAGTACGACAAAAGAAATCTTTGATTACTACAAAGAATTAGAAAGTACATATCCAAATGTGAAAGTCGTTTACTACGAAGGACATTTCAACTATTCTCGTATCAATAACTTTGGAGAAAAATATACTAAGGGAGATTATCTACTTTTCTTAAATAACGATACAGAAGTAAAATATCCAGATGCGATTTCAGAAATGTTAGGATGTTGTATGCGAAAAGAAGTCGGTATTGTAGGAGCTCGTCTACTTTACGACGATGATACGATTCAACATGCGGGGGTTGTGATTGGGTTTGGAGGATATGCTGGCCATGTATTCCACAAAAACAAGTTAAACAACTATGGATTCATGTTTAGAGCCATTTTGAATTGTAACTATTCCGCTGTAACCGCAGCCTGTTTAATGGTCAAACGTTCTATTTTTGAAGAAGTAGAAGGATTTGATGAAAGCTTTGAAGTGGCATGTAATGATATTGACTTCTGTTTAAAAGTACGAGAAAAAGGATATTTTGTAACCTACAATCCAGTCGCTACATGGTATCACTACGAATCAAAAACTCGCGGATATGAAAATGACTTATCTAAATCGGCTCGTTTTGATAGCGAAATTAAGAATTTCCAAAGAAAGTGGAAACCATTGATAGAAGCGGGAGATCCATTCTACAATAAGAATTTCAATCTAAACGATGCACCATTTAAGTTATAAACAAAAACACCATTTAAGTTATAAACAAAAACAATTGACATCTAATTTTATTTGATTTACAATCTTTTCAAGCAAAGGTGCTAGAAACGAGAAATCGTTTTTAGTACCTTTTTTATTTTAGGAGGAATTTTGAGATGAAAAAGATTTTATCAATGGTAATCTCTGCCTTTGTGGCAATGACTATGGTTGCAGGATGCGGAAGTAAACCAAGCGAAGAAAGTGGAAAACCAGTATTACGAGTGGGTACAGAAATTGGATATCCACCAATGGAGTATTTTGATGAAGATGGAGCGACTCCAATTGGATATGATATTGAAGTGGCTTACGCACTAGGTGAAGAATTAGGAATGGAAGTTGAAATTATTGATACCGCATGGGATGGAATCTTTGCCGGAGTCGATACAGACAAATACGATGTAATTATTTCTTGTGTAAGTTGGACAGAAGAAAGAGATGCTGCCTATAACTTATCCAAGACATATGTTGCGAATGCGCCAGTTTTAGTTGTTCCAAAAGATTCGGATATTGCGGATATCTAAGATTTAAAAGGTAAAAAAGTAGCCGTTCAAATGGAAACAACTGCAGATTATATTATTCAAGATTACAAAAAAGATGGATTAGATACTGAATTAGTTACATACGAAAAAGTAATCAATTGTTTTGATGATATTAAAGCAGGTCGTGTCGATGCAGTTTGTACAGACTCTGTTGTTGCTTCTTACTATTTAGGAGATGAAGCTTCTAATTATATGACAGTATGGCAAGCAGACACAGCTGAACCAATCTGCATGTGTATGAAAAAAGGTAATGATGAATTAACACAAAAAATTAATGATGCGATTCAAGCATTGATCGATAGTGGTAAATTAACTGAAATTGGTCAAAAATACTTTGGTTACGATGTAACAGAAAACTTATAAGAAGAAAGGTTGTGCTTTCGTACAACCTTTTTCGTTAGAAAGAGGTCACAAGATGGATAGAATTATTACCTGGCTCCCACAATTGTTAAATGGGGCAAAACTTACAATACTTATAACTATACTATCTGTAACAATTGGATTATTTTTAAGTGTATTCTTAGCGTTAGGTAAAATGTCTAAGAACCCAATATTAAATAAACCTTGTAGTGCATATATTTTCTTTTTTAGAGGAACACCATTGTTGATGCAAATATATTTTATTTATTTTGGCTTACCACAATTTAGCCCAGCATTAACAATTCAAAGTGCCTTCGTTGCAGCGATGATCGCCTTTACATTAAATACCGCTGCCTATCTAGCAGAAAATATTCGAGCAGGGTTAGAATCCATTGATAAAGGTCAACATGAAGCATCAAAAGCACTAGGTATGACATATGGACAGACCATGCGATTAATCATTATTCCACAAACCATTCGTCGTTTGATACCTCCAGTTGGAAATGAATTCATTATGGTGTTAAAGGATGTATCATTGGTTGCGATAATCGGATTATCCGATTTAACGAAGGTGACACGAGCTATTTCTTCTTCAAGTGCAACGGCAATGGTCTATATTCCTGCTATGATTATTTATTTAATTATCACGGCTTTCTTTTCATATGTATTTAATAAATTAGAAAAGAAATACTCTGTTTATGAATAGGAGGATTCAACATGTCTATCATTCGTACAGAAAATCTTTGTAAAAAGTTTGGTGATTTAGAAGTATTAAAAAATGTAAATTTAACGGTAGAACAAGGGGAGGTAATTGTTATTATTGGAGCTTCTGGAGCTGGAAAATCTACATATCTTCGTTCACTAAATACTTTAGAAACAATCACAAGTGGGAAAATATTTATTGATGATGAATTGTTCATTCACGCTGAAAAAGGAAAAATAATTGACGGAATGGAAAAAGAAAAACATAAAGCCCTATTACTCGAAATGGGAATGGTTTTCCAGCGATTCAATCTTTTCCCTCATCTAACAGTAAAAGAAAACATTAAAATAGCACCAATCAATGTAAAAGGTATCGATGAAAAAGTTGCGGAAGCTAAGGCATTAGAATTGCTGGAAAAAGTTGGATTATTAGATAAGGCGGATGTATATCCAAATAAATTATCTGGTGGTCAACAACAACGTGTAGCTATCGCAAGAGCACTTGCGATGGAGCCAAAAATTATGTTGTTTGATGAGCCTACAAGTGCACTAGACCCAGAACTTGTAGGAGAAGTATTAAATGTAATGAAAGAATTAGCAAAGCAAGGAATGACCATGCTTTGTGTAACACATGAGATGGGGTTTGCACGTGAAGTAGCGGATCGTGTTGTATTTATGGGAGATGGAGTCATTATGGAAGAAGGAACTCCAGAAGAAATATTTTCAAATCCTAAAACAGAAAAAGCAAAACAATTCTTAAACAGTATCTTATAATTTGTTTTCTTCTAAAAAAATTGAAAATTATTTATCTAAAAGTGTTGGAAACGAAAAAGTTTTCAGCACTTTTATTTTGTTTAGGGATAATATTAATCATTTTTAAAAAAACTTTTACCTGCATGACAAATAATACAGAAAGAATAGAATGGGGGTAGAAAGTGAGGAAAGTATATGTACTATTATTCTTATGCCGAAACAAAACGTTTC
>JAGHTX010000067.1 GCA_018065105.1 Bacillota bacterium
AACGACAAGAATACACCACGTTTGATTGATAATGCGGATATCTTTACAGAAGAGGAAGAAGCACAAATTGCGCCTCGATTAAAAGAGATCTTAGATACATATAAAGAAGATGTCGTTGTCTATACCGACATCACTTCTTACGGCATTGACAATGAATTGTATGCCAATGATTTCTATGTTTATAACGGCTATGGATATGGAGACACGTACGATGGATTGATTCTTTTCGTAAATATGGATCCAGACAATCGCGAAATGATCACTTCTGCCTGTGGTCAAGCAAAAGAGATCTTTACCCAATACAATTCCAATGCGTTAGATGATGTTCTATACGATTACTTTGTTCAAAAGAATTATGGACAAGGGGTGTCAGCATGGCTAGATTGTGTTGAAAATTTAATGCATTATGGAAGTTTGCATGTTTCAGAATGGTATAAGAACTATATCGATGGAACGCAGGATCCAAACGCATCCAACTATAAGCTAGTCGATGACATTGGTTATTTTGATGAAGAAACAGGAAAAGAAATTGCCGATGAACTTCGTTCATTAAAAGAAGAATATGGTATGGATTTCGTTGTATATCTAACAGATCAAGCCTACGATATTAATGGAGAAGGCCTAAGCGATGAGCTAAAAGCACAAAACTATGCAGATACTTTCTATAAAGCACAAGGCTATGATGAAGATGGCGTATTGTTGGCAATCTATACACAAGAATCTTCCTTGGTGTGTATCCAATGCCGTACTTTTGGAAAAGCCGATGCGATGTTTAGCGATAAGATCAAGTCCCGTTTAGAAAGTCTAACCCTAACAAATTTAGGTTCTGGAAATTATGAAAAGAATATCACTCGATATCTTTCTTACTTAAAGACATTCTTGAAAACAGGACGATTACCACACACCTGGCCAGTACGAATTATGTGGGCATGTATGTGTATATTTGCCGGACTAATTTTAGGATCTATTCAATTGGGTGCAGCTAAGGCAAAAATGCGTGTAGTAAAAAAAGCGACCGGAGCAAGAAGTGAACTTGTCAATAATAGTATGAAAGTGCTTCATTCTAGAGATATCTATGAAACGACAACGGTATCAAAGGTATACAGTCCGCAAAAGGATAATTCAAACTCTAGAGGTTCTTCAGGCGGCTCAAGAAGCTCTTATTCCAGCCACTCATCCAGCAGTTCTGGAAGATCTTTCTCTTCTTCTCGAAGAAAATTTTAATTGAAATAAAGGTGTTTCTCTATAGAGGAACATCTTTTTTCTTGTCAAATTCTCCATATATAATACAGACGTATATCAATATGTTAGAATATTCATGGAGATTTTTAAGCATGAAAGAGGTACACGTTGGATTACTAGTCGATGAAATTAGTAATCTTTTTTCACAACTGATTTGCAACGGGGCTTATAAAGCCTGTCAGGAAACAGGCGCTAAATTAAGTCTGTTTTTTGGTGGCTTCTATGAAAACACCTATCAAAAATTTGGTTATCAAAAAAATATGATCTATCCGCTGGCCGATACGAAAGATCTGGATTTTTTAATTGTGTCGATATCCAGCATTTGTCGAGAAAGTGCTAATAAACAAAAACTTCTTTCGTACTTTAAAGATGTACCTATCGTTACTCTAAATCAGTCTTTTGAAGGAATCAGCTCAGTTTTAATTGATAATGAGACAGGTTTAAAAGAAGCCTTGGAATATATCATCACTAATTGTGAGAATCATAGTTTTGCGATGGTGGCAGGACCTGTCAGCAACAATGGTTCGAATATCCGAAAAAGAGTATTTGTACAGACGTTGAAAAAATATGGATTAGAAAATGAAATCTATGTAGAACACGCTCCATTGATGGAAAGAAGCAGCGTAGAATCCATCCGAACTGTTTTTAAAAAGAAACCACAAACCGATGTGCTAATTTGTGTAAACGATGAACTTGCGATCAGTGCCTATACGGTTTGTGCAGAGTTAGGAAAAACAGTTGGAAAAGACGTATTAATTCTTGGCTTTGACGATATTCATGAAGCAAGCTGTCTGCAACCCGGTCTTTCTTCCATCAAATCACCGATTGAAGACTTAGGCTATGAGGCGGTTTTAAAAGGAATGGAAAGTTTAAGTACAAAAACTGCATCGCATAAAGTATTACCTACAAAATTTGTACTTCGAAATTCATTAGGAAATCATGATTTCTTAGAAAGCCCTTTATTAAAAGAAATGGAATCTTTGTTCCAGGAAGAAATTAATTTTGAACAGTTTTGGCAACAAGTTGT
Source organism: Bacillota bacterium (assembly GCA_018065105.1). Taxonomy (GTDB): domain Bacteria; phylum Bacillota_I; class Bacilli_A; order Erysipelotrichales; family Erysipelotrichaceae; genus Floccifex. The sequence goes on from JAGHTX010000067.1 coordinate 2,270, forward strand.
TCTATATCTACAAGAAGACATCCTTTCACTTAAAAGAATTATGGAAATCATTTATCACTCCGATATGAAGGATGCGAGCAATCTATTGCGATCAAACAGCGAAATGGTTGATTTTTTTGGATTGGGACACGATTTTATGAAAGTCGATGTCATGATGTTTGTGGAATTGATCGAGAATTTCTCTCATTTTGCGATTTTACACACAAATTTTGAAACCGAAGATCAATCCTACAATGCGCATCGTCATGTTGAGAAAATGTTACACCAGGTGGCTTCTCAATTGAATTCCAATTTAGTACAACTTGAAAACATTCGATATATCGAAACTTTGCAGATCAATACATTAGCTCGTAAGGTGATGATGTTTGAAAATGAAGCGGAATGTCATCGCAATATATTATCTTCTTTAAAAGAACTAGATATTCAAAATGCACAGATTTATTTATTTGATCACGAACCGGAATGTTTATCCTTTAATGCCTTACCAAATAAGATCCGTCTTTCAGGCGAAATTGTGGAAGGACAAGAAAAAATATACCAGGATGGAGATATGGTGTCTTTAAATCGAATTATCTCCAAGACTGAAAAATGGCAATCCAATCGTCCGATTTCCATTTTAAGCATTTATTCTAACACCAAATTATTTGGTTACATTCTTTGTGATGTATCTTTGGAACGTTATGCACAAATGGAATTTTTGAGTATCCATATTGCGACAAGTCTGCATACGCTATCTTTAATGAAAGATTTAAAGAATCAGTCACGAAAAGATGTCTTAACCGGTCTATATAATCGTCGCGGATTTGAAGAAAAAGTAGGTGGCTATTTTAGAAGAAATAAGCAATCTGGAAATGGCGATTTCTATATTCTGTTAGCCGACATTGATGAATTAAAGAAAATTAATGACAATTATGGACATAAGGTTGGCGATATTGCGATTCGAAAAGGAGCCGATATCTTGCGCCAGGCATTTGGAACGAATGGGTTCCTAGTTCGTCTGGGTGGGGATGAATTCCTGGCTATTGTGAAAATGGCAAAAGAAGAAGCTATTGTTGAGAGCCTGGAAAGAGCACAGAAACAAATCAATCAGGAGATTCCTTTAGATAAAGATACCAATTTCTCTTATGGAATGAAGCGCATTGACGATGTTGAAAGAATGAATTTAGATGATTTATTAAAAGAAGTCGATATTCTAATGTATAAACATAAAAAAACAAAGAAGAAAGGATAAAACCTTTCTTCTTTTCATTATAGGATAATGTTTGAGTATTCCATTAAATACGTGTCAATTTCCTTGGCACAACGTTTTCCTTCACTAATTGCCCATACAACTAGAGATTGTCCTCTACGACAGTCTCCACATGCGAAGATCTTGTCTTGTGGTGTTTTATAATCCACTGTATCGATGACATTTCTTGGAGTTGTTTGAAGATTAAAGGAAGCCTTTAATTCTTTGGTGATTCCTGTAAATCCAGCCGCAATCAGTAACAATTCGCAAGGAATGGTCTTTTCAGAACCAGCCACTTGTTCTAATTTTCCATTTTTGAATTGAACCTTAACAGTCGTTACCGCACTAAGATTTCCATCCTTATCCTTAATAAATTCTTTGATTGTTGATTCATAGATACGAGGATCGTGTCCATATAGAGCGATGGCTTCTTGTTGTCCATAATCGGTTTTTAAAACCTTAGGCCATTCTGGCCAAGGATTGGATTCCAAACGTTCAACAGGAGGCATAGGCATCATTTCAATTTGAGTAACCGACTTGCAACCTTGACGAATGCTTGTTCCAACACAGTCATTTCCTGTATCTCCACCACCAACGATAACGACATTTCTATCTTTAGCCGATACATAATCGCTATTTGTTAGCTGGTGTTTTGTTGATTGGGTTAAGAAATCAACCGCAAAGTAAATTCCTTTGGCATCTCTTCCTGGAGCCTGTAGATCACGCGCCTGTTTTGAACCGCAGCACAATCCAATCGCATCGTATTTCTTTAATAATTCTTTCTTTGTGATATCTTTTCCGACTTCACAATTGCAGATGAATTCAATTCCTTCGGCTTTTAGAATTTCAATTCTTCGTTGAATGAATTGTTTTTCAAGTTTCATGTTTGGAATACCATACATTAGTAATCCACCAGGTGCATCTTCTTTTTCATAGACAGTTACAGAGTGTCCACGACGATTTAAAGTATACGCTAAAGACAATCCAGAAGGACCGGAACCAATAACCGCAACTTTTTTCCCAGAACGAATAGGTGGTACATTAGGCTGCATCCATTGGTTCTTATAGGCAGTTTCAATAATAAACAATTCGTTTTCATGACAAGTAACAGGATCTCCATTCACTCCATTCAAACAAGCCTTTTCACAAAGGGCTGGACAAACTCTTCCAGTAAATTCAGGGAATGGGTTTGTCTTTAATAAACGACTAAATGCCAATTGATAATCGCCTTTATAGATTTCATCGTTCCATTCAGGGATTAGATTGTGTAAAGGACATCCAGTAACCATACCTTTTAATTCAAGGGCGCTCTGGCAATAAGGAACACCGCAGTTCATGCAGCGGGCTCCTTGTAGTTTTCTTACCTTTTCATCCATGTAAACATGGAATTCTTTGTAGTTTTTAATACGTTCTAATGGGGAAATAATATCGTTGTCTTTACGAGCATATTCCATGAATCCTGAAGCTTTTCCCATATTATTTACCTCCAATCTTTTGTTCGAAAGCCAGTAATTTTGCTTCCTCTTCTTTATAACCTTTGTCTTGTAAGAACTTGATACGAGAAATCATATCTTGATAATCATGAGGAATGATCTTCTTAAAGTTTTGAAGCGATTCTTCATAGTTTTCTAAGATAGATTTGGCAATGCTTGATTGTGTAACTTCGTAGTGTTCTTCTAAGATTTCTTTTAATTTTTCAATGTCTTGTTTTGTCGAGATTTCTGAAATAGAAACCAATTCTTTATTAATACGTTTGTATAAATCGTGTCCTTTGTCATAAACGTAGGCAATACCACCTGACATACCGGCCGCGAAGTTTTTACCAGTTTTTCCTAAAACGACGGCATAGCCACCAGTCATGTATTCTAGACCGTGATCTCCACATCCTTCAACAACGGCAGTAGCTCCGGAGTTACGAACACAGAAACGTTCACCGGCTTTACCACGGATAAAGGCTTTACCAGAAGTTGCCCCATATAGAGCAACGTTACCAATAATTACGTTTTCTTCGGCAACAAATTTTGAACCATCTTCTGGAGCAATGATTAATTTACCACCACTTAATCCTTTTCCAAAGTAGTCATTGGCATCTCCTTTTACCTTCATTGTTAATCCTTTTGGAATGAAGGCACCAAAGGATTGACCAGCTCCACCTTGACAGTTTACGACAAATGTATCGTCCGCAAATTCTTTATTCGCTTTTGTGATTTCCGAACCTAAGATTGTTCCTAAAGTACGGTCTGTACTTGTGATCTGGATAGATTCTGTGTGTTTTTCGTTCTTTTGGATTGCTTCTTTGAATTTTGGATATAACGTATTTAAATCCAATGTTTTTTCTAGTTCAAAGTCAAATGTATCCTTTTCGTGATTGTGTTCTACGTAACAAGCTTTTAAGATTTGTGAGTAATCCAAGCTGTTTTGACGAACGTTCTTAGAATCACGGATGTATAAACAATCGGAGTGTCCGACCATTTCATTGACAGTCTTAAATCCTAATTGAGCCATGATTTCACGAAGTTCTTGAGCAATGAACAACATGAAGTTCATAACGTATTCTGGTTTACCAGGGAAACGTTTACGAAGTTTTGGATCTTGTGTAGCAACCCCGAATGGGCAAGTATCTAAGTTACATACACGCATCATACGACATCCCATAGTTACTAATGGTGCAGTCGCAAATCCGAATTCTTCGGCTCCTAATAGACAGGCAATCGCAACATCACGACCACTCATTAATTTTCCATCGGTTTCAATGACAACTCTTGTACGTAATCCATTTTCAACCAAGGATTGGTGTGTTTCACTAAGTCCTAATTCCCAAGGTAATCCGGCATTGTGGATCGAAGACATTGGAGCGGCTCCTGTACCACCATCGTATCCAGAAATTAAGATAACTTTGGCACCAGCCTTAGCTACCCCACTGGCAATCGTTCCGACACCAGCTTCGGATACTAACTTCACGCTGATTCTTGCATCACGGTTAGCACACTTTAGGTCATAGATCAATTGGGCTAAGTCTTCGATGGAATAGATATCGTGGTGTGGTGGTGGGGAAATCAAAGATACCCCTGGTGTACTGTATCTATTTTTGGCAATCCAAGGATATACTTTCTTACCAGGTAAGTGTCCACCTTCTCCTGGTTTTGCTCCTTGGGCCATTTTAATTTGAATTTCTTTGGCACTGACTAAGTATTCACTCGTTACCCCAAAACGTCCAGAAGCAACTTGTTTGATTGCGGAGTTACGTTCGGTGTTGTATCGTTCTGGTCTTTCTCCACCTTCTCCAGAGTTGGATTTTCCTCCTAGTCGGTTCATCGCAATGGCCATACAAGTGTGAGCTTCTTCACTGATCGAACCATAGGACATAGCTCCGGTTTTGAATCTTCGAACAATCGATTCCACAGGTTCAACCTTTTCGATTGGGATTGGTTTTCTATTTTCCACAAATCCTAGATTGGCACGTAGTGTGTGTGGTCTAGTTTGGGCATTGACAAGTTCTGTATATTCTTTAAAAATCTTATAGTCACCTTTTTGACAAGCTTCTTGAAGCTTAACGATTGTCTTAGGATCGTAAAGGTGTGTTTCTTTATTTGGTCCTGAACGCATTTTGTGTTTACCAATACTGTCTAAAGTTGTATCGGTTTGTAGTCCTAATGGGTCAAAGGCCAAGTCGTGGTGGTATGTTAAGTCTTCTTCGATTTCATTTAATCCAATACCTCCAACACGTGAAGTGGTGTTTGTGAAGTATGCATCAATGACATCTTTGTTGATACCAATAGCTTCGAAAATTTGGGCCGATTGATAAGATTGAATGGTTGAAATACCCATTTTGGCAGCAATTTTAACGATACCGTGAATAATGGCTTCGTTATAGTGTTTGATCGCAATGGTTGGTGCTTTATCCAACATATCTTTTTCTACGATTTCTTCGATACATTCGTGAGCTAACCAAGGATAGATGGCAGTCGCTCCATATCCTAATAATGTCGCAAACTGGTGAACATCACGTGGTTCTCCAGATTCAAGAATGATAGAAACAGCGGTTTTCTTCTTGGTACGAACTAAGTGTTGTTCTAGAGCCGATACAGCAAGTAAGCTTGGGATAGCCATGTGGCTTTCATCCACACCGCGGTCACTTAAAATCAGGATATTGGCACCATTTCTATAGGCACGGTCTGCTTCGATAAATAATTTGTCAATCGCATCTTTTAGCGGCATACCACAATAGAATAATAAAGAAATGGTTTCGTTTCTAAATCCTGGTTTGTTTAGACGACGGATTTTATCCATATCACGACGATCCAGGATTGGATTGTTGACTTCTAGTACAGTACAGTTCTTTGATTTTTCTCCTAAAATGTTTCCACTAGAACCAATGTATACAGTTGTATCGGTAACCACTTCTTCTCTTAAGGAGTCAATTGGTGGGTTGGTAACTTGGGCAAACAATTGTTTAAAGTATGAGAATAGAGAAGGGTGTTGTTTAGATAAAACGGCTAGAGGAATGTCAATTCCCATTGCACTGGTTGGTTCGATTCCGTTATTGGCCATTGGCATGATCGAATCAATGACATCTTCAAAACTGTATCCAAATACTTTGTATTGTTGATCACGTTCGATTTGTGACAACATGTGTTCTTTTTCATCCGAGCTGGATAAATCTTCTAAGTGTAATAAATTTAAATTTAACCATTCTCCATATGGATTCTTTTGCGAATAGTATTCTTTTAATTCATCGTCTGTGATTAATCGTTTTTGTAGTGTATCCACTAACAACATCTTTCCTGGTTCAAGTCTGGCTTTCTTTAAGATGTGTTTTGGATCAATATCTAATACTCCAACTTCGGAAGATAGAATCAAAGTATTGTCATCGGTGATGTAGTAACGAGCTGGTCGTAAACCATTACGGTCTAGTTGTGCACCCACCATGTCTCCATCACTGAAAAGAATTGCGGCTGGTCCATCCCATGGTTCCATCATTGTCGCATAGTAGTGATAGAAATCTTTCTTTTCCTGAGACATAGATACGTGTTTCCATGGTTCTGGAATAGTCAACATAATCGCTTTTGGAAGATCCACTCCATTCATAACTAAGAATTCTAGCGTGTTATCTAACATAGCAGAGTCAGATCCTGTTGTATTAACGACTGGTAAGATTTTTTCTTGTACTTCGTCTAGGAAAGCACTTGTCATACTTTCTTCACGAGCTAACATACGGTTTACGTTACCACGAATTGTGTTGATTTCTCCATTGTGGGCAATATAGCGGTTTGGATGTGCTCTTTGCCAGGATGGTGTAGTGTTTGTTGAGAAACGAGAGTGAACGATCGCAATGGCACTCTTATAATTCTTATCTTGTAGATCGTCATAGAATAATCGTAACTGGTCAACTAAGAACATACCTTTGTATACGATAGTACGGCTTGATAAAGAAGCGACATAAGTTTGTGGACAGCTCTTTTCAAATTGACGACGAATTACGTATAATCGTTTGTCAAATTCCAATCCTTTGGATAGATTTTCTGGTTTTAAGATAAAGGCTTGTTCGATGTATGGCATACAATCACGAGCAACTTTTCCTAAGACTTTTTCATTGATTGGCACTTTTCTCCATCCTAGGAATGTACATCCTTCATTGCGTACGATGGTTTCAAATAAACGTTTGTGCTGGTTACGAAGTAGGGCACTTTGTGGGAAGAAGAACATCCCAATTCCGTATCCTCTTTCATCATCGGGAATAAAATCTACTTGTTTCTTGAAGAAGGCATGAGAGATTTGAAGAAGGATACCTACTCCATCCCCAACTTCTCCTGTCGCATCTTTTCCGGCACGGTGTTCTAATTTTTCAACAATGCTTAGGGCCTGGTTGACAACGGTATGGCTTTGTTTCCCATCCATTTGTACAACTGTACCAATCCCGCAGGCATCATGTTCCATTTGGCTCAAATCTAATGTGTTATTTACTTGTTCCATAGAATCCCTTTCTACTTTCCACTATCTCCATAGTTTGAAAGAACACGAGCGGATGGATCATTGACTTCTTGTAATCCTTCCCAGCTCTTGTTTGGCATCCAGAAATCAACGACCATTTTGGCTTGTCCTGGATAAAATTCTTCAAAAATATCTCTAAACATTAACGATTCTTTAGTAAAAGGTTTCGCAAAATCGTATTTTGCACATCCTTTTTCAAATTCTTCGTCTGTATATAAACTTTCGGCATATTCCCAGATGTCATCTTTTAAAGAGTGTCCAACGGCATCGGAGAAGGCTGCTTTTTCACGCATTAGGATGCTCCATGGTAGGATTTCATCTTTTTCAAAAGCGTGTCGTAATAAGTATTTTCCTTTATTGTAGGTGTTTAATTTTAATTTTGGATCGATGTGCATGACATAATCGACAAAGTCTAAATCGCCAAAAGGTACACGAGCTTCTAGAGAGTGTGTAGAAATACAACGATCGGCTCTTAATACGTCATACATATATAGCTCACGAATTCGTTTTTCGGCTTCTTTTTGGAATTCTTCGGCGTTTGGTGCAAAGTCGGTATATTTATATCCAAACAATTCGTCGCTGATTTCTCCCGTTAATAAAACGCGTAAGTCACTTTGTTCATGAATGGCTTTACAAATTAAGTACATACCAATCGATGCACGAATGGTTGTGATGTCATAGGTTGCAAGAGCCTTAATTACCGGACGAATGGCTTGAATGACATCGTCTTTGTTGATGATGATTTCGTGGTGATTTGAACCAATGTAGTCGGCAACTTCTTTGGCATATTTTAAGTCGATCGCATCCAATTCCATACCAATCGCATAGGTTTCAATCGGTTTCTTTAAAATATTGGCACTGATGGCACAAACTAGCGAGGAATCCAATCCTCCACTTAGTAAGAATCCTACAGGGGCATCGGCATCTAATCGTTTTTCTACTCCTTTTACCAATTTATCGTGAATGTTTGCACATACAGTTTCTAGCTCATCGCTTAAATATTCTTTTACATCGCACATATCGTGGTAGCACACGAATTTGCCGTTGTCATAATAATGTCCAGGTGGGAAGGGAATGACTTCTTTTACAAGGGAAACAATATTTTTTGCTTCGGAAGCGAATAGAATATTTCCTTCGATATCGTATCCATAAAATAGAGGTCGAATCCCAATTGGGTCTCTTGCGGCATAAATTGCACTCGTTTTTTCATCGTAGATAATGCAGGCGTATTCTGCATCTAACTCTTTGAACATTTCCACACCTTTTTCTTTGAACAATGGTAATAAGATTTCACAATCGCTTTCAGATTTGAAGGTGTAGCCTTTTTCGATTAACTCTTCCTTTATTTTACGGAAGCCATAAATTTCTCCGTTACAAATACAATATTGATCCTCCATTTGGAATGGTTGCATTCCTTCTGGTGATAATCCCATAATGGATAATCTTTGAAACCCTAATAGACCATCTTTTACTTGAACAATTTCTTGCGCATCGGGTCCACGAGAAGTCGTTTCACTGAATCCTTTTTCAAACGCTTCGATTGGCGCATCTTTTTTAAAATAAGCCATTATAGTACACATAAATATTTCATCCTTTCATACAAATAGACAGATAGAGAAAATCTCTATCTGTCTTAACTTCACTTTTTTTATTGAATTCCAAATAATAATTTTCCATATGTTGGATATGGCCAGCATTTTGCGTCTACGACTGTTTCTAATACATCGCATGGAGTTCTTAATGCTTCCATAGCTGGTAAGATTTCATCTCTTACATAACATGCAGCTTTTTCAAAATCCGCAATTGTTGCTAAGACTTGAACCTAGTATCTAAGTCTTGGCAAGCAACATAAGCTTTTTGAAGTTCAGCAGCGATAGCTTGCGAAGTAGACATTTCATAAGTTGTATCCAATCCAACAGCTTTT
>JAGHTX010000042.1 GCA_018065105.1 Bacillota bacterium
ATTTAATAAATTGAATTTTGCGGATGTTTGTATTCTATGTGATCTATATAAATGTACAAATCATAAGATATTAAAGAAAGTGATTGGTGATTTAAATGAATACAATTCTAGAACAAATGGTTAAGGAGTATCATCCTAAGAATAATGAAGAAAAAAGAAATGCAATAAAGGAAGTGATGCAAGAAATTGTATTGTGTGGATTAAGTAAATCTGGCTTTTTCAATGTTGCTGCTTTCTATGGTGGAACAGCTCTACGAATATTCTATGGCTTAGATCGTTTTTCAGAGGATTTAGATTTCTCGCTATTAATAAAGGATAAAAATTTTGATTTATCAAAATATTTTCCTACATTGAAGGATATAGTAAAATCTTTTGGACTAAATGTAGAACTTGTAATAAAAGATAAAACGAAAGATTCGAATGTTCAATCGGCATTTCTAAAAGCAGATACTATAGAACATTTTCTTTTGTTCTATCCGGATGAACTGATAAGCGGAATAAATAAAAATGAAAAAGTAAAAATTAAGTTTGAAATAGATACAATGCCACCTGGACTTGCTACATATGAAACAAAATTTAGATTGTTACCAACTCCATATAGTATAAAGCTTTATGATGAATCTTCTTTATTTTCCGGGAAAATACACGCAGTCATTTGTCGCTCATGGAAATCAAGAGTAAAAGGACGTGATCTATATGACTATGTTTTCTATCTCGCAAGAAAAACGGCGTTTAATCTTCCACATTTAAAAGAAAGACTAGTCGATTCAAAGTATATTGATCAAGATAAAAATCTTACAGTGGATGTTGTAAAAGAGATGCTGATTCAACGATTTAATGAGATTGACTTTAATGCAGCAAAAGAAGATGTAATCCCATTCCTGAAAGATATATCTATATTAGATCTTTGGTCAAAAGAATTCTTTATATCTATTACTTCGGAATTACATTCTAAAGAAAGTTAAGTAAAAAGGATTCCTGTTAAATTCAAACTAGAAACAAAGAAGAACGTTAGCTAGATTGTAACGTTCTTCTTTTCTATGTAAATGGTTTAAAGATTGATCTCTACATACCTTATTTAGTGTATTTTACTGCATTTCCAATAGCTACAGAGTGAATTTTACCAGCTTTTAGTAGTTTAAATACAGTGTTTCTTAGTTTTACACTAATACTTTTATATCCCATGGCATAGGCAAGTTCAGTTAAGGTAAGTGGAGATGAGAGGCAGGAAAGAAGCTTATTTTCATAGGCTACTTCTTTATCACTTCTTTGCTCACTCCGGGCATAATAAGGATGAACAGGTATTGTTACAGACAGATAATCACGCTCCGGATTCATGTCGAACAAAAGTTCAGGTGATCCATTGTTTGCGAGTGCTTTACGAGCATTGGGAAAACCAGTGTTTCTCCCTTCAATTAATTTGAGTTCTTTTAAGAAATCCCCGATTCTACGGTTTCTATAGATACGAGCACGAATGTCAAAACGATTGATGGCATCGTCCGTAATACTTCTGTCGAATCCTGGGAAACTGGTAATTTCGATAGAAGTAGGTGTGATTCGGACGGTAATAGGTTCATTAACCTGATATGATCTATGATATACAGCATTTGCGAGTATTTCCTCAATAGCCGCATAAGGATAATTCGCTATACGAATGGCTTCTGCTTTGTCAGGTGTTTTTATAGTTGCTTCTTTTAAGACGTAGTTCTTGAGATAGGCAAGTGCATCTTTAAGTTGACGCTGAATTGGACCAGTAAAAATCTTTTCTACCATATTTGTACCGGTTGGATCTGGAATGTCAACCACTTCAATTCTTGCATAACGGAAATACCTTTCAGGTCTTTCACAGAACATAAGAATACTTACATTTAATGGTTTTAAATTTTCAACAGGTCCATCAACTAGCTGCATATCCTTGGCAATCTGAAGTGTATCCATGGAAAGTGAATACGAATAAAGATTACTATCAATTTCTTTTAGATGTGAACGCATTAGACCGATATCAAGATCAGTGATGTTAGCAGCAAGATTTGGTCTGTCATCAAAAGGAATATTGGAAGAAGCATAAAATAGTTCCTTTTCTTCATCAGCAGAAGCTATAACTGAGTTGGCAAACTTGCGAATATAGTAATACTTACTACTGTTTTTGCTAGTAACTTCCTTTGGTGCTTTATATGGTCGCCCATATCCTCCGGATACCCATATTACAATGACATAGACATCCTTATAAAGGATTGGTTCAACAACAGGCTCATAAAGTGGCTGAATGAAGTGACAATACTCTCTAAGTTTTTTCAAAATACCATCAATGGAAGCTTGTTCAATTCCTTTAATAGGAAATACCGGAGCTCCATTTTTTTCTTCAACACCAACGATAATATAGCCACCTCCTATATTGTCAATATCATTCGCAAATGCACAGATTGTGCGAATAATTGGATCTGGATTGAAATCCGCTTTGTATTCGATTCTAGTTGATTCAACGACACGATGATTAATTAGGTCATCAATATTTACAGGAATAGCCATGAAATTACCTCCTTTGAAAGTAGGATAACACTTTTATCAAGCGGCATCAAGCTACTCGATGCAATAATATCGAGTCGCTCGACAAAACAATTATCGAGTTGTCGCGTTATCTTATTACAATTCGTTAGCCAATGATTCAATTTTTTGATTAAGAATGCATAAAACATACGCAAATTGAAAATAAACTTAACAAGTGATATGATAAAATAAATAACATATGTTAAGGAGATGGTGGAATGAATGATATTATCAAGGCAATCAGAGCTGAATTAGGTTTGAATCAAGAACAGCTTGCCATGCAACTTGGCGTATCTCCAATTACCGTGAATCGTTGGGAAAACAGTAAAGCAAAACCGACAGTGATGGCTCAGAACAAACTTTATGAGATATGCAAAGAATGTGAAGTTGATCTGGCGGATTATATTGTGAAAAGTTGTACGTCAGAAGAAGAGTTGGTTTTCTACCACGCCTCACGCAAAGGAATTAAAGGAAATATACAACCAATCAGCAGAAGCAAGTGTGATTTTGGTAAAGGATTTTATATGGGAACCGAAGCAATTCAGCCGCTTACATTGGTATGTAATGAAGATAAACCAAAATTTTATCAATTAAAGATGAATCTTGATGGATTAAAGATCTTAGATGTAGAAGTGGAAATTGATTGGGCTATGCTCATTGCTTACTTTCGTGGATATATGGATGGAGAAGAAGGAACACCTATTTTTGAAAAATACGCGCACATGGCAGATGGTTATGATTTGATTGTTGGATATATCGCAAATGATAGAATGTATCAGGTACTTACAGATTTCTTTGAAAAAAGAATCACGGATACGGCATTAATCGCAAGTTTGTCAGCTTTAGAACTTGGAAGACAGTATGTGGCTATAACCCAGAAAGCATGTGATCAGATTCAGATTCTTGATGAAAAAACATTAAGTCGTTTGGAACTTCTGATTTTAAAAGATCGAAACCAAATCAGAAGAAGAGAAGGTATTTCTCTTGCTGAGAGATGCATGATTGAACACAGAAGAGATGGACGATATTTTGATGAGATATTGAAAGGAGTGTAAACGGAATGGAAAAGGCTTTACAACGCACCATTTCAGAAATGCAAGGGAAACTCTTTGAAATGAGCGGTAATATGGGTTTTGACAGTGCTGTTTTCATTAAGAACTTCATGAACTCTGATATTGCCAAAGGTTTAGATAGTGATTTTGATTTCATGCATTGGGCTGGAAAGGAATATATTCTAGAACGAATGCAAGACGAGATACCACAAGCCTTTGTGAAAGGTGGCAAGGCGTTCGATGGAGAAACATTATTCTGGACAGGATATGTATATAGAAAGTGGCATTATATTACTGGAGAGTCCAGCAAAGAGATTTACAAACAAGCGAATGCAGACACTATGAATACCAACTATTATGGTTTTCACACGGTAGATGTAGAACTTGCGATAGAATGGCTCAAGGAACTAAAAAAAAATAAAACAAAATAATGGGAGAGCCTTGGCTAAAGAAACTGGTTAGATATCTTTTATGGATTTGCCTAAATTTAATTCACAAATAAAAACCGTTATGAATAATCATAGCGGTTGTATTTTTTTAGTTATTTGTTTTACCAACACATGGATCTTAAGCTTCTTTTCTAAAGTATCCATCAACATAGCTGTGAGTAAAGACAATAGAACACTCCAAATATAAATAAGAATGGAAACTCTTGGTAGTAAGATAATCTTTTGGAAGTAGTAATAGATCAAGAAAGTATGTGTTAACCACATATATGTAGAATACTTTCCAAAAAAAGATAAGACTCTACTATCTTTGATCAATAGGACTAAAGGATAGATAAAAAATGGGGTAATCAGAATATCCAGCTCTCCTCCAGCTGGATTGACTACCAGCTTCCAGCGAATCAGTAGTATTAGAACGATCACAAGTAAACTAATCATCTTGGAATCTTTTGTTCTTGTATGAATGTATTCATAAATTCTAAACTTTCCAATAAAGTAGGCCGATAAGAAAATCAACATATAGATTTCTTTTAAATGAATAAATACTTTTAAGAAAAGAAGTTGAATGAACTGTTTCCAAAAGAATAGTCGTAATAAGATGGAGAATACGATACCTGCGCATACAATTAGAACGGTTTTCTTTTGCGTATCCTTATTACCAAAATAATAGAAGAATGTTTCTATGACGGGATAGATACATACAAAATAAACGTATTGTTTTACATACCACCATTCTCCATTGTATCCACCATATCCAGTGAATAGATCTTTTATAATATTCTTTAGCACAAATGGTTGATGAAAAAATAGAAATCCTATAGGTAGAAATATTAAACATACAAACCATAATTTAGAATACAGTTTGATCAACATACAAATAGAAGTTTTAATATCGTGGTATACATGTTTTACGAAAGCTTTTTCCGAATTTCTTTTTTGTGCCAGAGCATAGCCTGTGACAAAGACATAAATGGCAACACATAGTTTTCCTAAGTAAGCCAGTCTTGCTTCCATTTCAAAATTAAAAAATACAGGAATGTAGTTATAACCCAATCGGTCTGGAATACAGAAACAATGGTGAAATATCATAAGAAGAATGGCAATTCCATATAAGTTTTGCGAATCTTTTAGAGAAATAAAAGTCTCTTTCTTCATAATCTCTACTCCTCAATCTCTTCTAAAACAACAAGAGTATATCATACTTCTTTTTTCTAAAGATAGAATCATTCTTTAGAATTTACATATCTCTTTTGGGAAGAAATCTTGTTTTGCGTTACAATAATGTAACGATCGGAAAGGAATGGGAAAATGGATACACGAAATAAAGAATTTGTAGAAGATATAATTCACTACATTCCTACTTACTACAAAGAAAATGTACAAGCCAACATTCTAGCCAACGATGTGATTCAGTTGATTGGAAATAGTAACCATTATTCTTTACCAGCTATAAAACACAAAGACAATCAAGATCACAGTCATCATGTCCTTTGTTCTTGTGCTTATACAAATCTATATATCACACCTGAAACCAGACTACTCCCTTGTATTTCTATGACAGCCAGTTCACTACAAGATAGATTTCCTTTAGTAACCGAACTAGGACTACAAAAAGCTTTAGAAGATCCATTCTATGTAGAACATATCTCTATGAAAGAAAAAGAGTTCTTAGAAAAAAATGAAGAGTGTAAAAACTGCGCCTATCTAAAATACTGTGGAACCGGATGTAGAGCCAATGCACTACTTGAAAATGAACAATCTTTCTTAAGTGTAGACAAAAAACAATGCATTCTATGGAAAGAAGGCTATGTAGAACGCATAAAAAAAGTAGCGGATGAAGCGATAGAAACGTACTACAAGAAATAAACATCTAAAAATCAATATTAAAAGAAAATCAGTAACATTAAAGCGGTTGGATTGAT
The DNA here is from genome assembly GCA_018065105.1 of Bacillota bacterium. Lineage (GTDB taxonomy): Bacteria > Bacillota_I > Bacilli_A > Erysipelotrichales > Erysipelotrichaceae > Floccifex. The sequence continues at coordinate 5,968 of JAGHTX010000042.1, forward strand.
CGCTTTTTTCTTTTCACTTGTTGCTTATTTCTATTAGATGTATTGGAGACACCTTTTCAAAAAACTTTTACCTGCATGACAAATAATACAGAAAGAATAGAATGAGGGTAGAAAGCGAGGCAAGTATATGTACTATTATTCTTATGCCGAAACAAAACGTT
>JAGHTX010000040.1 GCA_018065105.1 Bacillota bacterium
ATAATCAGGTAATCCACCTACGTTGTGGTGTGATTTGATTACGGCAGATTCTCCACCTAATCCAGATTCTACAACGTCTGGATAGATTGTTCCTTGTGCTAGGAAATCAACTGTTCCGATTTTCTTAGCTTCTTCTTCAAATACACGGATAAATTCTTCACCGATAATTTTACGTTTTCTTTCTGGTTCTGTTACCCCAGCCAATTTTCCATAATATCTTTCTTGAGCATTTACACGAATAAAGTTGATATCAAAGTCTCCACCTTTTCCGAAGATAGCTTCAACTTCATCTCCTTCGTTCTTTCTTAGTAGTCCATGATCTACGAATACACAAGTTAATTGATTACCAATTGCTTTGGCAAGTAATGCAGCAAGTACAGAAGAGTCTACTCCACCAGATAAGGCTAATAAGACTTTTCCATCTTGCACTTTATTACGGATTAATTTAATTTGTTCTTCTACAAAGGCATCCATCTTCCAGTCACCAGCGCATTTACAAACATTCATTACATAGTTAGTAAGAATTGTTTTTCCATATTCTGTATGTAATACTTCTGGGTGGAATTGGATAGCGTAGTTATCATTTTCTTTATCTTCACAAGAAGCACATGGACAGTTATCTGTAATTGATGTTACTTCGAATCCAGGCGCAACTTTTGAGATATAGTCAAAGTGTGACATCCATACAGTTGATTCTGTAGGAACACCTTCAAATAAGACAGAGTTATTTTTGTGTGTTAATGCAGTTTTTCCATATTCACGAGCATCGGCTTTTTCTACTTTACCACCTAATACATGTTGCATTAATTGAGCACCATAACACAATCCTAATACAGGGATTCCTAATTCAAATAATTCCTTTGAACATGTTGGGGAATTTGGTTCATAACAGCTATTTGGACCACCTGTTAAAATGATTCCTTTTGGATTCATTTCTTTGATTTTTTCAAGTGGTGTTTTATAAGAATAAATTTCACAATATACGTTACATTCACGTACACGACGTGCTACCAATTGATTGTATTGACCACCAAAGTCAATAACGATGACTAATTCGTTTTTCATGGGTTTCCTCCTAACGTGTAACTATTCTATCATACTTTTCATGAAAAGATATACATAAGAAAAGAGAATCTAACACAAATTAGACTCTCTGAATTCGATTTACGCTTTTTCCACTTCTACCAAATTGGTATGTTGCGGATTTCCCTTGGCAATAGGGGATAGTTTGTGTGTTAAAGTTAATACATTGATGCTTCCTCGTGTATCCACTCCATTTTCGTCTGGTGTATACCAGCCACCCTGGCTCATAGAAACAACACCTTCAATGATACGATCTGTTACTTTTGCTGGAATTCTTACCTTTCCTCTGTCGTTATAAATAAGAACCATATCTCCATGGTTTATACCTCTAGCTTTGGCATCGTTAGGATGGATCCATAAAGCAGGTGGATCTACTTTTTCTAGGTAATCGTTGTTGTCATGCATCGAGTGACATCTTCTTTTTGTATGATATCCAATCAATTGTAAAGGATAGATTTCCATTAATGGATCTCCTACACCTTCGATTGATGGTATATATTTAGGAATGCCTGGAATCTCTTCTGGATCGCCTAATTCAAACAATCTAGGAGAGAAGATTTCAATCTTACCACTTGGTGTGTTAAATGGAACACCTCGTTCAATTTGTTCCTTATAGGCAATAAAAGCTTCTGGATTCTTATAGAAGTATCCGCCTGCTTTTTTAAAGTCTTCATATTTTGGAAGTTCTGGTTCGTGTTTTCTAAATTCGTTATATCCAAAGCGTAACCATTCTTCATAACTTCTTCCTTCTGTGAATTGTTCATGTAAGCCCAATTTCTTAGAAAGTAATTCAATCCATTCAAATTCAAATTGACATTCAAATAATGGTTCCATAACTTTCGTATTATGAAGAAGATAATGTCCAAAAGACCAAGGAAGGGCAATATTGTTACCTTCAAATACAGAAGTTCCTGGTAAAATAAGGTCACAATAGCGCATACTTGGTGTCATGAACAGATCACTTCCAACAATCAATTCTGCCTTATTTTCATCTTCTAAAATACGAATGGTATCATTAATATTGGAATGCTGGTTAATCAAAATATTACCGGCTAAGTTAAATAGTAATTTCAGATTGCTGTTTAACTTGTCGACACCTTTCAATCCATCGTTTTTAAAATTAAACTCGGTAGCTCTTTCAATCGCATCGGTCCATTTAAAAGTTGGAATCAATCCAGGATATGCAGCTTTTCCGGTTGAGAAGTTTGTCAAGAAATGCTCATCTGGCCAACCTGCTCCAGCTGCTCCTCCACCTACTTTTCCAACATTTCCAGTTAAACACGCAAGCATCATAGTACCTCTTTCAGCTTGTTCACCTGTCACTGTTCTTTGTAGACCTAAACCAGGCATAATACAAGCTGGTTTCGCTGTTGCCAGCTCAATGGCAATACGCTCAATCACTTCTGGAGCAACACCTATAATTTCACTGGCCCATTTTGGACTCTTTACAATACCATCATATTTTCCATATAGATAATCATGTACATTTTCCTGTTCTTCATATCCTTTCGGCATGTGATCCTTATCAAATCCTAGACAATATTTATCCATAAACTCCTGGTCTTGTAGATTGTTTTCATAGATGACATAGGCCATCGCATCAGCTAATGCTGCATCGGTCGAAGGTTTGATACCAATCCACTCTGTGGCATACGTTAATACAGAATCACTCTTTCTAGGATCGATAACAACAATCTTAACTCCTTTTTGTTTCAGCTTTGTTAGATAGTAATTACGGTGTGGTCCGTAAATGGTCTCGGTTGGATTGTGTCCCCAAAGAATTAAATATTGTGTGTTCAATACATCTTCTTCACTGTTACCGCTATTCGCATTTCCATATACATAAGGTGTTACATAACTAGCACAAGCACTGGAATACGAGTTGTAAAATCCTAAATATCCTCCTTGAAGATTTAGTAATTTCCCAATTAATAAATCTGGTCGAACATATGCAGATATACCTGTCGCATATAGAACGTAACGACTTTCCGGAGCAATTTGAATGGTTTCTCTCATTTTTTGCGCAATCATATCTGTTGCTTGTTCATAACTAATACGAGTAAACTTTCCTTCTCCACGTTTACCAATTCGTTTCATTGGATAGCGTAAACGCTCACTGCTCATAAAGGTACGCTTGTATCCTCTTCCTCTTACACAGGAACGGATTGGAATGGGATTACCTCGATCTGTATCCACATTCAAGATACATCCTTCCTGGATTCCTACATCAATTCGACATTTTCCTCCACAGTTGTTGATTCCAGCACTACATACCGATTGGAAAGGTTCCACTTCAATTTCTGGATTTAGAGAAATAGTTTCTGTTTTTTCCAAACCGTTACGAATAATATCTAGTAAAGATGATTTAATATCTTCTAGATCTGCATTGGTGTATGGTATATGCTCTATGAAATTTGTGACTGTATCAATAAAATATAAATTCACAAATTCATCAAATGCTTCTTGCTGGTTGGCATTCACTAAATATTGTAGGAATAATAATTGATTTCCAATATAGTCTAATGGATTTCCATCCATAGATTCAGCTCTGTATCCATATTTTTTATAAAATTTAATCACTTCTAAAGTAATCTCGTTGTTTAAGATCTTTTCTTTGTTCTTACAACTAGCCCATAATGGAACATAGATTTTCGCATTGGTACCATACAAGATATCCTGATATTCTTGTTCGGTAATTTCTTTTATATAAGGAAGATAGTCTTGATACGAACTAAAAAATGATACTACCTTTTTCATACTCTACAATCTCCCTTCTTTGACCATATCAACATATCGTAAATCCCCAATCACAACGATATGACCATCGTGTACAGAAATATATGTCTTTTTACTATTCTCATTAATCGAGAATAGATCATTCTCAATAATTCTTGTAAATGTTCTATCACTATTTATATCTCCAGCATACACTCCAATTTTATCTAAATGGAATAATACAGGATATGTTTTCTTTTCAAATGTAGCTTCTTTTCCTAAAGCATTCGATCCAGCTATTTTTCCTTGTTCATAAGCTTCATTCCATAACGCAAAGTTGCCTTCTACACAGTCTCCACACGCATAGATATCTGATTTGAACTTCATTTTTTCATCCACTTTGATTGGCTCATCAAATACATTGTTCTTCGTATTCCCTATAGAAACTATGACACATTTCTCTTCATAGTCACTTCTTCGAGAATGGCATTCTACATGAACATTCATAGAAGCTAAAATGTTGATTAAGTAATCTGAATCTTCTTTGGTGAAATATCGAGGAATCAAATGATCCATATATTCATAGATATTCACTCTTTTATTCATCTTGGATAATAAATGAGCAACTTCTAATCCAATCATTCCTCCACCGATAATACCCACTTCTTTCACAAATGGTAGTTCTCTTTTAATACGATAGAAATCTTCTATGTGACGAAGATAAAAACCATTTTCAATACTATCCAATTTTCTATTTTCCGCACCTAGAGCATAGATCAATGTTTCGTATTGATATTTCTGATTGATGATTTTATTATCGACATCAACTTCTTTCACTTCTTCGTGAATAAAAGGAATACCTTCATAAATATCTGGTAAATACGTGACCTTGAAATTGTAGGAACTAAAAGTAGTTTTTGATAATAAGGGTCTTAAGTAACATTCATCTTCTTTTGAAATCACACAAATATCTTTTGTTTTTTTTATAAGTTCTTCTAAGGCAGCGTAAGCAGCAATTCCACTTCCTAAGACAATATATTTATAGTGATTCATCGGGACCACCTACAATCTTTAATTTTGGTAAAGTATGACCATCACTAAGATGAAGATCGTACCTTTCTTCTATTTCTGTAAATTCTAAACTGTGTGTAGGACAACAGGCTACACACACGGGAAGCTTTCCCTGATTTCTTGCATCCACACAAGAATCGCATTTATGTGCCCATCCATATTTTTCCGATAAACTTACCGCATGGTATGGACATCCTGTAATGCATTCTCCACAACCAATACATAATTGATCGTTATGAAGAACAACTTCATCCATAATATACATAGCTCCTGTTGGACACTTTTTGACGCATCCTGGCTCTTGACAATGGTTGCAGCTCATCGAAACGTATTTTTGTAGCTGTTCCACAAAAACGACTTTTCGAAAATATTCATGATCTAATAATTGATGTGCATCCTGACAGGCTACCTGACAAGCACAACATCCGGTACAAGTATCTAGATGGTAAATAAAACCTAACATAATCCATCCTCTTTTCTTTCTTATTTATTATAAAAGAAAAAGGATTGATTTCTCAATCCTAATGACATCCATGATCTGAACAATCATGCCCTTCTCCGTGGTCATGATGTGTACAAATACCTTCACTTGTTAGTAGCGTTCCTTTGATGTATTGTTGTACAACTTCATCAACATTTCCAGAAGCACCTGGAACAACCTTCATATTTCTTTGTGTAAACGCATTGATGGCAGGCATTCCGATTCCTCCACAGATGACTACATCTACATTTCTTTGATCCAAGAAATTCACTAAAGCGCTATGTCCTTGTCCAGCTGTACTGACTAGTTCGGAACCTAAAATTTGTTTCAATTCCACATCATAAATTTTAAATTCGTGTGTTTTTCCAAAATGTTGGAACACATTTCCGTTCTCATAAGTTATCGCAATAATCATAGGTTCCTCCTATTGAATTTCCATTCCAGAATCTGCTGTTAAAGAAGCATCACCTCTTCTTCCAGACATATACGCAATCGTACCAGCTACCCCAATCATAGCCGCATTGTCTGTACAACATGACATTGGTGGTACGGTAAAAGTAACTTGAGGGTATTTTGGTTTTAGTTCTTCGATTTTTTCACGAAGTCTAGAGTTTGCGGAAACCCCTCCCCCTACAACGAAGTGTTGAATATCTGGATAGTCGTTTAACACTTTTTGAACTCGATCAAAGATTTCATCCAATGCACATTCTTGGAAAGAAGCGGCTAAATCGGCCATTTCAAAAGTTTGTCCCAAACGTTCCATACGTTTTACGTATTGTAGTACACTGCTCTTTAATCCAGAGAAACTAAAATCATATTTTCCTTGTGTCTTTGGTTTAGCCAAAGGACAGATTGGATTTCCTTCTTTGGCAAGCTTATCGATCTTTGGTCCACCAGGATATCCTAATCCCAATACACGTGCTACTTTATCATAGGCTTCTCCAATCGCATCGTCCTGTGTTTCTCCTAAAATTTCAAAACTTGTTTCATTTTTCATATAAACAAGTTCACTATTTCCGCCAGAAACAACTAAAGCTAATACGGGATACTTCATATCCACTACCAATTCGTTGGCGTAGATATGTCCAGCTAAATGATGAACAGGCACCAATGGTTTGTGGTAGGCAAAAGCTAGTGTTTTAGCAGCCTGTACCCCAACGTGTAAACATCCAATCAATCCAGGACCTTGAGTAATGGCTACCGCGTCGATTTCTTCCATCGTAACATTGGCTTGAGTTAAAGCCTGTTCTACGCAATAAGAAATATTTTCGACATGGATTCGGCTTGCTACTTCTGGAATAACTCCTCCAAATTCTTTGTGTACATCAATCTGGCTGGCTACAATACTCGATAATACTTCTTTTTTATTTTTCACAACCGCAACGGCTGTTTCATCACAACTGCTTTCAATCGCTAAAATTAACATAGTTACCTCCTTACAGAGCCCCACTCATGACGATGGCATCTTCTCCATCGGCATAGTATTTTTTGGAACGATTTACTTCAATCAATCCAAATTTTGTATATAAAGCTTGTGCGGCTACATTGGTAGCTCTAACATCCAAGCTGATAAATTCACATTCATTTTCACGGGCATGATCCATCATTTCTTTCATTAGAATAGAACCATATCCTTTTTTTCTTTTTTCTGGATTAACACCAATTCTTGCGAGTTGGGCAATTTCAAAAGTTTCCCAGAAAAAGGCATACGCCACAATTTCTCCTTCGTCTTCTAGAACAAAACCGTGAGAAAAGGGATTTTCATTTAATTCATACAAGCATTCTTTTTCTAACCATGGATCTTTGAAACAAAGCTTTTCTAAAGCGATGACCTGTTCTAGATCCTTTTCTGTCATTTCTCTCATGCTTTGTAGGCTTCACTTTCTTTTAAATATTCAGGAACTAAAGCGTGAATATTTGTTACTTCCTTGCTTGGTACTTGAATAAAGTTTTCTAAAAAGTTTGCTAGTTTGGCTTCCTGATTAACCAAATATCCATCTCCAAATAATGTTCCTGGATTGTTGACTAAGAAATCTTCTAATTCGCTTACTTCTAAGATTTTTGTTTCTCCTACGATTTGTCCATTTTCTACATGAGCAACATATGCTCTTTTAGAACGAGCATCCAAGATAACATTTCCTGTTTCCATACCGGCATATAACTGCATAGTTGAGATACAGGATAGTTTCTTTTTCATTTGGGTACATAAAACTTTAGCTACTGTCATCGCAATACGAATTCCTGTATAGCTTCCTGGCCCCTGGGTAATGATGACTTCATCGATATCCTTATAGTCATAGCCTGTTTCTTCTAATAATTGATTCAATTCTACAAATAGAGTTTCACTTTGTTTCTTGAAACATTCAAAAGCAATTCCTTTGACTAATTCTTTATCTTTATAAATACCTAAAACTAAATGCTTGTAGGCACTGTCCATACATAAGCTGATCATAGTAATCCTCCAATAATTTCTTGAGAAATAGATCCTGTAGCGTCTATTGTAATAATACGTTCTTCATCCATTCCTTCTTCAATGGACATTTGGATACGATCTTCTGGTAACTGATCTTCAATAAATTCAGACCATTCGATTACACAGATTCCTTCATCAAAACAATCTTCAAAACCTAAATCTTGACTAGCGCCTTCTAAACGATAGGCATCAATATGGTGAAGAGGGCTTCCATTCCCTTGTTTATAACTTTTTAAAATGGTAAAAGTTGGAGAATTAATGGTACCTTTTACGCCCAATGCTTTTCCAAACGCCTTTGTCCAGGTTGTTTTTCCTGCACCTAAATCTCCATCTAAAGTAATCACAATTTGTTTATCTTTACATAAATCTGCCATTTTTTTGGCAAATTCCTGTGTTTCCTGTAACGAATGAATTTCTATCTTCATATTACTTTTTTCTCCTATTTTTAGCTACCATTGCCTTAATTGCAGCAATTTGAGCCAATCGTTTTTGTACCTTAGCCTCACTTCCCTGATCGGTTGGTACATAATATTCTTTTCCTACGAGTGCATCTGGTAAGCACTGCATATCGGTCATATGGAATTCGTAATCATGCGAATATTCGTAATCTTTTCCATATCCGAGTTGTTCCATTAATTTTGTTGGTGCATTTCGAATTTGTAAAGGAACTGGTTCTTCTAATGTTCGAATTGCATCATCACGAGCCGCAAAATAAGCAACTTCCAACTTATTGGATTTTGGTGCCAAGGCACAATAAACAACCGCGTGCGTTAAATGTACGTTGCATTCTGGCATTCCTAAATAATGGCATGCCTGATAGGCGGCAATACAGATTTCTAAAGCTCTAGAATCGGCCATACCAATGTCTTCACTGGCAAATCGAACAATTCTTCTTGCCACATACAATGGATTTTCTCCCGCTTCTAACATACGAGCCAGCCAGTAAATAGCTGCCTGTACATCACTATTTCGCATACTTTTGTGTAACGCTGAAATAATGTTGTAGTGTTCCTCGCCATCCTTATCATATAAGAGTGATTTTCTTTGAATACATTGTCTCAAAATATCTTTGGATACATGAATTCCTTCCATATCACTTGGTGAATTATACACAACCATCTCTAAAGTATTCAAGCAGAATCGGGCATCTCCACCCGCAAAAGCCGCAATAGCCTCAATATCTTCTTCTTGAATATGAATGTTTAAACTTCCTAATCCTTTTGGTGATTGGATGGCTCTATGAATCAATGCCACTAAATCTTGTTTTTCCAAAGCATTTAGAACAAAAGTTCGACATCTCGATAAAAGGGCACTATTGATTTCAAAGCTTGGATTTTCCGTTGTGGCACCAATCAAAATAATGCTTCCTTTTTCCACGTAAGGTAAAAAAGCATCTTGTTGCGCTTTATTGAAACGATGGATTTCATCTACAAACAAAATAGTTTTTTGGCCCATCGCTTTTCGTGCATCCGCTTGTTTCATCACTTCTTTGATTTCTTTAATTCCGCTGGTTACCGCACTAAAGTCCACAAAGTGTGATTTCGTTTGATTGGCAATAATACGAGCCAATGTCGTTTTACCAACTCCAGGAGGTCCCCAGAATATCATAGAAGAAACATTGTCGTGTTCAATCATTTGCCATAATAGATTTCCCTGGGCAACCAGTTGTCTTTGCCCTGCATATTCTTCCAAGGTTTCTGGTCGCATACGATCGGCTAATGGTCGATTGTCATATTTTTCTTCTGGTTCATCGTCTAATGTGATAAATAAAGAGCCTTGTTCCATATTCCGTCCTCCGTCAAGACATTATAGCACATAAAAAGCGAGTATGTTACTCGCTTACTTCGTAAATCTTGTATTAAATCAAATCATCGTATGTGATAACTTCGATATTATTTTCGGCTAGCCAATCCTTGGTTTGTTGAGAACAAGCCATTTCCACTTCTAAAGTTCGAGGAATGGTTAACGAAGATGTTTTTAAGATATAGGCATCTAGATACCCAGGATGGCAAACAAACATACAGACTCCATTGTCTGGATATTCTTTTAGTGCATCTCTTTTTAAGCACTCAAATGGATCGTAGTCTGGAAGCATGGAATCTAAAGACACATACAAAGTTGTATTTCTAAATTTTGAGGGTCCAAAGAAAGACATACCTAAATAGTCACAATCGTGATTTTTGGCCACTTCTTCCATTGCCCTAAAGAAAGTTGGACTTGCTACCGCATGTCCTTCAAAATAATGAGGCTTGTGTCCGGTTAATTCCACGAATCTTTGATATTGAGCTTCTACTTCGAGTAAAACTTCATCGTAAACGACAAAGTCTTTTCCTTCTTTTGCGGCAGCTCGATATGTCTTTGATGATTTTAAATTTCCCTGTTCATCACAAATACTAGGTACCAGCTTAGGATCTACCAAAGGCTTTCCTACACAGATATTTGTATGCAATCCAAAACAAGCGCCTGTATCTTTTAATAAATTCCATCCATGCTGGGTAGCTGGCATATTCACCATAATTCCAACACTTCGAATGATTCCTTCTTTAACCGACTTTTCGATGCCGTAATTGACTCCTTCTGAAAATCCTAGATCGTCGGCTCGAACAATAATCTTATTCATGCTTATCTCCTATAAGAAGTGATATTCTCTTTCCCATTCACTTTCCACAAAATATTTTGCGGCAGCTTTTGCCTTCTCTAAATCCATATAAGAATAGTTACCACATTCTTCTGGTTTAGCCCCAGGAATTTCGGTATTCCAGTTTGCGATTTGCGTATATACTTCTTTGACCAAATCAATGATTTGATTATGACTTAATTCTTTGGTGATTAAATAAAATCCAGTCATACATCCCATGGGTCCAAAATAGATGATTTTATCTTTTTGCGATCCATTTCTTAATAATGTGGCTCCAATGTGTTCAATTGTATGCGCTGCCTTAGGATCTAAAGCTGGTTCTGTATTAGGTTGGGTCATACGAATATCGAATGTTGTTAGATTGTCATCAACACGAGATACATAAACTCCCTTTTTTAATTTTGTATGGTCTACGCTAAAGCTTGTGATTCTTTCCATGATTAATCCTCCCAGAATAGTTCATCCAATGTTTTTTCTAAAACTTTGCAGATGGCTAAGCATAATTTAATAGTGGGATTGTAATCGCCTTTTTCAATCGCATTGATGGTTTGTCTAGATACACCAACTGCTTCTGCTAATGCCTGTTGGGAAAGATCTTTTCCAGCACGAGCTGCTTTTAATTTTAGATTTTTCATTAGTCTTCTCGCTTATCTAGTTGTTTTTTTAACATGTATGTTACTAGAACAACCACCATTAGTATACCACACTCTAAATTAATACAATGAAAAGATAGTGCGCCATCTTCAACAAAGCCGTACTTCATCGTATCATAAATGAATACCACGATATTCATAACTCCAATAAGTCCAATCAACAGCCAGTTTTTATTTTCATTGATTCCTTGATAAGCTTCCTTCCAGATACAAACAATCGCAAATATCGCAACGGATAAGAAGAACCCACTAAACAATCCAACAGTTCCTAAATATGTTACAAGTGCACCATCAACAGACATTAGAATTCCATACATACAAACGAAGAAAGCTAAAACCCAATATGCGATTTTAAAAGCGTTCGCTCTTTCTACCATTTGTCTTTCATCAAACGTTTTCATAGTCTTTGTAGCTTTTGATTTAATGATCATAACTAGAACAAGGGCTACAATAAGTCCTGTAATAAATCCTAATAATTTCATACTCATATAAATTACCTCTTTTCTTTGGTAATTCAATATTAGCATTTACATTACTTTATGTCTACTATATTTTACATTTAATTCATTTTATATGACATTAAGTCAGGTAAAAAAGGGAAGATTTAATCTTCCCACATCTCTTATAAGCTAATCTTTTTGTCTTCTACAAATGGTACAACATGAGCAATCGCATCTTTTGCACAGATTCTTGCATCGTTGTTGTCTACATCGATTAAGATATAGCGATCATTTCCCATACCTAATTCTTTCATGTAAGAAAGTTGACGTAAACCGTGGCGAGTTGTGATTCTTTCGACTAAATCTTTGTGATCTTCGTCTTTCATCGCAAATACCATATCAATAGATGCTTGGTCAATGGCAACGATATCTGTAGATGCTAAGATACCAACGTTTGGTGTTACAACAGGAGCAGCTCCCACACCTTCACAGTCACAAGAAACAGACATGTTTCTTAATACGTTTACGTAAGATACTTTTCTTCCGAAGTAATCAATAGTCGCTTTTGTACTTTCCGAAATTTTTTCCATTAATTCTTCTTGTACGACTGACCATGGATCGTCTGAATTTTCTTGTTGGTGAATCCATTTTTTACCAATGTGACCACATGCACATCCAATACCGATATTCTTGTTGGATCCACCGAAACCACCCATAGCGTGTCCTTTGAAGTGTGTTAATACAAATAAAGAATCATAATCTGTCATCGTTTTTCCAACAGACATGTTTTCGAACCATTTACCACCTTTTACTGGTAATAATTGTGTTCCTGTTGAATCCATGATATCTACTGGGCAGAAAGTCCAACCGTTTACTTTTAATGTTTCCAAGTGGTCTTCTGTACAATAACGAGCTCCTTTATAGAAAGTGTTTGTTTCTACAATGGTTCCTTCTGGGATTTGATTTTCAATCAAGTGACGAACCCATGGACGAGGAATGATATTTGGTCCTTTAGGTTCTCCTGTGTGTAACTTAACTGCGATTTTTCCACTTAAGTTCCCTTTAATTCTATTATACATTTTTTCTAATCCTTCAGCCGAAAGGTCACGAGTGAAATAAACAATAGATTCATTTCCTGTTCTTTCTTCATAAGGTACGTATTTGCTTCCATCAATCATGATAAAATCCTCCTTGTGATAACATTTTACACCCTAAACTAAGGTTTAGCACAAAAGAAAAAACATTCACTTGGAATGTTTTTAATAAATGTGCAACAATTCAATTAATAATAACCAAGCAAGACCATAGTAACTAATAACCGCAACCAAATCGTTCACGGTTGTGATTAATGGTCCAGAAGCTACCGCTGGATCGACTTTAATTTTGTGAAAGAACATTGGTACAACAGTTCCTACTAAGCTTGAGATAATCATAGCCGCTAATAAAGCGATTCCGACACATCCGCTAATTAAGAAGGCATGTAATACATCGTATCCTTTTAGGAACGCTACATAAATTCCAATAAAGACAAAGGACATACCTCCTAGTAACAATCCGTTGCAGAATCCGACTTTGATTTCTTTAAATACTAGTCCAAGTTTTTGTTTTCCTGTTAAGTTTTCATCCATTAATACACGAATGGTAACGGCAAGAGATTGCGTTCCAACATTTCCGGCCATATCTAAGATTAAAGATTGGAAACATACAACAATCGCAATTTTGGATACAACCCCTTCAAAGACACCAACAACACTGGATACAAACATACCTAAGAATAGTAGAGCAATCAACCATGGTAATCGCTTTTTCATACTTTCTTTTGTCGTTTCATTTAAATCTTCTTCGGCAGTTAACCCGGCTAATTTCGCATAGTCATCACCCATTTCATCATCGACAACTTCGATGACATCTTGTGATGTGATAACTCCTAGAATTCTTTCCTCACTATCTAAAACAGGAATAGAGTCTTCGGCATAGTCCTTGATCCATTCAATACAATCGCTGATTTTTTCGTGATCGTCCAATGTTGGATACGAGTTAACGATAATATCATCGAGTAGACTTCCTTCTCGAGCACAGATTAAATCTTTTAAATCAATGGCTCCAACAAATTTTTCTTCATTGTTCACAACATAAATCGTTGTAATATTGTCATTGTCCCCGGCTTGTGCCACCAAAGATCTCATGGCTTCACGAATCGTAGAATTTTCTTTGATTTCAATAAAGTTGGTTGTCATAACCGAACCGATTTCATCGTCTTCATACGATTGGATCAAACTGATATCTTCTCTGGATTCTTCATCAATCATTTCGATCAATTGTTCCTGGATATCATCATCCATTTCTTCCAAGATATCAACGGCATCATCGGCATCCATGTTTTCAAGGATATCGGCAATGACTTCTAAATCCATTTCTTTTAAATATGGATCTAAATCTTCTATATATGAGAATACATCTGAGATGGTTTCATCATCAAACAAAGAGAACAAGCGTTTTCTTTCTTCTGGTGTAACGGATTCGAACGCTTCGGCAATATCGTTTTCGTGATAATCGTCTAATTTTTCTTTTAATTCTTCATTTGTAAGATCACTACGAAGCAATTCAATAATCTCTTGCGCATATGTTTTTTCAACTTCTTCATTTTCTAATTCTTCTAATACTTCTTTTTCTTCCATAATTAGGCCTCCTCTTCATTTCGTTTAAGGCATAATAAAACACCGTTAGTATGCCTATCGTTTTTTTCGGTTAATTTGGCGCTATACGGTGAGAATATTAGTATATGAATTTAAGTTGTCTATAAAAAAGAATAGACAATTCTATATAATATTCATCACTCAGACTCGGCCCGTAACTATCACAATTGTCCATTCTTTTCACCTCCATGCATCTTTATAATTATAAATTTATTACGAATTTAAAGTCAACCATTTTTAATCCATGTATAATGGAATAAGAGGTAAACATATGGCAAACGAAAAAATATATGAAATGAAATTTAGTAAAGTTTTTCCTTTATTAATCGCAAAGGCTGAACGAAAAGGAAAGAGTAAAGAAGAAGTGTATGAAATTACTTCCTGGTTAACAGGCTATACGGATATTCAATTGGATCAATTACTAGATTCGCAAGCAACTTATCAGGAATTCATTACTCAGGCTCCAGAATGGAATGCGAACAGTGAACTTATTAAAGGGGTTATATGCGGTATTCGTGTAGAAAACATAGAAGAGCCTATCATGAAGAAAATTAGACAGTTAGATAAACTTATAGATGAACTTGCCAAAGGCAAAAAAATGGAAAAAATATTACGAAAATAGTATTTATTTCTTACCTTTTTCTTATTAATTGATATAATAGTGGTGCACGTGCCTGTAGCTCAATTGGATAGAGTAACAGATTCCGATTCTGGTGGTTGCGGGTTCAAGTCCTGTCAGGTGCGCCATTTTTTTGTCCCTGTAGCTCAGTAGGATAGAGCAACCGCCTCCTAAGCGGTAGGTCGCTGGTTCGACTCCAGTCTCGGACGCCATAAACAAATAAAGAGATTCTAGTTTTGTTGCTAGGATCTCTTTTATTAGTTTAACAAACTAGGATTTTTCTTTTTCTATCTTTGTCGTATCCTCAAGATAAAACTCTAAATATCCACATTTAGGACATACGGCTACGTGAACCTTTCCTAAGTTTTCTTTGAAGATACCAGGTTTTGTGATCTTTAATCCATATGCAGCGCCTTCAACTTTAACATCATAAGCTTCTATCATTTCTATTCCACAACGAATGCACTTTCTCATATCGTCACCTCCACAAATTCTAATTTTTACTTTAATCATAGAGCTTTAAAATATCAATTTTTGAGAATACTAAACATTGACAGTCCATATTCTGCTTCTTCCATTTCCTATAGAAGATAATACACCCAACTCTTGTAATTTTTTTGTGTCTCTGTCAATAGTTTTTGTTGATACGTTAAGCTTATTTGCTAATTCAACAAGAGTAGCTTTACTATTAGTTGAGATTATTTCTATTATCTTTTTCTCACGATCAGATAGTTTAGCAATAATAGAGCTGTTATATAATGAATTTTCAATTTTAACATTAAAAAATGCACCTGAACTCATAAATGAGACATGATTTTTATTATCCCTGAATAATTGGTTTGTTGCTGATGTTATTTTAGCTAAACCAGATCCTCTTCTATTCATATAGCGCATTTTCCAAAATACATCAGCAATTATTGGATTTCTTCTCATGGATTCCATAGTAAAATCAATGCTTTCTGGAATTTTTTCGCCAGACACCATACCACCAGGTGAAGTTATCTCAATTCTGTCAAGATATATATTCATGCATACTTCAGCACCTAGATTATTATAATCTCTGTGAATGATTCCATTAACCAAAGCTTCAAGTATTGCTGTTTCATCGTATTCATATTCGTATACAGTATTTAATCCAATTTTCTTCCATTTTGTAACTGTGTTGTTTTTGAAGAACTCTAATGCTTGATTTAATTGTTTGATTAATGACCCATCAAACTCTTTATCATCAAGTGTTTCATTCTCTGCTGTTTTTGTTATTCCATTCCATTTAGTACAAAATAATCGGCTTTGTCGATATGGATTGATATTTGCTAATAGAAGACCCGCATTAGTTAAATAACCATCTTTAGTCATGAGTCCAAATGAAATGTAATCATGTATTGTAAAGTTTGTATTTGTTCTTTCTTTAAAATAACTTTCAAGTATTGAAAAAGAATAATCCTCTTTTTTATAACTTGTCACAATACTGTCATATGTTCTCCCAGTACCTTTTAGAATAAGCTCATTTAAAATATATGTTGGTGCTTGAACTGATTGACTTCCCATTCGAACATAGGCTTCAGTTATTCCATCATAGCGATAATAGTATGGTGTTGAAAATCCTGCTTCAACATTTAAAATTAATATTGTTTTATCATCCTCGACTAAAGGAACAATTGTAAAAATAGGACGTGGATCAACTCGAGCAATTATTAATTCACTATTTTTTTCGATATCATTTTGTGCATCTTTAATTCCAGTAACAATCCCATCATTGCTGATACCGAAAAAAAGTTTTCCCCCATTTCCATTAGAAAATGCAGATACACTTTTAAACCAACTTTTGTGCTTCTTACTTTCTAATATTTCTTTAAAATCATAATCAGTACATTTAGCAATTAGTTGTTTTATCATATTCTCACATTCTTCTACGTTATAGTTGTACTTCGTCATTCTTATAACAAAATGTCTCCAAAATGTCTATGTTAATGTCTATGATGTCTATGATATATGTCCATATGGAATATGAATATATTTAAGTGCATTTCATTGTCTCAACGTAATTGCACAACTCCAAATTTTACTAAATCAATACAAATTTGGAGATACATAAAATAATTGTGTTTTGCTAAGGGTACTAAATGATTCTATAGGCATCAAATGAAGAAATAGTTGTAAAATTGCAGTTTCCTCTGTCGTTACTGACGGTAAATGACACTACTGGCACCAAATTAACCTAAAGACTTTAACTATCCTTTCCTCCTAAGCGGTAAGTCTCTGGTTCGACTCCAGTCTCGGACGCCATAAACAAATAAAGAGATTCAAGATGAATCTCTTTTGTTTTTTACTACTTATAAATTCTGATGAGAATATCAAGATCAAAACGATACATATTACATGTTTAAACTTCTTTTCTGATTACTCAATTGCCTCTGATTATTTATAAGAATTATTCCAAATGAAGATATTTATACACAAAATTCTTGTTTCAAAGCTTCAAAGCGCTCTTTTTCATGACGACTTGGATTAGCTAATGGATTGTATAAACAATGTTGTAAGACATCACCATCTTTTAGACATTCATCAAATGGAGTATGAATTAAGTGTTTATCACTATGCACATATATCGCATGGCAAACAAGTTCTATTTCTTTCTGATTAAAAACCTTTAAAGACTGCATTATATCTTTAGCCATTTCAGCTCCCTTATGTGCATGATCCAGTGTTGTATAAGCCTTATACGAATAGATATCATGTAATAGACCCGCAATGGTAGCAAGCTCTACGTCTAGATTTCTTTTCATTGCGATCATCGCACAAGCTTGGGATACACCATAAAGATGCATATATCCATACTTTTTATCAATTTCTAATGGTAGATTTTCAATAACTTTATCAATATAATTTTGAACCATTTGAATTCTTTGCATGTTTACAGCTCCTTATTATTGATTCTCCAAAGTTTAAAGTTCGCATCAGGAGCACTGATTCTTAATTCTTCCATAGTGCTACCAAATCCACTGCTTCCACTGGTAGCGAATAAATAAATGGTCTTTCCTGAAAAATCATAGCTTTCTAAGAATGTGTTTATAATTGTTGGAGCCACATACCACCAAATTGGAAATCCTAAATAAATGGTATCGTATTTAGAAAGGTCAATTGGATTTTCTTTCATTTTAGGTCGAAAACTCTTATCATTCATTTCTACACTTGTTCTCGATTTCTTACTCATCCAGTTTAGATCTTTTATCGTATAAGAAACTTCTGGTTGAATTTCAAAAAGATCCGCTTTCAATTCTTCTGCGTACTTCTTCGCTTTCTTTCTGGTTCTACCAGTGGCACTAAAATAAGCAACTAATTTCATTCTTGACTCCTTCTAGGCAGAGAACAATTGTAATTCATACAATTTCTTATATACACCGTCTTGTCTCAATAATTCTTGATGGTTTCCTCGTTCGACTATGCGTCCATGATGCATTACAAGGATTGTATCGGCATGCTGGATCGTACTTAATCGATGCGCTACCATAATGGTTGTTCTTCCTACCATCATTTTTTCCAAAGCATCCTGAATCAGATGTTCGGTTTCTGTATCAATATTTGCGGTCGCTTCATCCATAACCAGTATTTTGGGATTGTGCGCTAGCGTTCTAGCAAAAGACAATAATTGTCTTTGTCCACTGGATAGCGTACTTCCTCTTTCAGAAACAGGTTCTTTATATTGATGAGGCAATTTTTCAATAAAGGTATGAGCATTGGCGATTTGTGCACTTTCTATCATAACTGCATCGGATAAGTCCTCGTCAAACAGCTTAATATTCGTTTCGATATCTCCGGTAAAAATAAAGACATCTTGTTGTACCATTCCAATACTTCTACGAATGGAATCTAATGTTAGATCCTTAATGTTGATATCATCAATCAACACTTCTCCTGATTTAATATCATAGAATCGTTCCAAAACATTTAAGATCGATGACTTTCCAGCTCCAGTGGCTCCTACAAAGGCAACCTTTTGACCCGGTTCAATCACAAAAGAAATATCTTTTAATACATCGTGTTCTCCATCATACGCAAAGGTTACATTTCTAAATTCTATCTTTCCTCTTATATTCTTTAACTCCATCGCATCTTCTTTTTCTACAATTGGAGATATTTCATCCATAACAGAAAAGTATTTTTCGGCAGAAGCCATCGCATTTTGAAGAGTTGAGAAAGCTTCAGCCATTTCCTGAATGGGTTCAAAGAACGAAGAAATGTAGTTCACAAATACATATAGCGTACCAATAGTTACCACGGATGATAGTACATCTTTAGCACCAACATAAATCACAAGAGCAAGAGCCAATTGCGATAAAAAGTAAATGATGGGTCTGAATAGCGCATTGACACTGACTTGTTTCATATGCGCTCCATATAGTTCTTTACTTTTATCTTCAAATTCACTTTGTTTCTTAAATTCATTCGCAAAAATCTGAATCAAACGCATTCCCGAAATATTCTCAGAAAGGAATGTGTTTAATAAAGATATACGACTACGAATTTCTCGGTGAAATTTTCTAGATAAAGTACGCATTGTGTATGTTAATACGGAAATAATGGGTACAAAAATAAAACAATACAACGCCAGTCTTCGATTTAATAAAAACATTACCAGGGCATATCCAACAATCTTCGTTCCGTTTTGAAACAATCGGATCAGGATCCTTGAATACATCTCATTGAGTGATTCTACATCGTTCGTTACACGAGTAACCACTTTTCCAATAGGGTGGGTATCAAAATATCGAAGTGGTAAAGAATGAACATGATGAAACATTTCTTTTCGCATCGTATAAATAATATCCTGCCCCATCTTTTGTAGCGTCAACATCTGGATGGTCGAAAAAGCTAACATAAAGAACAGAACAATCACATACTTAACTCCAATAGAAACCATTCCATCAATATCCTGTTTACGAAGTGTTTTTAATTCTTCACTTGTCAGGCGTGTTCCATTTTTTAATGGTTGTTCCAATTCGTCTTTCGATAGATTTTCATAATAATAGTATTGGTCATTTTCTTGAACGATTTTTGAAAAAGACGTCGCCTTTTCTACATCTTCTTCGTTTTGGCTTAAATATTTTCCATGATAGTAAATATCGCTATTTTCTACCACCGCATAAGGTCGAGTATATCCACTGATGTAGGTATCAATTCCATCTCCAATTAAGATAGGGCGGATTAATTCCAAAGCGGTTAATAATAAAACTAAAACAATACAGAAGATAACTTTTCCGATATATGGTTTTAGATAACCGGCTAATCGAGAAGCCACTCGATCCGTGGACTTACTTTCTAATAATTCCTGATCTATTCTTTCCATGGCTCTTCTCCTTGAAGTTGTTTTTCGAGTTGTTGTTTATCGTACATTTCTTTAAAAATACCATTTTTTGCCATCAGTTCTTCAAAAGTACCATATTCAGCCATCTTTCCTTCTTCTAAAACAAGAATGTGATTGGCATTACGAATTGTAGATACACGATGGGCAATAAGAATGGTCGTCTTACCGTTTCGTATCTTTTTCAAGTTATCTAACAATTGATCTTCGGTATCTGTATCCACCGCACTTAATGAATCGTCTAATACTAGAATTGGTGCATCTTTTAATAGTGCACGGGCAATGGCACAGCGTTGTTTTTGACCACCCGAAAGAGTGACTCCTCTTTCTCCTACAATCGTTTCATATTGATCTGGAAAATCGACAATATTGTCATGGACACAGGCCATCTTACATGCTTCTTCTATTTCTTTTTGAGAAGCACTTAATTTTCCAAATCGAACATTATTGGAAATGGAGTCAGAAAATAGATAGCTATCTTGTGGAACATAGGCGATACTTTCTCGTAAAGTTTTTAAAGGAATGTCTTTAATGAAATACCCATCAAAAAGAATACTTCCCCGATCAATATCATATAGACGAGCTAATACACTGACCAAAGTACTTTTTCCGGCGCCTGTTTTTCCTAATATCGCAAAAGTCTCTCCTTGTTCAATTTGGAAAGAGACATCCTTTAGACTGTCTTCAAATTCTTTTCCATATTGGAAAGAAACATTATTAAACGTGATATTCCCATGTAATGTACGAATATCTTTTACATTTGCGCTATCTTCAATATGTGGGATTTCATCAAACACTTCTTGAAGACGTTTCATGGAAGCTCTTCCTTGAGAAAAACTAATAATCGCATCTCCAAAGGCAATCATCGGCCAAACCAGCATTGCCAAGTATTGATTAAACGCAACAAATCTTCCTAAAGTAATCTGTGCTGTAATGGCTAAATATCCACCATAAAAGATAGTGATCGCATAGCTAATTCCAATCACAAATTCTAATAGAGGCATAACACTCGCCATCAGTTTTACGACATCCATATTCTTTTTTAGATTGTATTTATTAACAATAGAAAACTCTCGATCTTGATTTTTTTCTTGAACGAAGGCTTTGATGACGCGTTGGCCAGAAATACTTTCTTGTACGAAATCACTTAATTTAGAGAAAGCTTCCTGTTTGGCAGAAAAGCTGTTTTCTATCTCGTTTCCAAAAAAGTATCCACCGATTCCAATCGCTGCCATAGGAATCAAACATAACAGGGTCAGTCTTAAATTGACATATACGATCATTTTATAAAGCACCATGGTTGTCATGACTATGGCATCAAAACAAGAAATGACGGCAGGCCCAATCGCATAATGAATTGCATCAATATCGTTGGTAAAATGGGACATTAAATCTCCGGTTTTGTGATAGTTAAAATAAGTTTGTGAGAGCGTTAATAACTTTTCAAACAAATCGTTACGCATCTGTTTTTCTACTTGTCGGGAGGCACCAAAAATAAAAACTCGCCAGAAAACTCTTCCTAGTGTGATTATTCCAACAAATATCAACATCACAAAAAGTGTGTGGATCACATCTTGTAATCCATAAGAAAACGAAGTAAGTCCATCCATTACATCACCAATATATTGAGGAATATATAAGTTGATATAATCGACAATAAGCAACATCAATAGTCCGAGTGAATAAAACAATCCTTGATTAAATAAATAATGTCTTAATGTATATTTCTTATTCATATTTACCATCTTATCACATTTATTTATTAGTTCCTTATTTCCTGCTTATGAAATGCGTTTATTTATACACAAGTAGAAAAAAAGAGCAATTAAAAAGAAGTAGCTACGATATAGCCACTTCCAATTTTCCTTTTAAATATTAAGCTATCCAAAGGCCATGAAGATTACAATAAGCGTAAACAGCTACCAATTCTTCTCCTTCAACCATTAAGAATTCAGCTTTAGGAGCTTCTTCTGGATTTAAACATTTTCTTTGAATCCCTTTATTTGTTTCAATTGCGATCCATTCAATATAGTGAACAGCAATCATTGGGTGTTCTACTTCACCAACTTGTACAGACACTTTGTTTCCTTCTACTACATAACTTGGCACGTGTTTTTCTCTAGCACCGTCTGTAGTAAGAGCGTTCATTAATGTCATTGCTTCCCCACAGCACGATGGATGACATCCACCTAATTTGATTTCTTCAACGATTGTACCACATTTCTTACATTTGTAGATTTGCATAATGCCCATACCCCTATCTATTAATAGTTTTCAGCGTTAACTTCGAAATAGCTTTGTGGGTGAACACATACTGGACATACGTTTGGAGCTTTAGTTCCTACAACGATGTGACCGCAGTTACGGCATTCCCAAACTTTAACTTCTGATTTTTCGAATACTTGAGCAGTTTCGATGTTGTTTAATAATGCACGATATCTTTCTTCGTGGTGTTTTTCAATAGCTGCTACCATACGGAATTTTGCGGCTAATGCCTTGAATCCTTCTTCTTCAGCTGTTTTAGCGAATTCTTCGTACATATCTGTCCATTCGTAGTTTTCACCATCCGCAGCAGCTTTTAAGTTTTCTTTAGTATCTCCGATACCATTTAATTCTTTGAACCACATTTTTGCGTGTTCTTTTTCATTATCAGCTGTTTTTAAGAATAAAGCAGCCATTTGTTCATAACCTTCTTTTTTAGCTACAGAAGCAAAGTAAGTATACTTGTTTCTAGCTTGTGATTCTCCAGCGAAAGCTGCTTCTAAGTTCTTTTCTGTTTTTGTTCCAGCGTATTTGTTTGCCATAATTTTTACCTCAACTTTCTTTTTCCCGACAAGAAGAACAAATGCCTTTAAATAAGATGTCAAAACTAATCAATTGATGTCCATTAGCATGCTTAATTTTGCCCAATAGATCTGGTGTATCTTCCATATCTACATCATGCACTCGATTGCACTTTACACACTGAACATGGTAATGCGTATCAAGATTGTGATCAAAACAATCGGAACCATTGGAAATTTCAATTCTTCTTATTCTTTTCTCTTCTACCAATCCATTTAGATTTCGATAAATAGTACCCCTTCCAATTGTCGGATGCGTCTTAACAACATATCGATATACATCATCCGCTGTAGGATGGTTACCTAATTCATAAACCGCATCTAATACCAATTGTTTCTGGATCGTGTTCCTCTTTTCCATTGTTTCTCCTTATTAGGAATCATTCCTGTTAACTATTATATATTATTTAATTTAAAAAACAAGAAAAAAGAGACGTTTCAGAAACGTCTCTTAACATTCAGTTCGATAGACTTAGATTATTAAGCGTTTTGTTCAGCTTCTTGTTTAACAAGATCTCTGTCGTA
>JAGHTX010000129.1 GCA_018065105.1 Bacillota bacterium
CTATGGGACCAAACGTTGCCGGAGTTATCGGTTCTGCCGTTGCCGACGGATTTATGTTAAAAATGTTCGGAATGTAATATTAGAAAAGGTTTTCGCAAGAAAGCCTTTTTTTTGTGCTTTAAAGCTTTATAATAGTCTAGTAAATAGTAGGTGTGTTATGAAAAAAGAAAAATTATATATAAAAGGATTGGATGGAATTCGAGCACTGGCTATCCTTGGTGTTACGCTTTTTCACATTTTTCCTAATAGTATTAAAGGTGGTTATTTAGGTGTATCCTTATTCTTTGTGCTAACCGGATTCTTATTAGCCATCACAAGTAAAAGGGATTTTCATCTATTTTCGTATATCCAGAAAAGAATTGTAAGAATATATCCGGCTTTATTGATTGTGATTTTTACTACCATTGCGATTCTATTCTTCTTATCGCCTAACTCGATATCGGGCATGAAACAGGAAGTTCTTTCTATTGTATTGGGATACAACAATATCTGGCAAATCCATCAAAATGCCGATTATTTCTCAAGAATTTCCAATGCTTCGCCTTTTACCCATTTCTGGTATCTAGGTATCGAACTTCAATATTATTTGATCTGGCCAATCCTATTCTTAATCTACAAAATGGGACAAAAGATCCATAAAGAAGGCTTATCCCTTTCCATTCTTTCCATACTGGCTTTTTTATCTATGATCCTTATGCCACTTTTATATCGAGAAGGTATGGATGTTACCAGTCTTTACTATGGAACGCATACGCGTATTTATGCTCTATTGTTCGGTTCCATTCTTGGCTTTCTCTGGACGGGTAAGAAAAAGAAAGTTTCGAACTCTATAAAAGTTTTAAGCTTGGTTGGTACATTCTTTATTTTACTTATAACTATGGTTGCTTATTACTATTTGGATGGACAAAGTTCGATTCTATATCGTGGTGGAATGATCGGCATGACTTTCTTATTTGTCCTTCTTATTTATCTAGTCAGCCATCCTTCTTTACCAGTGGGAAACGTTTTTGAAATAGCTCCATTAAAGTGGTTAGGAAAACATAGCTATTCCATCTTTTTGTGGCAATA
>JAGHTX010000100.1 GCA_018065105.1 Bacillota bacterium
AAGGATAGGTAATCATGAATAGATACATTTCGTAATTGGTCTCTACTTGAACACAAAAGTTGGTAGGGACCTAATTTTTTTTATTTTTTACTTTTTTAATGTATATTATTACTATGAGAATTGTAATATTAATGGAAAACACATCCAATGGAATTTGTGAATGTGAACATGGATTATCTGTATATGTAGAAACAGACCACCACAAATTACTAGTGGATACAGGTGCTTCTTCTAAAACATGGGAAAACGCTCAAAAGCTAAATATAGATATTTCTAAAGTAGATACTCTAATTTTGTCACATGGTCATTACGATCATGCCGGAGGAATTCTTAGCTTTTCTTCACTGAATCCAAATGCAGATATCTATCTACATAAAAAAGCCGGCGGAGCGTATTACAGTTTAAGAAAAGAAGGATATACCTATATTGGCATCAATCCAAGAATTATGGGACTTTCCAATTTACACTATATTGATAAAGATATTGCACTGGATGAAGAAATCTCCATTTTCACAAAGGTGACTGAAAGAGAAAAATGGCCAACGAGTAATCTAAGAATCCGCGAACTGGTAAACGGAGAATATATTCAAGATTCTTTTGCGCATGAACAATATGTCGTTATTACTTGTGATGGAAAATCCATCCTTATTTCCGGATGTGCTCACAATGGAATTGTGAACATCATGCATCGCTATTATTCTTTGTATCAGACTTATCCAGATATCGTGATTAGCGGTTTTCATATGAAACAAAAGAAACCTTATTCTCAAGAAGAAATAGATCTAATCCAATCGATTGGATACGAACTAAAAGAAACAGGCACTTTATTTTATACAGGACATTGTACGGGAGAAGAAGCCTTTTTGATATTAAAGGACATCATGGGGGAAGGCCTAATTGATATCCATGCAGGAGATTTTATACTATGAAAAAATTAAGTACTTTCTTTTTGATCTGTGCACTCTTTGTATCCTTATTTGGGTGCACTAAACCAGAACCAAAGCCAACGAAACCAGAAAAAAAGCCAGAGCCTGAAGTTGTGGAAAACGCAGTGAACCCAGAAGAGCAATTCCTAGCAAGCGTTCCAGAATGGTTTCATGCCCTTTTCGAACATATACAACTACAACTTTCATTACAAAATGGAACGATGGATCATTCAAAATTGGCTTATTTCATTCCCGAATACAATGCTACTTTGTATTTTGGACAAGAAGATGATGTCTTTTCCATTTCTGTTTTAGAACAAACAGAATCTCCTATCAAAGAAATCTGTATGAAAGAATGTGATCCGAATATAGCCCCTATTATTCCTTCTATTCTTAAATTGGTTTCGGAAAATGGAAGTATCAACTTTGATGGAAATACGTTTTCACAAGATGGAGATTTATTTACAATTTCCCTAAACTCTCAAGAAAAAGGTTCTTTCAATTCTTCTATGAAAGCCTTATTGACAACATATAAAAATCTAAAGGTCAACGACCTGGAACGTCTTCAATTAGCGATTAACACATATGCACAAGTCTTAAGTACACAATATAATGCCATTTCTTTAAAAAAGAGCATCACTGGTCCTTCCAGCATTGAAGAACATGACTTTTCTTTTGTACAAGATGAGATTGGTCGTGTTGAAACGCTAATTATAGATGGCGACAAACCAAGCGTCAGTTATATCGATGAACTTGGAAGCTTGCATGTTTCTAAGGGACAAGAGGCTACGACATATGTATTAGAAAATCCAATTGATGCCCAGGACACTTTTATATCTCTACTTAGTTTGGATCGATTAATAAGCTTATCGGCCCTTAAAATGGATTCTTTAGCTTTTAAGGTTAGTATGACAAATACAGCAATGTTTGTGACCATTGAAGGAAAAACGCAAGAAGGAAATCAACCATATAGTGGTACCATCATTTTTATGGAAGATGAAATCAGTGTTACAGAATCTATTTCTAAAAAAGACAAAGAACAATCCACATACAATTTTGATTCTTTAGGCACAATGAGTGAACTTCGTACCAAAATTTATGAAAAAGCATACACATATAAAGAATTAAAATCATTATTAAAAGGTTGATATAACATCAACCTTTCTTTTTACAATACGTGATTTTCAACAAACTCCGCCAAAGTAGCCGGTTCTTCCGCAAAATCTCTTGATACCCATTCTTCTAGAAGTCCGAAGAGTCCATATGCCGCAAAACGCGTTAAATAAGCTTCCAATGGATTATAAGATGGATATTCATTCAATATTTGAAAAAAAGCTTTATAAATGGTTTGTTCATAATGAACCTCATAGATTCGCTTGATGAGTTCCTTATTCTCATAATTAAACTGAAAAAAATCTTCCACATTATTTCGAACCGATTTTGAATCAATTCTTTCATTGGTCCAGCGATTCCATAAATTAACCAGGGCAAAAGTTAGTGTTTCTTCTTTTGAGTTAAAGTTACGAAAATAAGTGGCTCTTCCCACACCTGCTTCTTTTGCGATAGCTTGGGCTGTAATTTTTTCTGGCGATTTCTCTTTCAACAAAATTAAGAATGCATCGGCGATACATTCTTTTAAAAATTCATTCTTTGCCATGAATACATTATAAAAGCGAATCTATTTTATTTCCATAGATTCGCCATTTTTCTCCATTTATTTGATTGTTTCTAAACGAATAGTATTTGTATTACCAGACTTACCATTAATTTGTCCACCAGTAATAACGATATTATCTCCTTTTTGTACATCTAAGATTTCTTTCGCTGTTTTTGTAGCGGCATAGAAGATAACATCCATTGAAGAGTATTCTTCGCTCATAACTGGAATTACACCCCAGCTTAAGTTTAATTGACGACATACTTTTTCATTGACAGTTGTTCCGATGATATCTACAGGAGCACGGAAACGACTTACCATTTTTACCGTTTGTCCAGATAATGAAGAAATAACGATTCCTTTCGCATTTGTGTTAATTGCCATTAAAGCAGTAGAATGAGACAATGCATCCACGTTATTCTTGATTTCAAAATCTGTATTTTGGAAACGTTTTACATAGTGGATTTGTTTTTCAGTAAATTCAGCAATTTCTGCCATATTCTTAACGGCTAATACTGGATATTTACCAGCTGCAGATTCTCCTGACAACATAACAGCGCTTGTTCCATCGTATACCGCATTGGCAACGTCTGAAATTTCAGCACGTGTTGGTCTTGGGTTGGAAATCATAGATTCCAACATTTCTGTAGCTGTGATAACTAGTTTTCCCATTAAACGGCATTTTGTGATTAATTTCTTTTGTACAGATGGTACTTCCACAAAAGGAATTTCTACACCTAAGTCCCCACGAGCGACCATTACACCGTCAGCTACCTCACAAATTCCATCGATGCAGTCTACACCAGAACGGTTTTCAATTTTTGCGATAATATTGATGTCTTTTCCTCCGTTTTTATTTAAGAAGTTACGCATTTTCAACATATCCTCTTTTGTCGATACGAAAGAAGCGGCTACGAAGTCTACATCGTTTTGGATTCCAAACAATAAATCTTTTTTATCTTGTTCACTTAAGAATTCTTGTTTCATAACGTGATTAGGGAAGCTCATACTCTTACGATTTGAAAGCTTTCCTCCATTGATGACCTTACATACTGCATCAGTATCTGTTAATTCTACGATTTCAAAAATAGAGATTCCATTGTTTACTAAAATTGTATCTCCGATATTTAATTCTTTCGCGAAATTTTTATAAGACACCGATACAACTGTTTCATTTCCTACTACATCATCCGAAGTAAATGTAAATGTATCTCCTTCTTTTAATTCTACCGATCCATTTTCAAAAGTTCCAATACGATATTCTGGTCCTTTTGTATCTAACATTAGGGCGATTGGTAATCCTAATTTTTCACGTACTTTTTTTACTAAATCTATTTTCTTTTGGTGTTCTTCATAAGATCCATGTGAAAAGTTCAAGCGAGCAACATTCATCCCGGCTAAAGCCATTTCTGTTAAAGTTTCTTCGTTTTCACTTGATGGTCCAATTGTACAGATAATCTTTGTTTTTCTCATAATAAATCCCTCTACTTTCTTTGAAAGAAACATTCTTTCAACACCTTAAATATATCGAAATTGAGCATCAAATTCAATAAGATGGCCCGATTTCACAAAAAAAGCACATCTACTATTTCACGTATTTTATTATGATACGATTTTTTATTTTCGTATCATTTGTTTGATGTTCAAAATAAATGGTTGAACGATCCATGATACTGGAGTATCATGCTTTTCGGCTAGATGCCAAAGGAGAAAAATATGAGAATTATTACTGACTCAGCTTCCGATATTACATTAGAACAATTAGAAAAATACAATATAGATATGATTCCTCTTACAATTACCGTTGGAGAACAAATTCTGTTAGACGACAAGAAAAAAGATATGATAGAATTTTGGAACTTAATGGAAAAGGAACATTTAAAAACATCACAACCAACCCCCGCTTCTTTCTTGGATCTTTTTGAAGAAATTAAGAAAAATGGGGAAGAAGCCATTTGCGTATGTGTTTCCAGCGCTCTTTCTGGTACATATTCAACAGCAGTAATGGCAAAAGAAATGGTTGAATATGATAAGATTCACATTGTGGATTCTCGAACTGCGACAATTGGGCAAGGCTTCATTGTAAGATACGCTTGTCAACTTCGTGATCAAGGAGTAAGTTTTGAAGAAGCTATCGTTAAGATCGAAGAATTTAAATATCGTGTTAAGATTTTAGCTTGTATTGATACTTTAGAATACTTAGCTCGTGGTGGAAGAATGCCTGCCAGCATTTCTTCTTTCGGAGATTTCTTAAAATTAAAGCCGGTTATTACAGTAAATAACAAAGGGGTTATTGAACTTATTAAAATGAAACGTGGAAAGAAAAAAGCGATTCAAGAAATTCTGGATTTATACAAAAACAGCAGTATTGATACAAACTTCCCTATTGTTCCTATTTTCTCAAAGGATGATGCAAATATGCAAGATTTAATTGCCGGATTAGATGGATTAGACGCTTCGGAACAAGTAGGTTGTGCAATTGGTTGCCACACTGGGCCAAACATTTACGGATTGGTTTTTGTGACAAAATAGATCACTGAGTATTTTCATACTCATGCAGCAATGTTTAGGAAAATGTCCTCCCGAAACATTTTCAGACGTTGCTGTTTTTTCTTTGTTCATAAAATTGTACATATTGTTTATAAATTATGCATACTCCTGTCAAATATTTTGATTATTTTTTTTATAGGTGTATAATAGTGCCTAGATAGAGGCGCAATGTAGACGAAAGGATGAAGAGCAGGCGTGCGTATGATTCATCTCGTAAGCGAAATTGCCGAACTTTAGTCTTAGGCATAAGGCTATGGTGGTTCAATGAAGAACATTTATTGGACTGTCTACTTTGTAGGAGTGCTATCTTAGATTGATATGTTTATACCATGTCAGTAAGATAGTGTGCTTGCTGACGTTTTTATTTTATTGGTGAAAGGAGTAATTTTAAAATGAAACCAATCAAAGGAAGTATTGTCGCACTAATCACCCCATTCCATGAAGATGGAAGTGTAAACTTTGAAAAAATGGGTGAATTAATCGAATGGCACATTGCCAACAAAACAGATGCCATCTTAGTATTAGGTACTACTGGTGAAAGTTCTACAATGACACAAGAAGAAGACGACCACGTTGTTGAATTCGCTATTAAAGTTGCCAACAAACGAGTTCCAATTATCGTTGGTGCTGGTTCAAACTCAACACAAGCGATGAAAGAAAGAAGTATTAAATACGAAAAAATGGGAGCTGATCAATTATTATTAATCTCTCCTTACTACAACAAGGCTAACGAAAAAGGTATGTTACACCACTTCTTAACTTGCGCAGACGCAGTTAATATTCCTATTATCCTTTATAACGTTCCTGGAAGAACTGGATGTTCAATTAGCGAAAGTGTTGTTGCTGAATTATCAAAACACCCTAATATCATCGGTATTAAGGAAGCTAGTGGAAACATTGGATATGCGACTAACATCGCTCGTTATGTAACAGAAGATTTCGCTTTATATTCAGGAAACGATGACATGATCACAACAATCATGGCATTAGGAGGAAGTGGAGTTATTTCTGTATTAGCTGATATTGCTCCAGAATACACACACAATATCGTTCAAGCCTGGTTAGATGGAAAACCACAAGAAAGCTTAAAACTTCAATTAGATTACTTAGATGTAATCCACGCATTATTCTGTGAAGTTAACCCAATCCCAGTTAAAGAAGCATTAAATATGATGGGTAAAGAAGTTGGTGGATATCGTTTACCATTATATGAAATGGCAGATGCCAACAAAGCTAAATTACGCGCTGCCTTAGAAAAGGTTGGATTAATCTAATGAAAGTTGCAGTCATTGGATGTGGACGCATGGGTACACTTTTAACTTCTACTAGTGTTGCTCATGGTCATGAATCAATTGGAAACTTTGATATCTTTAATAAAGATCAATTAACAGAAAAAGCCGATGTTGTGATTGACTTCTCGCACCGTGATAATGTTGCCTGGGTATGTGATTATTGTAAAGAAACAGGAGCTGCTCTAGTAATGGGTACAACTGGTTTACAAGATGAACATATGAATGCGATTAAAGCTTTATCACAAACAAACCCAGTATTCTTCTCATATAATTATTCATATGGAGTAGCGGTATTAAGAAAAGCGCTTCAAATGTTAACACCTATGTTAGAAGAAGACTTTGATATGGAAATGGTTGAAAAACACCACAACCAAAAAGCCGATGCACCTTCTGGAACAGCTATCATGCTTCTTAACGCAATGGATCCAGAAAATCAATACAAACATGTATTCGGTCGTGAAGGAATGGTTGGAAAACGTGGAAAAGAAATTGGAATTTCTGCTTTACGTGGTGGAACAGTCGCTGGTGAGCACACAGTGTACTATTTTGGACAAGATGAAACAATCACCATTTCACATAACGCAACAAGCCGTCAAATTTTCGTAAACGGTGCAGTAAAAGCTGCTGAATATTTAGTAAACCAAAAAGCTGGTTTCTACACAATGGATGATTTATTAGCCGAATAATCCATAAGAATTATTGAAAGGAAAAGAATTATGAGTATTTTAGTAAACGACAATTATAATAATTTAGAAAAAAATTATTTATTCTCTAACATTGCGAAAAAAGTGAATGCCTATGTAGCTGCTAATCCTGACAAAAAAGTAATTCGTTTAGGTATTGGAGACGTGACTCTTCCATTAACTAAGACTGTTATTGAAGCTATGCACAAAGCCGTTGATGAAATGGCAGACCAATCTACTTTCCGTGGATACGCACCTGAAACAGGATACGATTTCACAATCAAAGCCGTTCAAAACCACTATGCATCTTTCGGTGTAGAGTTAGCTTCAAATGAAGTATTCATTTCGGATGGAGCTAAATCAGACTGTGGAAACATCACAGATATCTTTGGTGACAATGAAATCTTAATTCCAGATCCAGTATATCCTGTATATATGGATTCAAATATCATGTGTGGAAGAAAAATCAATTTAGTCGACGCAAATCAAGAAAACGGATTCTTACCTATGCCTGCTGGAGTAGAAAAGAAAAGTTATATTATCTACATTTGTTCTCCTAACAACCCTACTGGTGCAGCTTATACAACAGCACAATTAAAAGAATGGGTAGATTTCGCAAACGAAACAGACTCTATTATTATTTATGACTCTGCTTATGAAGCTTTCATTAAAGAAGACTATCCTCGTTCTATTTTCGCGGTTGAAGGAGCTCGTACTTGCGCTATTGAAATTTGTTCTTTATCAAAAACAGCTGGATTTACTGGAACTCGTATGGGATGGACAATTGTTCCTGCTCAATTGGTTCGTTCAAACACTGAATTAAATCCAATGTGGAACCGTCGTCAATCTACTAAATTCAATGGAGTTCCTTACATCGTTCAAAGAGCTGGTGAAGCTGCTTTAAGCGAACAAGGATATGCTGAATGTCAAGAAAATATCGCATACTATATGGAAAATGCGAAAATGATCGCTGATGTATTAGATGAAAAAGGAATCTGGTACACTGGTGGAATTAACTCTCCATACATTTGGTTAAAATGTCCAAACGGAATGGGATCATGGGAATTCTTCGATTACTTATTAAACGAACTTCAAATCGTTGGTACTCCTGGTGCTGGATTTGGTAAACAAGGAGAAGGATACTTCCGTTTAACTTCATTTGGTTCTCACGAAGCAACTGCAGAAGCTGTTGAAAGAATTCGTAAAACTCTATAATGGAAAGAGAAATTTTAGTTCATCATATTTACAAACACTTTAAAGGAAATTATTATTATGTCCTAAATATCGCCAAACATTCCGAAACAATGGAGCAATACGTTGTTTATCAGGCTTTGTATGGAGATTATGGAGTATACATTCGTCCTTACGATATGTTTGCTTCTGAAGTAGACCATGATAAATATCCCAAAGTGGTACAAAAATATCGTTTTGAATTAACTCATTTATCAAAATAAGAAAAAGGAGATTTCATCAAATCTCCTTTTTGTGTGCTTTTATTATTCTTCGTTTTGTTCTTTCTTTTGACGAGCATCCCAGATTCTTTGTCCTTCTGCTGTTTGGAATACTCTTTCACCATTTATAATACGATAGTAATATAACTGTTCTTGAGGTTGTTGAGGCTGTTGAGGTTGTTCAGGTTGAAGTAGAGGTTGTTCTTCTACTTGAGTAACTGGTTCATTTCCTAATTGTTCAATTAGTGCAAAATCTGTTCCTTCAATCACAATTTCATTTTCTACCATCTTGGCAACACCCATAACCCATGCAGTACAATTGTGAATTGTTGGTTCCTTACCAGTAATTTCGATGTAGTTTACACCATCATCAGCAATTACACCAAATACTTCTTTTCCAGTCGCATCGGCTACTTTTCCTTCTGGAAGATATCCACGAACACGAATGTGTTTTCCTTCGTATTGTGCACCATTATTTAATAATTCTTCCATAGTTACTTCATGTACTTCCGTATCTGCCTCTGGCGCTTTTGTTTCTTCTTTTACTTCTGTTGATTCTTCTTTCGCTTCAGTTGTTGTGTCTTCTTTTTTGGAAGAGTCTTTAATTTCTTCTTTTTCTGCTGGCTTTGAGAATCCGATGTTTTCCATCACTTCATTTACTTGACCACATCCCACTAAGCTAGATGCTAATAAACCCATGCATACGAATAATGATAATTTTTTCATACAAACTCCTTTTTAAGCTTATTTGTCTCCTATTATAACATAATTTCTCAATTAGCCTACCTTTTCATTCTAAAATGCACATTTACACAAATATTCAACACATTTTTCCATATTCAAATTCAAAATTATTCTAGATTATATGAATAATAAAGAAGTAGTGAGGTAACATTATGAAAATTACTTTTATGGGAGCCGGTAGTACCGTATTTGCGCGTAATGTCATCGGTGATTGTTTATGTAGTGAAGTGTTAAGAGATAGTACCTTTATGTTGTACGATATCGATGAACAACGTCTAAAAGAAAGTTATACAATCTTAGAAGCCATGCGTAAAAATATGGGTGGGCATGGAAAAATTGAATGTGCTCTAGGCGTTGAAAATCGTAAAGAAGCTTTACGAGGATCTAATTTCGTAGTCAATGCCATCCAAGTAGGTTTATACGATCCATGTACAATTATTGATTTTGAAATTCCAAAAAAATATGGGTTGAAACAAACTATTGCGGATACTTTAGGAATTGGCGGGATTATGCGTGCTTTAAGAACAATTCCAGTTATTGCAGATTTTGCCAAAGATATGGAAGAGGTATGTCCGGATGCTTATTTTTTAAATTACACAAATCCTATGGCTATGTTAACTGGATTCATGCAACGTTATACAAAAATCAAAACGGTAGGACTTTGCCACAGTGTACAAGTATGTACCGAAACTTTATTAAAAGAATTAGATATGGAAAATAAAATGGAAGGTCGTAAAGAGTTAATTGCAGGAATTAACCATATGGCCTGGTTAATCGAATTCAAGGATAAAGACGGTAACGATTTATATCCCGAAGTTAAATCGAGAATCGACGCAAAGCTAGCTGATCCAGACTTTAAAGACAAAGTTCGTTTGGAATATATTAAAAACTTTGGATATTATGTTACAGAATCAAGTGAACACAATGCCGAATACAACATGTTCTATATTAAAAGTAAATATCCTGAATTGATTGACAAATACAATATTCCTTTGGATGAATATCCTCGTCGTTGTATTAAACAAATTAACGACTGGAAAGCAGAATATGTTGAATTATTAGAAACTGGAGTAAAATCACATACACGTTCTCGTGAATATGCCGCTCGTATTATGGAAGCTATCGTTACAGGTATTCCGGATCAAATCGGTGGTAACGTGTTAAATACTGGACATTTAATCACAAATCTTCCAGAAGATGCCTGTGTAGAAGTGCCATGTTTGGTTAATGCCTCAGGAATCCATCCTTGCCATGTTGGTCGTTTACCAATACAATGTGCAGCTATGAACATGACAAATATTAACGTTCAGTTGTTGGCCATTGAAGCGGCTGTAACTCGTAAAAAAGAACACATCTATCAAGCAGCTATGTTAGATCCTCATACAGGTAGTGAACTAGATATTGAAACAATCAAGAAAATGGTCGATGAATTAATCGAAGCGCATGGAGATTATTTACCAGAATTTCATTAATCTATCTTAAGATAATTTCAAACAAGTATTGATTCAGTTTAAAAGGGAAGTTTTCAACACTTCCCTTTTGTTTACCATAATTTATTTGTGAGTTTTGATAGGAAATCAAAATCCCAGTTTTTTCCGGTTCCTTGTAGTCCAACAATTCCATCTTCATAATCCCAATTAAACGCAATGGTTTCTCCATCAATTTTCCATACTTCTGGAAAAGACATATCTTGCCAATCAAGTGGTATCGCTCTATTGGATTGGATTGAATTCACTTTCAAATATTGTGCCAGTTCTTCCTTTTCTTCTGGAGATAATACACCTGGCTTAGCTGAAACAAATAAACTTGTTCCTGAATACGCTAAAAGCTTTGCCCATAAACGATTTTGTTTCCAAGGTAAGGTTTCCATAATTCCTAGACAATCTGCATCAATATCATAGAAAGTTTTGTGTTGTGGCAAGCGAAAAGCTAAAGTATTGACTCCCATTCGTAACGTTCTTTCCCATACTTTTCCACTTGTATCATCTCCCGAACGATTCATATGCATTAAGCCGGCACCAAGATGCCCAATCGTATTGCATCCTAGAATCATTGTATGCGTTGGCTGAGCAGCTTCTAAAATTGTTTTATACAAATTAACAACAATTTCTGCAGTCGTTTTTGT
Organism: Bacillota bacterium; assembly: GCA_018065105.1. Classification (GTDB taxonomy): domain Bacteria; phylum Bacillota_I; class Bacilli_A; order Erysipelotrichales; family Erysipelotrichaceae; genus Floccifex. Next base: position 11,429 of record JAGHTX010000100.1, read on the forward strand.
TTGGTCATAGAAATGCCATCCATCTGCACTCATCATTGGGTGCATTTGGAATCCCCATTTTCCAAAAATATCAAAAGTCGTAAAATCGTGTTTGATTAGTTCCACACCCCAGGAACATATGCGTGCAATATCTTCCTGAATGTGTTCTAGCACTTCTGGATGTGATGGATCTAGAAAACCACTTTCTAAACGACATTCTTGAGGAATATAATCACTGTTGTCATAAAGGAATCGCATCCAGATTCCTGGACGAGCCCCTTTTTCTTTAATTTCATCTATTAGCGATTTCATATCTCCAAATTTATCATTCGAAACCCATGGACCGCCAATATAGTTATCACTTCTATATAATTGCCAACAATCATCAATAACCATAAATGGTGGATTTTCATTGTTCTTGCACATATCCATTAAATAGTCTGTGTCGTCTAAAATTTCTTCTCGAGAAGAATGACCATAAGCATAGTACCAGTTATTTGCTCCATAAACAGGTTTGTCTGGAAAAATTGGATCTTCACACATCTTTTGGCAGAATTCTTGTGAAATTTCAAAAGTATGTTTGTTGTTTAGTTCGTATTCTTCATATACAACACTGCACGCATGAAGTTTTCTACCTTTCAATAAGATCCCTTGTCCACCATTTCTTACATCTAGCCAAAGGGTAACGCCTCTTGGATCCAATTGCCACATACATAAAGCCGATGGTCGAACTTGTACACCATAGCCTGCCATATAATTTTCTTTTTGAATCATAAAATACCATGGCATACCATTCGTTGGGTGTATATTTTGCCAACCCATATCACCATAGCCTCTTTCCCAAGCATCTCCTAATACGTTTCCAGTACACTTCTTTTCAAAATTCCAACGCAATCGTACATACTTTAATGGTGTATCATACGCAAATACATACACGTTTAGCTTTCCATCTACAATTTCTGTTGTCACTTGTACATCGCTTCTATCTTCATTACCAAATTCATGGTGAATACGAATGGCATCTGGTTTTCTAATAATTGATTCAAACATATTATTCTTCCAATCCTAATTCTTTACATAGTGCTGCATATCGCACTTTTTCTTTCTCTTTTACTTCTTTACTTAAATCGTTGAAGCAATGATGAATTACATCTGCATCTTTTAAACATTCATCCATTTTAGAATCAATGACATGTTTGTCATCGTGATGATAAATAGCGCTACAAATAATTTCTGTTTCTTCTTCGCTAGTAAGTGCCGATTTGTTTAAGATTTCTCTAGCTAAATCAGCTCCTAAATGTGCATGGTCTTTGTAAGAACCAGACTTATAAGCATACATATCGTGTAACATACCTGCCATAGCAGCTAGTTCTGGATTTAATCCTCTTTTTTTCGCTAGCATTTGAGCAGCTACAGATACACCATACAAATGGTTAGTTACACTAATCATTTTGTCTGGATCGAAATTTTTAATTTCCTCATTTATTATTTCTCTTAGTTGTTTTAATCGCATATTTTTATCTCCCTTTACTCATTGATTAAACCACCTTTTAAATACGTAAGACAGTTCTTTTTTTCTATTGTATCATAGCTTTCCAATCTATTTCTTCATACCTTAGGATAGAACCTTGCTTTTCAAAAGAACAGAAAAAAAAGCCTACTTTCTAGGCTTTTCTACTTATTAGATTAAGTGACGTACGTCTACGTATCCAG
>JAGHTX010000120.1 GCA_018065105.1 Bacillota bacterium
ATAATATTTCACCCTTTTGTCATGCGTTATGTGGGTGATCCATATTTCAATGGTGAAGTCGGTCTTTGCGTAGGAATTGCGACAAACTTTGTCTTTGCGGCTGTTAATGGTTGTACTGGAGTTATGTATCGTTCACCATGGTTTATCGCCTTATCAATTTACTATGTTTTGCTGGCGGTAATTCGTGTCACAATTTTCTTATCGATTCATAAACAAAATCATGAAATGGCAGAATATGATGTTGCTTCTTGGGAGCGTGTAGTTGAGTGGATTCCGTATAGAAGAACGGGAATTTTATTATTTGGATTAACGGCTTCGATGACTTCCATGGTAATCCAAATGATTTTTGATGATCGTGCATTTATTTATCCAGGGTATATCTTATATGTATTCTTAGTCTTTGCGGTGTATTTAATTGTTGGATCTTCTTTCAACATGTTTAAGTATAGACGATGGGGATTTCCATCTTTATCAGCAAGTGCTGCAGTTAGTTTTACTGGAGCTTTAATGGCTGTATTAGCTGCACAATCTGCATTACTTCATCAATTTAGTCCAAACCATACTGATTTTAGAATGATTATGAATACTATTACTGGATCTATTGTATTGCTGATTTGCTATGCACTGGATTTAAATATGATTCGAAAAGGTTTTTCTGAAGTGTATCGTTGCCGACATCGATTACCAATGCCAGAATTAAGAGGTTTATCAAAATTTTTAGCAGATAAAATAGAAAGAAGAGATTAGTATGTCACGTCTTGAAATGGTTAGAGAAAAAGTCAATGAAGTTATTTTGAATATGGAAAAACAATCGAAGATTCCTTCAGCCTTTGCGCATCTTTATGGGGTATCCCTTGCGGCTACAATGATAGCTAAAAAGAGAGGGGAAGATGTAGAACTTGCATCTATTGCAGGTATGCTTCATGATATTCAAGCTTATAAAAGCGGATCTTATAATGATCATGCTCATATTGGGGCAAGTGTCGCAAAAGAATTATTGGTTGAATTAAACCAATTTAGTACTGAAGAAATTGAAAAAATATGTAGTGCAATCTTTAATCATGATGATAAAGAATTGATTCATTCATCCTTTGATGAAGTATTAAAAGATGCGGATGTGATTCATCATACATTAAATGATACGAGTAAGGATATTAAAGAAAAAGAGAAAGAACGCTATCAAAATTTAATGAAAGAATTTGAGTTAGATTAAATCTAACTCTTTTTTTGTCAATAGGTGCTATATTTGTTACAAAATTATTAGAACAGTGGTTTGAGGACTACTCAAAATGTTGTAATTGAAAATATAAAGTGATAAAATTTAGAAGAATGAAAGCGTAATCACGCTAATATAGGAGGATTTATACATGTTAAAAGGTATTGCGGCAAGTGCTGGTGTTTCTGTAGCTAAAGTTTATAAATTAGAAACTCCAGAAGTTGTTATTGTCAAAAAGACAGTTGAAGATGTTGATGCTGAAGTTGCTAAATTTGAAGCTGCTTTAGAAAAAACTAAAAAAGACATCGAAGGTGTAAAAGAAAGAGCTGCTAAACGTTTAAAACCAGAAGAATTAGAAGTATTTGATGCTCACTTAATGATGGCTGGTGACCCAGACCTTCACGATCAAGTAGTTGCATCTATCAAAAATGATTCTGTAAATGCTGAATATGCAGTTGATACTTATGCTTCAACAGCTATCGCTATTTTCGAAACTTTAGGTGATTACTTCAAAGAAAGAATTGCTGACGTTAAAGACGTTACTTTCCGTTTAAAATGTAACTTATTAGGTGTTATGATTCCTGACTTAACATCAATCGATGAACCATCAGTAATCGTTGCTCACGACTTAACTCCATCTGACACTGCTCAATTAAATGAATGGGTAAAAGGTTTCTGTACTGAAATCGGTGGTAAAACATCTCACTCAGCTATCATGGCTAACTCATTAGAAATCCCTGCAGTTGTAGGATGTACTGGAATTTTAGCTGCTGCTAAAACTGGTGATGTTATCGCATTAGATGCATTAGATGGTGAAATCGTTCTTAACCCAGACGAAGCTACTATCGCTGCTTACAACGCAAAAGCTGTTGCTTTCGCTGAAGAAAGAGAAGCATTAAAAGTATTAAAAGATGCTAAATCAATCACAACTGACGGTCACGAAGTTGAATTAGCTGGAAACATCGGTGGATACGCTGACGTTGAAGGTGTATTAAAGAACGGTGGAGAAGGTGTAGGTCTTTTCCGTACTGAATTCTTATACATGGGAGCTAAAGACTGGCCAACTGAAGAAGAACAATTCCAAGCTTACAAACAAGTATTAGAAGGTATGGGTGGAAAGAAAGTCGTTGTTCGTACACTTGACATCGGTGGTGACAAACACTTAGACTACTATGATTTCCCACAAGAAATGAACCCATTCTTAGGATACCGTGCTATCCGTCTATGCTTAGACCAAAAAGATATCTTCCGTACTCAATTACGTGCATTATTACGTGCATCTGTTTATGGAAAACTTTGCATCATGTTCCCAATGATCGCTACAGTACAAGAATTCTGTGATGCTAAAGCTATCGTTAAAGAAGAAGAAGCTAAATTAATCGCTGAAGGTGTTGCTGTTTCTCCAGACTACCAAGTAGGTATGATGGTTGAAATCCCTGCTGCTGCTGTATTAGCTGAACAATTCTCTAAATATGCAGACTTCTTCTCAATCGGAACTAACGACTTAATCCAATACTCAATGGCTTGCGACCGTATGTCACAAAAAGTTTCTTACTTATACCAACCATGGAACCCTTCAATCTTACGTTTAATTAAGATGACTATCGAAGGAGCTCACAAAAATGGTAAATGGGCTGGTATGTGTGGAGCAATGGCTGGAGAACCAAAAGCAGTTCCAATCTTATTAGGATTAGGATTAGACGAATTCTCTATGTCAGCTACTCAAATCTTAAATGCTCGTAAACAAGTAACTAACATTTCATTCGAAAAAGCTCAAGAATTAGCTGCTAAATGTATCGAACAAGATACAGCTGATCAAGTATTAGACTTAGTTGCTGAATACATTAAATAATTTATATTTAAGTAGACTTTAAGAGGTTGCTTCGGCAATCTCTTTTTTAGTTGTTTTAAGGCAAAATTAAAAGAGAAGCCTGGGCAATGACTTCTCTTTATGAAAGGACGAGTATCTTCCTAATTATGCTTTTAATTCAAAGTATACGGCAATCGCATTTACGCTGATTAATGCTAACCCAGCTAAGATTGTTGTTAATGTCATACTTTTCTCTCCTAAGAACTTTTTGTTTTCTTATGGTTATACTATAATGGATTTACTCATGTGAGTAAAACGCAAATAAATCACAAGGCATGTGATAGAATGGAACAACAAAATGCAGGCAACAAAATATGAAAGTTTAATTAAAATAATAGAATTGGGAAGCTTTTCAGGAGCAGCGGAAGAGTTAGGGTATACACCTTCTGGCTTGAATCGAATGATGAGTGCGTTAGAAGAAGATTTAGGAATACAGATTTTAAATCGTACGAAAAAGGGTATCTCTTTAACCGATGCTGGAAAAGAGGTTTTACCGATTATTCAAAATATCATTTATTTGGAAAAATCTTTAAATGAAAAATGCGATGAGATCAAAGGACTGATTAAAGGAAATATAAAGATTGGAACGATTTATAGTATTGCTTCAATCTGGATTCCTGAATTGGTTGGAAATTTTAAAAAGCTTTATCCTGGAATTACTATTTCTGTCTTACAGGGATCACACCAAGACTTAAATGAATGGTTTGAAGAAGGAAAAGTAGATCTTATTTTTACTACGAAAAGAGAAGATTTGGATCATTGGATGACTTTGAAAAAAGACCCGGTTATGGTTTGGCTTCCAGAAAATCACAACAAAGCCGACTATAGTCACTTTCCTATAAAAGATTTAGAAAATGAAATCTATATTATGAATATGCCTGGTGCGGATAGTGATGCAGAATATTTGACGAACGCAGAAAATCTTAACCTAAATGTGCAATATACTAGTCTAGATAACTATACAACGTATCGAATGGTGGAAGCGGGATTAGGAATTAGTATGAATAACTCTCTTATGTCGCAAAACTGGAATGGAAAAGTTGTTACAATTCCTCTATATCCGGAAACGTTTGTTGAGCTAGGTATTCGTTATCGTGAAAATGGTTCTCCTTCGGTAAAGCGTTTAATAGAGACGATAAAAAAATGGAAAGATTATATTCTTTAATATTCATGATTATTTGTTAGAATATATTTATTAGGAGGCATTATTTTATGAAACAAAGTATTAATACTCCTTCCATCAAAAATGCACGTGAATTGGGAGGATATGTCAATAAAAACGGTAAAAAAATCAAAATGGGAAGATTGCTTCGTACTGGAAAGCTTGCGAATGCATCCCAGGAAGATTTAGATTGTTTGGCAAATGTATACCATGTAAAAAAGGTGTTTGATTTTAGAGGTAAGGATGAAAGAGATAGAGAACCGGATTTAGCTATTGAAGGAGCTAAAAACTATTGGATCAATATCATTGATGAATTCTTAATGAATGCTGCTAAAAGAGAAGAAGAACAGAATATGTTTGAATCCTTTATGTATTTCATTAAGTCTGGTTTTATGAGAAACATGTATGTGGATATCGTTAAAAGCGACTTTTCACAAAAGGCATATCACACTTTCTTAAAAGAAGTGATTGATTGTGAAGATGGTGCTATTCTTTGGCATTGCAGTGCTGGTAAAGATCGTACTGGATTAGCGGCTTTATTTTTGTTGACAATCTTGGACTTTGATTTGGAACAAGTCTATGAAGATTACATTTTAACAAACGAATATGTAAAAGATTTGATTGAAGTACGTGTTCAACAATTCTTAGCAATGGGTTGTCCTGAAAAATATATCGAGGATCTTAGATGTATCGAAGGTGTCAATTTAGATTATTTTAAAGCAGGAATTGTGGCTGTTGAAGAAAATTACGGTTCGGTTCGCGAATTTATTATCAATCAGTTGGGAATATCAGAAGAAGAAATTACTTTATTAAAAAACAGATATCTAGAATAGGAAAAATGTGACATTTTTCCTTTTTCTTTTTTTGCTATATTTATTGTAAGCGCTTTCGTGATATACTTATGATAAGGTTTTGCATTAAAAATATTATATGGAGGAAAATAAAAATGGAAACTCGCCCTTATGTCCAATGGGACGTTATGGAAGACTTTATGATTCAAGCTTTTCACGCATATGGTGTTCCACTAGAAGATGCAAAGATTTGTGCAGATGTATTATTAGAAAGCGATCGTCGTGGTATTGAAAGTCACGGTTGTAACCGTTTCAAACCCGTTTATATCGATCGTATTGAAGCTGGCATTTTAAATCCGGTTACTAAAATTGATGTAATTCGTGATCGTTATGCAACAGCTGTATTAGATGCAAACGATGGTATGGGTATGGTTGCTAGTAAGGTAGCTATGGATATGGCTATTGAAAAAGCAAAGAAATATGGTATGGGTATGGTTGCAGTTCGTAACTCTTCTCACTATGGTATTGCCGGATATTGGGCTAGTATGGCCGAAAAAGAAAACATGATTGGTATTACTGGTACGAATGCCCGTCCTTCTATCGCGCCTACTTTTGGGGTAGAAAATATGTTGGGAACTAACCCATTGACATTTGCGATTCCTACAGATGAAGAATTCCCATTCATTTTAGACTGCGCTACTTCTATTACTCAAAATGGAAAAATTGAATACTATCAAAGAATTAACCACGACACACCAGCTGGAATGGTTTGTGACCGCGATGGTAAAATCATGACAGATACTGATACTATTTTAAAATATATTCGTTCTCAAAGAGCTGCATTAGCTCCATTAGGAGGATTTGGTGAAGAATTAGGTGGATACAAAGGTTATGGTTATGCAACAGTTGTTGAAATCTTATGTGCTGCTTTACAAAATGGTATTTTCTTAAAAGAACTAGAAGGTAAGAACCCAGATGGATCTATTCGTCCATATCACATTGGTCACTTCTTTATCGTTATTAACCCTGAATTCTTTGTTGACATCGATGAATTCAAACACACTACTGGAGAAATCTTAAGAGGACTTCGTAATTCTCAAAAAGCACCTGGAGCTGAAAGAATTTATACAGCTGGTGAAAAAGAATGGGATGTTTGGATGGAAAGAAAAGACAAAGGTGTTCCAGTAAGTGGTCCAGTTCAAAAAGAAATGATCGCTGTTAGAGATGCTAAGGGTATTAATGTTCACTTTGATTTCGAGGATTAGTTTATGAGTAAATATGTATTAGCGATTGACCAAGGAACGACTAGTACAAGAGCGGTTTTATTTAATCATGATTGTAAAATTATTGGGATTTCGCAAAAAGAAACAACATTGTTTTTCCCTCAACCAGGTTGGGTTGAACAAAACGCAAATGACATTTGGATTAGTACATTAACATGTTGTGCTGAAGTTTTAATTGAAACAGGTATTGATGTAACAGAAATCGATTCCATCGGTATCACAAACCAACGTGAAACTACAATCGTTTGGGATCGTAGAACTGGTATTCCAATTTACAACGCATTAGTTTGGCAATCAAAACAATCGGATGGAATCTGTCAAAGATGGAAAGAAGCCGGATTTGAAGAAAAGATTGCAGAAAAAACAGGTATGATTATCGACCCATATTTCTCTGCTAGTAAAATTCGCTGGATTCTTGAAAATGTTCCTGGAGCTATGGAAAAAGCGAAACGTGGAGATTTAATGTTTGGAACTGTAGATAGCTGGTTAATTTATAAATTAAGCGGTCAAACTACACACGTTACCGATGTTTCAAACGCATCCAGAACTTTATTGTCCAATATTTTCACATGTGATTGGGACGATGAATTATTGGAAATGTTAGAAGTTCCTAAATCAATGCTTCCAAAAATCATGCCAACTTCTTGTGAATACGCAAGAACTGCACCTGGAATCTTCTTTAACCAAAGTATTCCAATTTGTTCGGCAGTTGGTGACCAACAAGCTGCTCTTTTCGGACAAGGATGTTTCGAAAAAGGTATGGTTAAAAATACATATGGAACTGGTGGATTCATGTTAATGAACACTGGTGATCAAGTAGTATCTAGTGCTTATGGATTATTGAGTACAGTTGGTTGGAAAATTGGAAATCAAGTAACTTATGCATTAGAAGGAAGCATCTTCGTTTCTGGATCCTTAATGAAATGGCTTCGTGACAATTTGAAATTGTTCACAGATACAAAGGCAACAGCCGATATGGCAAATTCTGTACCAGATACAGCGGGTGTATATGTAGTGCCTGCCTTCGTTGGTATGGGTGCCCCTTATTGGAACTCTACTTGTAAGGCAAGTATTGTTGGACTTACATTAGGTGCCAATCAAAATCACATCGTTCGTGCAGCTCTTGAAGCAATGGCTTATCAAAGTATGGACGTATTGGATGCGATGGAAAAAGACATTGGTATGAAAATCAGTAAGATGAAAGTCGATGGTGGAGCTTGTGCAAATAACTTCTTACTTCAATTCCAAAGTGATTTAATGCAATGTGGTGTTGAAAGAATGAAGTCTAATGAATTAACTGTTACTGGAGCTGCATTCCTTGCTGGTCTTGCGACTGGATTCTGGAAGAAAGATGATTTAAAGGTAGATGTTGATGTTTGTTTCGAACCTAAAAAATCAGCTTCAGATATGGAAAAAGCATACGCTGGATGGAAAAAAGCTGTTAAAAATTGTATGGCATACGAATCATAGGAGCCCGTATTTATACGGACTCTTTTTCTTTTGATACGTACTATGTTATGATATGGCCATGGAATGGGAATTTGTATCAAAAAAAGAAATAAAGAATCTATTGGAGGATCTAGGTATACAAAAAGGCTATACCGTTTTAGCGCAAGTGGATTTATCGAGATTTTCAGGATTTATCGATGGGGAACAAATGGTGATCGATGTTCTAAAAGAACTGGTTGGCGAAGAAGGAAGAATTATTGTTCCAACATTTACCAAAAATTGTTTAGACCCAGCCTGTCTTCAAAAGATACCATATAAAGACTGGGATATGTATCGTAAATCGATTTATGGTTTTGACCCGAAGCTTTCTTCTTGTACACAGTATTCACAATTTGGTGACCAATTTCTAAAAAATGCGAATGTGATTCGATGGTCCCATCCTGTATATTCTTTTGCTTATTGGGGAAATGTAAAAATTTCGCAATTGGATAAAAAGATAAATTTCCCTATTTCGTTTACTAATACTTTAAAGGCTTTTGATCATACCGTTAGTGTAAATTTATTGATAGGGTTAGAACCAGAAGAGAGTATAATGATTCCTGCTTTAGCACATCTCTTAGATTTTGGAAGTATTATCGTACAAAGAGGAAAGGTTCATAGTGAAAAAAGGATACAAATGAAAGACTTTTTGCACGTAGAATTAAATGAAGAAGAGAAGAATAGAGCATTAAAATATTGCCGAATTGAGAAAAAAGAATTTAAAAATAAAAATATTTATTTATTACAACTGGCAAAATAATAAAGAATTTTATCAATAGCTACCCAAAGTAGCTATTTTTTAAATGCATGGAGAGCCCATAAAATAAGGGTATGAAGGAAAAGAGAGAAAAAAGATAAAAAAAATAAGAAAAAAAAGTTTGACAATGGAAGAGGTGTTTGGTATATTAATGGAGCGTCATCGAGGCGCGGAAGAGATAGCTCTTTGAAAACTGAACAGGAATTATAAGAA
>JAGHTX010000054.1 GCA_018065105.1 Bacillota bacterium
GTAGTTACAGAATGGCCTGTCCTAATTGTGATAGTTTGATGCTGGAGAAATCGATCCTTGATACACTTAATCCTAAGAAGAAAAAGAAGTAGAAATAGAAAGTTCTTTTCATAATGCCTAAAACCTGGATATCCCCACTTGTGAAATTATCCAGTTTTTTAACTATCGTCCCCTTAAGTTTACCGAATACAAAATCTTATTATATAAAAAAATCCAGCTGAATCTGCTGGATTATTTTTTTTCAGTGCTTTGATCTAAGAAGTCTACAAGTTGTTTGTTTGTCTTACATTGTTTAAAAACACTAAATAGATTGTCCAGGTATTCGTTTGCACGATTTCCTAGTAAAGACTGATGAATAAAGTGGTTTACACGATATTCTTTTTCGGTTAACAATAAATCTTCTTTGCGAGTTCCAGACTTTGGAATATCGATGGCAGGGAAGATTCGTCTTTCTTGTAAGTTACGAGAAAGCGTAAGTTCCATGTTTCCTGTTCCTTTGAACTCTTCATAGATGACATCATCCATTCTAGAACCAGTATCCACTAGGGCAGTTGCCATAATCGCTAAAGAGCCACCTTCACGAATGTTACGAGCTGCTCCAAAGAAGCGCTTTGGCATATAGAAAGAGTTTGGATCTAACCCTCCTGATAAAGTACGACCACTAGGGGTACAAGTTAAGTTATAAGCACGCGCTAAACGAGTTAAACTGTCTAATAGAATCATGACATCCTGACCATGTTCTACCAATCTTTTGGCACGTTCAATAACCATTTCACTAACTTTGATGTGACGTTCTGGTGTTTCATCAAATGTGGAATATAGAACTTCTACATTGTTTCCTTCGACGGCTTCTTTAAAGTCCGTTACTTCTTCTGGTCTTTCATCGACTAATAAAACCAATAGGTGAATATCTGGATTGTTTTCTTTTACCGAAAGGGCAATATCCTTCAATAAAGTGGTTTTACCAGCTTTTGGAGGAGAAACAATAATACCACGTTGTCCTTTCCCGATAGGCGCTAATAAATCGATAATGCGCATAGCTAATTTATTTGGTTGTTCTAACACAATTTTTTCATTTGGGAAAATGGGTGTTAACGTTTCAAATTTTTTTCTTTTTAATGCGGTTGGAATATCATATCCATTAATTTCATTGATGTAGCACAATGTGCGTAAGCGTTCTGTCCCCTTAGGTTCTCTGACTAGACCTGTTAAGAAATCCCCGGTTTTTAAGCGAAATCGATTGATTTGTGATTGCGCTACATAGACATCGTTAGGTGAAGATAAATAGTTTTCATTACGAATGAAACCATATCCATCGGCTAATACTTCTAAAAATCCAGTAACTTTTTCTTTGGCTTCGGGTTCTTTTTCTTCTTTTGGGGAATTGGCTAATAATTCTTCTGACATAAATTAGAATCTCACTTTCTATGGAAAATAAATAATATAGGAAAAATGACAAAAATATTGCCGGAATCAGTATATCACTTTGATCATTGATTCTCAAATAAGTTGAGCAAAGTGATAGATTCTTGTATACTTTTACTAAAGATATGGAAATAATAAAAAATAATTGGATAAACAATCTAGTTATGAAAACTAGATGTATTGATTTTATTATCTAGAAGTATTACTATATTTATACATGGAGGACAATAAACATGAAAGTTAAATTTGTATCGGATTCTTCTTGCGATATGCTTGTAAGAGAGGGTGTGAATTATTGCACAGTTCCGCTAACAATCACAATTGGAAATCAACATTTTAAAGACGATTTAAATTTAGATAAATCTGCTTTTTTAGATGCTTTGGATGCGGCTCGTGAAGCAAGCAAGAGTGCCTGCCCATCTTTACAAGCTTGGACAGATGCGTTTGAAGGAAATGATGTTGTATATGTCGTTACTGTAACAAGTGGTTTGTCAGGGACTTATAATTCCGCTCGTTTAGCGAAAGATATGTATTTGGAAGATCACCCAGATACAAAAATTCATATTTTCGATTCATTGAGTACAGGACCAGAAATGTCTATGATTATGGATAAAATCATTGAATTGGACGGGCAAGGATATGGATTTGAAGAAGTAGTTGAAAAAATTCAAGAATATCAAAAACATACCCACTTATTATTCGTCTTAGGATCTTTACACACAATGGCAATGAATGGTCGTGTATCTAAGGTTGTTGCGAGTGCCTGCGGTGTATTAGGTATTCACGTAGCAGCGATTGCTTCTGAAAAAGGAGAAGTAGAAGTCGTAGGAAAATGCCGTGGAGCCAAAAAACTTCAAAAGTTCCTTGTGGAAAAAATGAAGGAAACAGGGTATAAAGGTGGAAAAATTCGTTTTGGATATGTAGACAATCAAGAAATGGTACAAAAATTGAAAGATTTAGTTTTAGCTGAATTCCCAAATGCACAAATTTCTTTCCAAGAAACTACCGCTTTATGTAGCTACTATTGTGAACGCAATGGTTTCATGATTGCTTACGAAACAGAATAATTAAGACTATGCTGGACAAGAGTTAGATCTTGTCCTTCTTTCTTTTCCCAAAAATGAAAAAAGGATGTAAAAGAATAATGTTTTGCATATAATAAGTCGAGAGGTGATAGAGTTGAGTAATGTGAAAAAAGGAATGTTGTGTATTATGGGTTCTGCCTTTTTTTTCGCAACCATGAATATATTTGTACGCTTATCCGGAGACATTCCATCGATTCAAAAAAGTTTTTTTAGAAATATTGTAGCTGCAATTTTTGCACTATTCCTATTACTTAGAAGCCATAACGATCTTAAGTACAAAAAGAAAGATATCCCTTTATTGATTGTTCGTTCTACGTTTGGAACCATTGGAATTCTATGTAATTTTTATGCGGTCGATCATTTAGTGGTTAGTGATGCATCCATGTTAAATAAATTATCCCCATTCTTTGTGATTATTTGTTCTTCGTTATTCCTGAAAGAAAAATCGAACTTAATTCAAAAAATATCCATAGTCATCGCTTTTTTAGGGGCCTTATTTGTGATTAAGCCCTCTGCTGATTTTATGCATAATCCCGCATCTCTTATTGCGGTATTAGGAGCTCTTACAGCAGGAATTGCGTATACATGTGTGCGACAACTAGGAAAAAACGGCGTACCTGGACCCAAAATTGTCTTCTTCTTTTCCGCCTTCTCTTGTCTATCTGTTAGTCCATGGATCGTATTGCATTATACACCTATGAGCATGACGCAAATTCTTATGCTTCTATTAGCTGGATTGAGTGCTGCAGGAGGTCAATTCTGTATTACGGCAGCTTATACTTTTGCGCCTGCCAAAGAAATTTCGGTATACGATTATACCCAAATTATTTTTTCCGCCTTACTCGGATTTATTGTGTTAGGACAGATTCCGGATATATGGAGCATTCTAGGTTATACAATTATTACTGGAGTTGCGGTATGGAGCTTTATTAGACAGCGAGGTTTATATGAACAAAAGTAAAGAAATATTTGAAACAATGTCTGTGCCCAAAGCTCTACGAGCAATGGCCATTCCAACCATCATTTCTCAAATTATTATATTAATCTATAACTTAGCCGATACGTATTTTGTTGGAAGAACGGGTAATCCTTATATGGTTGCAGGTGCCTCACTGATCTTGCCCGTATTCAATATTACCTTATCCGTAGCTGGACTTGCAGGCGTTGGAGGAGGCGCTTTGATTTCTCGATTGTTAGGAGAACATAGGGAAGACGAAGCAAAAAAAGTATCTGCCTTCTGTTTCTGGTTATCCATTGGAATCAGTGTGCTGTTCTCTACTATGATGTTATTAGGGATGCATCCCATTCTAAATGCGTTAGGCGCTAGTGATAAAACCTATGCGTTTGCGCGCGATTATAGCCTTTGTGTTCTAGTCTTTGGTGGGATACCTACAGTTTTATCCAACGTAATGTCCCAATTATTACGAAGCACAGGAATGTCCAAAGAAGTTGGTTTCGGGATTACTATGGGAGGGATTACCAATATGTTTTTAGATCCCTTATTCATGTTTGTGTTGATGCCCAAAGGAAAAGAAATATTAGGAGCCGGAATTGCGACATGTCTATCGAATGTGATTGCTTGTATCTATTTCTTTACAATTCTTTATCGAATTCGCTCAACCAGTGTAGTTCGCTTTTCCCTAAAAGAAGGATTACCTGAAAAGAAGAGCATTATTTCAATATTTAGTGTTGGAATTCCTTCTTCCGTGGCCACTTTCTTATTCGATTTGGATTATGTAGTCCTAGACAAATTGATGGTCGCTTATGGAGATGTGGCTTTAGCTGCCATTGGAATTGTTCTAAAAGCAGAACGACTTCCATTAAATATCGGGATTGGAATTTGTCAGGGAATGATGCCTATTGTAGCCTATAACTATTCCGCAAAAAATATCTCACGTATGAAAGAAACCATTCATTTTTCTTTAAAAGTTGGTTTGATTTGCGCTGCAATCAGTGTAACCATGTATCAAATCTTTGCGGGAAATATTATGCATATGTTTATTGAAGATACCCAGACTGTGATGTTAGGAGAGAACTTCTTACGCATTCGCTCACTCGCTACACCACTTATGTTTATGAGTTTTTTTACGGTATATATTTTCCAGGGGTTTGGAAAAGGAAACATTTCTCTATTCTTAGGAACCACAAGATGGGCCGTATTCAACATTCCTATGTTGTTTATTCTAAACTTTATTTTTGGAATGTATGGATTGGTTTATTCGCAATTAACAGCCGATATCTTAACGGTAACCATGTCGTATCTGGTATATCGAAATTACACACAAAAATATATTTATTAGTACAAAGAGCGATTGACTGGAATCGTTCTTTTTTTCAAATTTTGATACACTCTAGATATGAAAAAATTAGAAAATAAAATTGCGATTGTGACTGGCGCAAATTCAGGCATGGGAAAAGCGACTAGTGCTGCTTTAGCCGATATGGGCGCAAAAGTTATTATGTTGTGTCGAAATGAACAAAGAGGAAAACAAGCCTATAACGAACTAAAAAAAGAAGGTAGAGATATTGATTTAATATTGTGCGACTTAGGAAGTTATGCCTCCATTTACACTTTTGTTGACCAAATTAAAAAGAATTACGCAAAGGTAGATATTCTTGTCAATAATGCGGGATTCATCTCTTTAGATCGACAATTTACCGATGAAGGCATAGAGAGACAATTTGGCATCAATCATTTAGGACATTTCCTGTTAACGACAGAGTTATTAGATCATATGCCTTCTGGTTCACGCATTGTAAATGTAGCTTCCGGTGCTCATAAAACGGGAAATATTCATTTTGAAGATATCAACTTAAGTAGAGGATTTAATGTCATTACGGCATATTCACAAAGTAAACTAGCCAATGTTCTATTTACTCGAGAATTATCCAGACGATTGAAATCGAGAAATATTAGCGTAAACTGTTGTCATCCAGGAGCGGTTGCGACCAATATGGGAGTGGACCGTAACACAGGTTTTGGAAAAGGTATTACCGGACTATTAAAACCATTCTTCTTAACACCGGAACACGGTGCAAGTACAGCCATCTTTTTAGCGAGTGATGCGAGTGTTAAAGATATAACGGGAGAATATTTCTATAAAAAGAAAATAGCTAAATCTTCTAAAAAATCGAAAGATATACAACTGGCACAGAGATTGTATGAATTTAGTGAAGAACTTATAAAGAAAAATGACATTCGTTAGAATGTCATTTTTTTATGAATCAACATATTGGCATTTTTTACCGATCCTTCCAGCTCACGCGCACTCATTCTTCGAGCACCTTGGGCTAGGATTGCGTTTTGAATCAATCCATCACTGGTCGCAACCAATAGATTGTATTCTTTTTTTAGATCATGAACGGCTTTTTCAATATAAGAATCTGCGGTTTGATTGTGTTTTGTATATACAATTTTTACCGAACCCTTTTTATGTTCTTCGCCGATGTTGTCTTTTACACGATATCCATCAAAGACAAGAAGAAGCTGATAATTCTTATACCCAACATAATTGGTAAGGATATCAATTAAACGATCTCTTGCGCTAGATATATCGTTTCGAAGAGATGCAAATTCAGACCAGGCAAAAATCATATTATATCCATCTACAACCAACATGGTTGGAAGCTTTGGAACAATCGATACTTTATCATCGGTCTTCATTTCAATCTTTTTCTTCGCTTTAAACTTCTTTTGTTTCTCTTTTTCAGAACTTTTATTCTGACCACCTGCCATATTAAAGACACGCTTTAATTCGTCTTCGTTGATAGTGTATTTACGCGCTTGCAAGGTAGAAGTTGAAGCTTCATTTTTCAATTGGATATGCATATGTTCCATGACCTCATCGTAAGGTACATAGAAACCAGAACCGTGTTCACAGAATACCGAACCGGTTGGATTTCTAAAGTCGTGTTCACTATCGTATCCGATTTCTTCAATGATTTGTTCTGCATCTTTACATGGATAATATCCATCTAAAGAGCATGTATATTTTCCTTTTCCTTTGGTAAGGGCAATGACTTCGTTTTGATAATTTTGAAGAAGACGTACTGGACCAATTCCTTTAATGCGCATCCATCCATTCATTAGGTCTTCAATTTGTACTTCGCAATGTTTCGATTCTAAATCGAATAATGCTTTTCCTAAGTTGTCACTTTCTAGTTCCATCACAAAGTTATAATAGGGTTCCAATAATTGAGATTCACTCATTTTTAAACCCATACGAATGGCACGATACGTAGCTTGCCGGAAGTCTCCTCCTTCTGTATGTTTTAGGTGTGCTTTTCCAGCTAATAAGGAAATCTTCATATCTGTGATGGCTGAACCCGTTAAAACGCCACGGTGGTCACGTTCCTGAAGGTGGGTAAGGATAAGTCGCTGCCAGTTAAATGCTAATTCTTCCATAGGAATATCGCATTCATAAACCATACCTCTACCATGAGGAAGTGGTTCTAATTTTAAAACAACTTCCGCATAGTGGCGCAATGGTTCAAAGTGCCCAACCCCAAGTACTGGTTCCGTGATGGTTTCTTTAAAGACAACTCTTCCTGTCCCAAATCCAACTTTTACACCGCTTCTTTCTTCAATACGCTTTTGGAGTACTTCAATTTGAATGGCTCCCATAATGCGGATGTGAATGCGCTTGGATTCTTCATCAAATTGAATTTGAAGTTGCGGATCTTCGGCTGCCAACTGGCTTAACGTCTCCATCATTTTAATCGCATCAACCCCACGAGGTAATAGGAGCTGATAGTTCATATACGCATTTAATAATGGCTGTTCACTGTTTTTTTCAATTCCCAAACCTTGCCCAACTTCAAAGTTGGTTAATCCTTTAATGGCGCATACCATTCCAGCCTCGCACTTATCTAACATGGTAAACTTTTGTCCGCTGTATAAACGAATTTGATCGACTTTGTTTTCTTCATCCAGCTTTTGTTTCGGATATAAAACCCCGCTGGTAACTTTGATGTGAGCTAAACGATTGCCCTGTTCATCCGTTGTGATCTTGTAGACTTTGGCACCAAATTCTTCTCCATATTCCTTATCTAAAGAATATAGATCCATCGCATCCATCAATTCTTCGATACCATCATTTTTTAGTGCAGAACCAAAGAATACAGGGAAGCATTCTCTTTTAAAGACGGCTTGTTGAATGAGGGCATTCGAAATAGTTTCGTTTTCTAAATATTCATTTAACATATCTTCGTTGATTGTACCAAGATTTTCATAGCGTTCTTCACTGGTAAAATCGATACAATTTGGAGAACATTTGGCGTGGATATCTTCCATGAGTTCTTCCACGCTCTTATAGGAAATATCCATTTTATTCACAAAAATCAGGGTAGGGACACGGTAGTGCTTTAAACATTCCCAAATGGTTTCCGTATGGTTTTGGACACCATCTTGCCCACTGATTAATAGAATGGCTAAATCTAAGACTTGCAGACTTCGTTCCATTTCACTTGAGAAGTCAACGTGGCCTGGAGTATCGATCAAATAGATTTCTGCATTCTTCCAAGACATATTGGCTTCTTTGGAATAAATGGTAATTCCACGATCTCTTTCCTGACTGTCATAGTCTAAAAAGGCATCTTGATGGTCAACACGCCCTATTTTTCTGATTTTTCCGCTGTTATACAACATACTTTCGATGCATGTGGTTTTTCCGGCATCGACATGTGCTAAAATTCCAACTACTATTTTTTTCATGAAACCATTTTACCATAAAACGATTTTTGATTGTATGTGAATGTAGGCAACTGTTTTCTTTGCGAACTATAAAAAGACCGAAGACTTACCAAATGGCTTTTCTTCGGTTTGAATTTCTTGAATACAATTATTCCACTATGTCTAAAACACAACCCGCTTCTCGAATGGCGGTTTCTACATTTTTAGGAAGAGGTTGAGAGGTGGTAAGGATATTTATTTCCGTAAAATCAAGAGCTTTGTAGGTACTCTGTTTTGTGAATTTTGTATGATCTGCGATCACAACCACACAAGCACTGCGTTTCGCAACTTTCTTTTTAATAGCGGCATCTTCTTTTTCTTCTACATAGATTCCATCGGCATTGATGGATGCGGCACCTAAAAAAGCGATATCAAAATAGATCGTATCTAGCTCTTCTAAGGTTTGCGAACCATACATATATCTGTTTTTGGCATGGTATTTTCCACCAATCATATTCGTGGCATGTTTTTGCGATAAGATTTCCACGTTATCCAAAGAGTGTGTGTACACTTCTAGTCCAGTAGGAATTTTGGAACAAAGACACGCAATGGTTGTCGATACATCAAAAAAGGCAACTTTATGTACAGTTATGTATTGTTTCGCTTTTTCTGCCAGTTTTTCTTTAATACTCTTGTTCTCGATCTTTCGTTCATTGTAGTTGGGGATGGCAGAGTGAAAAGAGGCCAGGGTAATTCCACCATGGGTACGAACGGCTCTGTTTTCATTTACCAAACGAACAATATCGCGTCGTGCCGTATCCCTGGAAACATCAAAAATTTCGATAATTTCTTGTTTGGAAAGCGTGTTTTTCTTTTGTAGTAGATTTATGATTTCTACCAATCGCTCTTCTTGATACATAGTATTCTCCTATAATAAGTGTTCCAAGGCATATACAATGCCATTTTCATCATTGGATAAGGTATGATTCTGGACCTGGTTCAAAACACCTTCTGGTGCATTTCCCATCGCAAAGCCCATTCCGGTTGTCTTTAACATGTCAACATCGTTATAGTTATCTCCAAAAGACAGCGTTTCGGATAAAGGAATCTCCTTTTGTTCGCAAAGATAGGTAATGGCTTTGGACTTAAGGACGCTGGCGTCCATGATTTCTAAGTAGGTCGGTTTGGATTTATAAATATTTAAATCTGCATATTTTTCTTTTAGTTCCTTTTCTATAGAATTTATATTCTCTGGAGAAGAGATAAGTAAAATCTTATGTACGATAGAAATGGAAGAATAATCCAATGGTTCCGGAATAATTCCTGTTATTTCACTTTCTAATTGAATTCCTGCATCAACATAATCTGTACACCAATGGTTTTCATAATAAATAGAAATAGGGAAATGATAGTTTTCCTGAATAAACTGGTGTATCTCTTTTGCCTTTTCTACAGAAAATCCTTGAGAATAAATAATGTTGTAATCTTCATCGTAAACGATAGCGCCACTATAACAGATCATAGGCGCTTTTACTTCGATTTCTCGCTGGATAAAATCCATTCCTTTTAACATTCGAGCAGAGACTAGCACAAAAGGAATGCCTTCTTCGTTGAGTTGTTTAATTTTCTTTTTAGTGATGGAAGATACTTCGTTTTTTGAATTTAACAAAGTTCCATCGATATCACTGAATATGCATTTGTAAGTCATAAGTAAGTCCTCTACGAATATATTAAGCGAATATAAGTATTTAAGCAATAAAAAAAGAAGATATTCCATTATTGAAATATCTTCAGATTTTTATTTGTTATAGCTCTTCGCCATTGGATTCACAGACTTTTTTATACCAGTAGAAAGAATCTTTTTTGTAGCGTTTTAAAGAACCGTTTCCTTGGTCATCCGTATCTACATAAACGAATCCATAACGTTTTTTCATTTCTCCGGTTCCAGCAGAAACAACGTCAATCCATCCCCATGGAGTGTATCCTAATAAATTGACTCCATCAATTTCAATGGCCTTTTTCATTTCTTTGACATGGTCTCTAAAGTAGTCGATACGATAATCGTCGTGTACGCTGCCATCGGCTTCTAATACATCGATGTTTCCCATACCATTTTCAACAATAAATAGTGGTTTTTGATAACGATCGTATAGTTCGTTTAATACATAACGAAGTCCAACTGGGTCTACTGGCCATCCCCAAGGTGTTTCTTTTAGGTAAGGGTTAGAAGATCCTTGTTGACCACCTGTTGTCGTAATCTTTTCCGAATTACGATCGAATGTAGTTGTACGATAGTAAGAGAATGCCATGAAATCTGATGGATGTGCTCTTAAGATTTCTTCATCTCCTTCTTCCATTTTCAATGTGAAGTTATATTCATCAAAGATACCTTGAGCATATCCTGGATAATATCCTCTCATATAAACATCGGAGAAAATAAGTGCGTGTCGTCTAAAATCATAAGCTCCAAATACATCGTCTGGGTGACATGTAGCTGGATAGATTCCCGATAAAGCTAACATACATCCCATCATATTATCCGAATTGATTTCATGCGCTACTTTATTGACGTGGGCACTTGCGACTAACAAGTGGTGGATTGCCTGATATTTTAATCCAGCATCGGCAATACTAGCTTCCATGACAGCATTGCTCTTCTTTGTTTGTTCATTATCGGAAGATAAACCAAGGGTCCAATATCCACCTAGTACATTGACTTCGTTGATATTTACCCAGTATTTTACTTTGTCTTTCCAGCGAGTTAATAAAGTTGTGGCATATTTGACAAATAAAGGAATTAAGGCACGGTTTGACCATCCTCCATAAGCATCTGCTAAGTGTTGAGGCATGTCGAAGTGAAGAATGGTAATTAATGGCTCAATATTATGTTTTAAACATTCATCAATAACCATGTCGTAGAACTTTAATCCTTCTTCATTTGGCATTTCATCGTCTCCATTTGGATAAATTCTTGTCCAAGATACGGAGAAACGGTAACATTTAAATCCCATTTCGGCCATTAAGGCAATGTCTTCTTTGTAGTGGTGATAAAAGTCAGTCGCTACATGGGAAGGATAGTAGATTCCTTCTTTGACAATTCCGTGTGCTCCTTTTGGCACAGAACCACCAATGGTAGTTACTCCTTCTTTTCCATCTTCGTATTCATAATAAATTTTACGAGGAACCTGGTGGGCACCAGCGGTAATCATATCGGAAATCGCAAGACCTCTTCCACCTTCCAGATATCCTCCTTCGTATTGGTTGGCTGCCGTAGCACCACCCCATAAAAATCCTTTTGGGAAACTCATATTATTTACCTCCTGTTTTCTTCTTCTTTTTCTTTCGCACGGAATAACCAAAGGTACCTAGTTTTTCTCCTGTATCGTAGTATTCACCATGAGAGTATACGATTGGATTTGTACTTTCTAAAGCCAGTCTTCCATTTTCTTCCAATGCACTTTCATCCACTTGTACATTGACAACATCGGCAATGAACATATGATGACTTCCTAACTCTTGGATTTCTCGTACTTGCATTCAATGTTTACAGGACTGTCTTTTAGTACTGGACAATTGATTTCTTTGGCTTCTTCTTTTTCTAAATGCATTTCTTTGAATTTATCTACATCTCTTCCAGAACGAACCCCACAGAAATCAGTGGCTTTGACCAATTTTTTTGTGGTTAAATTGATGACAAAAACACCACTATTTTTGATTAGATTGTATGAGTAGCGTTCAGGTCTTACCGAAATATAGGCCATAGGTGGATTGGTACAGATTGTTCCTGTCCAAGCGACCGTAAATACATTGTCGATTTCTTGATCTCGACATGTAACCATAACCGCAGGGAGTGGATAGACCATATTTCCAGGTTTCCAAGATTGTTTCATAGTTACCTCCAAAAAAATACTTGTTTTCTACAAGTATTTTACACTATATATATA
>JAGHTX010000115.1 GCA_018065105.1 Bacillota bacterium
GGTTAGTATTGGAGAGCGAATAAGAAGTAGAAGAAAAGAGTTAAAATTGACACAGAGAGAGTTAGCTGTAAAAATGGGCTACAAAGATCATACTACAATTGCAAGAATAGAAAATGGAAAAGTAGAGATTGTTCATTCAAAGCTAATGGAATTTGCGAAAGCTTTAGAAGTAACCTCAGGTTATCTTATCGGATTAGAAGATAATGATATTTTATTTCCTGATGACATAGGTAATCGTATAAAAAGAGTAAGAGAAGATCGTAATATGACACTAGACGAGTTATCTACTTTGGTGGGCATAACAGTCGATTATGCATATGCTATTGAAAACGGTATGAATCGTACAATTAAACGTGAATTGATAACTAATATTGCTCACGTACTTAATATATCTGAATCTTACTTTTTAAGTGATAATAAAAATGTGGATATCGGAAAAAATATGGAATGTTTACGATTGATGTCAGATATAACTATTAGTGATATGTCGAATAGAATCAATGCTGGAGTAGATCGTATAATGAAAGTAGAAAATGGTACACCACCAACATTGGAAGAAATCGAAAGATATGCCAATTTTTTTAATATACCTAAACAATGGATCACAAACTTAGACTTCTCTTCTGTGATGAATGACGAACGCATTAGGTTGGCTTTACAAATATTAGCCATAACAGAAAAGATGACAAAAGAGCAGCGTGAACAAGTTTTTACTTATGCTAGATTTATCTTATCGAAATAAAATGCCCTTTTTTATCATGGTATTTTCTCATAAAGCAAGGATGTATCAAAAAGCTACAATTCCTTTACAATGTATAGTTAACGTAACTGATATTATTCCACCAGAATAGAATGATGAATCAATAGCGATTGAGACCGAACAGGAATATATTTTCTATAATTGGTCTACATCGGCTTAGTAAATTAAAATTTAATTTTTTCTCAAATCGAGTAAATCTGCTGAGGCTCATTTAAAGTCAAAAGAGAAGACGATTTAAGTAATCAAATACAAAATCATTTCTTGATTCTTGGGAATATTTAACATGTTTTGACGAATCAAATATAATTTGCTACTCTATTTTTAGAGGTGCTCCTCGCCCGAGTTGGATGAGGTGGCACCTTTATTTTTTTGAAAGTTATAGCACTAGATAAGCTTGAATTATAATGGCATCTCTATTCTTATGAGTTTTTTACATCACTAGAAGGGTGTCCATAATCGATTTTTTGAGATTTTTTCCTCAATCGAATTATGACTGACTTTCCAGAAAATTATTCAAAAGAAGAATACAAATATGTATTATGTCGTAGTATTCATTTTAATCGCATTCTATAATTCGGTTGCTTTTAGTGCCAAAAAGTATCGAACGAACGTTATTTAGAATTATTATGGATATCCTAATAGTGAAATAACAGGAGGATTTTATAATTTACTTCAAACAAAAGTTTTTTAGGTTGTTTTCTATTATACTTGTATTGCTTTTTAAATATGCACACGGAATAATCAGAATTGAAAAAATAGAGTTTAAAAAGAGTACGACAATTCATGCAGCACTAGGTGTTCAAGATTTTTTAGATAAAACTGCAATTGGCATCTATCTGTAAAAAGAACCAAAACCTGAAACAAAAATGATGTTTATTGCACAAAAAAACAGGAATTAATTTCCTGTTACGATTTTTACAATAAATAAGATTAATACCAAAAGGATGACCGGTTTTGTGAACTGGCTTCCTTTTTTTACGAATAAGTGAGATCCAATATAATTTCCAATCATATTACATATTCCAGCTACAAGTCCCAATACAATCAATGTTTTTCCACTCATCAAGAATACAACTAAAGCTGTGATATTTGTGGTTAGGTTGATAGCCTTTGTGGTACCTTGTGCACTGTTTAAGTCTAAATGACAAACACCTGTTAAAAGAATCATTAAAAAGGTTCCTGTTCCAGGTCCATACAAGCCATCATAGATTCCTACACAAAGAGCAATAATACCGCATTGAATATATAATTTGTTGTTCCATTCCAATTGGTCACTGCTATCTTTTAAGGCATTTCCTTTTAATACATATAAACCTACTAGAGGTAAAACGACTAATAATGCAGTTTGAAGAAGTTTTTCGCTAATCAATAAGGAAATATTGGAACCTATGGAAGATCCTAAGATTGCCATAAGGATTCCTGGAATGCAAAGCTTTAACTTCATAAATCCTTTTTTATAATAGTGATAACTAGCCACCGTTGCTCCCATACAAGATGATAATTTATTTGTTGCGATGGAGTTGTGTGCAGGTATTCCAGCTAACATATAAGCGGGTAGAGAAATTAATCCACCACCTCCTGCGATCGCATCCACAAATCCTGCTAAGAATACGAGTGGGCAAACAATTAAATACGTTAACATAAGTTTCTCCTAGAAGAAGGCGAATAGTACCGCAATCACAATCGCCGGTAACATATTGGCTACTTTAATATGGAAATTATCCCAAATTAGATTAATTCCAATACAGAAAATCAACATAGCCCCGATTAAAGAAATATTTGCCAAAGCCGCTTCTGTCATAATCGGCGCAATTAGAATCGCCAGTAAAGTAAAAGTTCCTTGAAATAAAACAACAGGAATAAAGGAGAAAATAGCTCCTTTTCCTTTCGAAGAAGTCAAAACCATGACAATGATAAAATCTAGAATAGATTTGGCTACTAATATAGAATAGTCTCCATACAATCCATCATTGATTGCCCCTACAATAGCCATAGCGCCAATACAGATGGTAAGAGAAGTTGTAATAAAGGCATCTAAGAATTGTGTATCTCCTTCGTTCTTGGATTTCTTTTTTAACCATTCTCCAAACTGTTCCATTTTTCCTTCAATATCAATGATTTCCCCAATCAAAGCTCCGATACAAAAACTCAATATGGTCATCATATCCTGACTGCCATGTTGCTGCATCTGGGATAATGCGCCATATAACCCGATAAAAAGGGTAGGGACTCCACAAGCTTTGGTTATGGTACTTTCAATTTTTTCATTTAAAAATCTTTTGAAGATTAGACCAAAGATACCTCCAACAATAACGGCACTTCCATTAATGATGGTTCCTAATCCAATCATACTAAGCCTCCATTTTTAATTTTGGACTTGGCTTCTTTATAAAGCTTTGAATTGATCTTATTGTCAATGATTGTCTGCTCAACCCATAGATTCAAGGCATCACTGGTCAAAGATAATTCTTCCAGTTTGGTACTAATTAGCGCAAAATCTTCGATTTCATCATCACTGACCGTTCCATCTTTGGCAATTGAAATCAAACGATTAACTAATGGATTGATTTCATTTAGACTTTCAATGGTTTGCAGGATGATGTTTGGAAGTTGGGAAACTTCAATTTCAGGAACCGAGATTTCTCCAATCTTACATCCATGGGTACAATAAAAATTACATAAGTCAGGACTCTTATAGGCGCTTGCCATTTGAACGATGTCATATGGGGTTGGCTCTTGTCCATTTTCAATTTTTTCAATACGACTCGCACTCATGCCTTCCATCAAGGCAGAAGCTTTTTCACGCGTTAAATGTTGTCGTTCACGAAGCTCGCGATAATGCTTGCTGTTAGATTCAATTTTATTCATATCCTAATTCTCCAAAATAGTGAAATCCTGAACTGTTTTTCTCGAAAGTGAGAGTACGTTTTCAGAAACAAAATTATTATACTTAAAACGTGATAAGTTCACAAGAAAGTGGTTAAAAATGGAGATGAATAAACGAATACGAAAAATACTATTTATGCAAAAAGTCGACCGTAATCCTAGTGTTTCTAAGAAACTAGGTATTCGATTTATTTCCAACACTTATCAAAAAAAGGAGGGGAAACAAAATGGAACCAGAGTACAAAGATAAATCGATACAACTTTTTATTGCGATTATGAAAATTGCGATGGGAATTTTAGGCGTCTTCTCCTTTTGTTACGTAATCAGTGCTGTTGGACTCATTGATTGGAAGTATTATTTCCCAGCTCCCACTCCAAATCCAATAACGATGGAAAAGGCAACTTACACAAAGAAAGAAGAGCCTGTTCATATTGAAGAAGAGATCAATGAGAAATTTAAAGAAAAAGAAGAAATTCCGGAAGAAGAAAGTGATGGACTATACGGACATTGGGATACGTATTTAAAAAACTATAACGATAAAATCGAATCGTATTTTAATAAGGGATTTTATTACGAAATGTATAAAGAAAGCTTAAAGGAAAAAGAAGAAGAGAAACAAAAAGAAGAAGAAAAAGAAAATAACGACTATTTCTTATTTGACAAAAAAGATAAAGAATCGGATGATTCCTATTATCTGGATGAATACGGATGGTTTTTAAACCCAGATGCATGGAAAAATCAAGAAACCGGTCGTTATGATTTCAACGATATTTTTCCTTGGCATTTCAATTTTTAAGGAGTGATGGTAAATGTTAGGATTCATTTTTATGATTGGACTTGTTTGGTTAATCTTTAGTTTAATCAAATTGGCATGGAAAGCTGCCTGGTCTATCTCAAAAATTATATTTTCAATTGTCTTATTCCCATTGACTTTAGTATGGATGGCATTCTCAGGAATGATATTCCTTTCTATAGGGTTGGCAATTGTTGGTATTATTATTTCAAAATTAAGCTAGCTGAAATCTAATCAGCTAGCTTTTTTAGTATTTCGGCTTTATACTCTTCCAATTTGATTTGAAAAGAAGGATGTTTGATAACTACTATTTTATATTGATTTCCAAAATAGGAACGGAGATACTTATATACGTTTCCTCCTAAGGCAATTAAAACGGGTTGTTCAAAGTAAGTAAGCTGTTCCTTTACTCTTTGAAGATTGGATTCTACGAAATCTGTATCTTCCTTCACTTTTCTTTGAAGAGAAAGGGTATTGTATTCATTAAATAAAGGAATCATAAAAGAGCCCCATAAAGGTGTATCCTTAAAGGCATAACGTAATTTGTATTCGTTTTGTCTAGGCAAATCACTATGAAAGTTCATCCAGTCTTTTTGTTGATGATCTCTTCTTCGATCAAAAGAGGGACTGTTTCCGAAATCAACAATGACAAAGCGGGCATGAAGCGGTTCGTATAGATCTTCCGGAAAGATTTCTAAATTTCCAATGTTTGATTTTTCTCCATGACTAGGTTCTGCCCAAATCGCAAAACTAGAAAACTTTCCATATTTGTTTTTTAATGTTTTGTATAATTCTTTTTCCATAGTATGTATTATAGCGAAAATCGAATAAAATGACACAAAAATAGCAATAAATAATGAGGAAAACGCTTACAGAAAATGATAAAATAATATAGAGGTAGGAGATAAGAATAGTACATAAACAAAAGGAGAGAATAAAAATGAACAAAATCACTAAAATTATCGCTTGTACAGGTTTAGCTTTCTCTATGGCAGCATGCTCTAACGCTGCTCCAAAAGAAGAAGAAAAACCACAAGAAGGGGCACCAATTACTGGTAACTATTCATACTTTGTCGAAGGATTTGACTATGGATGTTCTGTAACAAAAGCAACTGTTACATTAAGCGAAGCAATCCCTAGCATTTCTGCTGACCGTTTATCTGTTTCTGAAACTAAAAAAACTACAGACTGGACAGATGAAAATTTTGCGGAAAAAGAATTAACATTTGATCGTACAGTTACAAATGCATATTTAATTGATGATGAAGGAAAAGAAACAACAGAACCTTCAAATAAATTTGTGATTGAAATGAGCGAAGATCCTAATACTGGTTCACCATTTACTTTCTCAGTATTTACTGGAAGAAACTCTTGGTGTAATCCTTACCAATTAACTATCGCTATGGACGAATGTGAAATCGATCCTGTTGCCGTAGCTAAATCAACTTCAGCCGATAACTTCACAATTGATCAAGGTGAATTTGCCGGTGTAACTTATGACTATGCATACTATGCACCAGAAAAAGAATCCGATACAGTTGTAGTTTGGCTTCACGGTGGTGGAGAAGGTGGTGTAGGTGCCGCTGATGAAAACATCAACGTTTATACTGCTTTATTAGGAAACAAAGTGACTGCATTAGCTGGAGAAAAATTCCAAGAAGCTGTTGGTGGAGCTCACGTTTTAGTACCTCAATGTCCAACTTACTGGATCGATGTTGATGGTAAAAATGGTGGAGAATGGGAACACGCTGATGGAACTTCATTCTATACTGAATCTTTAGTTGAATTAATCGACTCTTATGTCGCAAAAGTTGGTGCAAAAAATGTAGTTATCACAGGATGCTCAAACGGTGGTTACATGACTATGGTATTGGCTAAAAACTGTGGAGATAAATATACTTCATATGTTCCAATTTGTGCTCCAATGGATAGTGAAGCCATTTCAGAAGATGACTTAAATGTATTAAAAGAACTTCCAATGTACTTCATCTATTCAGAAGACGATGATACAGTAGATCCAAAAGGATATGAAATCCCAGTATTAAAACGTTTAGAAGAAGCTGGAGCTAAAAATATTTCTGTTTCAACATCTGAACACGTAACAGACCTTTCTGGAAAATACAAAGACGCAGAAGGAAAACCTTACCAATATTCAGGACACTGGTCATGGATCTATTTCGACAACAACGATACAGCTGACCAAAATGGTGTTTCTGTATTTGACTGGATTAAGAGCACTTTAAAATAATCAACAAATAAATGTACTATTCTTGAGGAGAATCAAAAAAGATTCTCCTTTTCTCTAGAAAAGATTTTAAGTTTCCACTTTTTCTTTTATTATATATATGTATAGAAATGAGGGATTTTTATGGCTTTTGTACATGAAAAAGATCGAATACATTTTAAAAAAGAACAATGCTTCTATAGTGGTATGAAAGAGGATACGCTTTTGATTTCCAAAGGAAAGTGCGAAGATGGTTCCGTACCTGAAAAAATAAGAAGAGGTATCTTAGTACACATTGAACCCAATGAGTGTGCAATGATTGTAAAAAATAATAAAATCTATGAACTCACTACCAATTCCGGAGATTATAAATACGAAGGATACATGAATCCGACTTATATTTGTGATGGTTTGGATTCGTCTAGTGAACAATCTTTAGAAGCTCATAAAGTAAAATTTAATTTTTCTAGCGGAAACGAAGAAAGAGAATTACTTTATTTTAATATTTCCACACGAGAAGTGACCAATGATCTATTAGAAAAAATCACAATGGAAATCCAAGAGAAAAAAGTGGATATATATATCCAAGTTGGATATTCGTATAAATTAAACAATCCGGTACGATTTTTTGAATTCATGGAAGGAAAAATTAACGAGGAACTGGATTATGGAGAATTTGAAGCCATTCTGCAAACGTACTTATGTTCCATGGTTACCCAGATATTGAAATCAATGAATGAAAAAGGAGAACTACAAAGTTGTATCGAAAATCATTTCGAAGAATTACAGGATCCTTTACAAACTCTATTTGCACAAGTATTTTCAAACATGGGAATTCAATTGATCAAAGTTGAAATCGAAGATTCGAATGTCATGGGCTATTCCATGACTCGAGAAGTGGAACCAGAAACAAAGAAAATTGTATTGTCGCTAGATGGTAGCTGGACATGCAGCTGTGGATGTACAAATACAACAAATTTCTGTGGAAATTGTGGAGCAAAGCGCCCGGACTAGTCAATACTGTAAATTCTATGATATAATTTTTGATGGGGAAAAGAGGAGAGGCATTATGAAATTTAAATTTTCTGCAAAGCTAGCTCTTGTTTCATTGATTGGAAACATCATACTAGCGATTGGTATTGCGACTTGCCGTATTTCTCAAATGGGAATTGACCCTTTCACAAGTATGAATACTGGTGTTAGTAATCATCTTCCTATCGCATTGGGAACTTATCAAGCAAGCTTTAATATCGTATTATTTATCGTATTAGTTTTATTAAGTCGTAAAAACTTAAAGTATTTGAACATTGGAGCCATCATCAATATGTTCTTATTAGGATATTTTGTTCAATTCTTTAATAGTGTATACTGTTCGATTTTTGGACAAGCAAGCCCAGATGATATCGCTTTAGGATTACCAATGTCTATCGTTGCTTTAGTCATTGGAGTCTTATTATTAACATTAGGATGTTCGTTATATATTACTGCGGATTTAGGAACGGCTTCTTATGATGCATTATCGATCTATATGGCCGATGTTTTACCAATCAAGTATTCATTCTGTCGTATAATTACAGATACTGCATGTGTGGCAATCGCCCTTATTTCTGGAGGACCTCTAGGAGTAGCGACAATTGTATTAATGTTTGGAACTGGACCATTTATCAGTTTCTGGAATGAAAATGTTTCTAAACCAATTGTAAAAATGTTCTCATAAGCGTGAAAAATCACGCTTTTCTTTTTACTGTTTCTTTACAAATAAATTAAGTGTATAATTCTTATACGAAAGAAGTGATGAGAAAATGTTATTTCAATTAGAACTAATTTTAAGAATGTTTTTAGCTGCATCCTGTGGTGTTATGGTTGGTTATGAAAGAAGAAGACACCATAAACAGGCAGGAATTGGAACCTTTATGATAGTGTGTCTAGGCGCCTGTATGATGATGATCATTTCTAAATACGGTTTTGACGATTCAGGAAAATTTGATGCATCACGTATTGCAAGTCAGGTTGTTTCCGGTATTTCTTTCCTAGGAGCTGGAATTATCATGAAACGTAACCAAAACGTTGCCGGATTAACAACGGCTGCGGCAATCTGGGCAATGGCTGGTGTAGGAATGGCTTTAGGGGCAGGAATGTATATTGTTGGTATTTCTGGATTGTTTTTATATTTAATTTTTAGTGGAATCACTCGCAAAATTAAGAAAAGGGATCAAGTTGTTATAGAAAACTATAAAATTGTGGTTACTTCCAAAGAATGGATTGCCCACGTGGGAGAAACCATTCGTGTTTATAACTATTCCAGTCGTAAACATGACGGAAAATATTATTTAGAGTTAACCGCTAGATTCAATACCTTAGAAGAAAAAATTGCCTGGGAAAAAGATGTATTATCCCAAGAGTTTGTGATTGCGTTTAATGCAGAAGAATAGGATATGTACCTATTCTTTTTTTCTTATCTTGCATTTTTTCCTTTTTGTATTATTATTGATAATAAATTTATCGTTTATTAAAAATAACTGACATAAATATTGTCGGAATATTGAAGATACTAGAGGAAAGAGGTGATTAAAATGAAATATGTAGTTGTAGATTTAGAAATGAACCCTATTCAAAAGAAATATAAAAGAGAAAAAGAAATTTGGAAAATGGAGACCATTCAAATTGGTGCGGTAGTATTGGATGAGAACTTCCAGGAAATATCCACTTTTTCTACACTGGTAAAACCACAATATAATGAAAAAATCGAAAAGCGTTATGAACAAATGACAGGCATTACTACTGAAATGGTAGAAAATGCACCAATATTCAAAAATGCTATGGAACAGTTTTTATCCTGGTGTAAACATTTAGATGATGAATTAGAATTCCTACAATGGAGCGATTGTGATTTAATGCAGATTCAAAAGGAAATTGAATTAAAACATCTTTCTTTTTCAAACTATGAAGAATTCTTAGATGACTGGGTAGATTTCCAAGAAGAATTCGGAGATACCTTAGGACTTGGAAAACAAATTTCGTTAAACGATGCCTTAAGCTATGCACATATTTTATTTAAAGGAGATCGTCACAATGCCTTACATGATGCTCGTAATACTGGTTATTTATTAGAAATCATTCGTGACGAAAAGAAATGCCAGGAGGTACTCGGTTCAGTAATCCAGGCTTTAAATCCAACACATAAAGGAACAACATTAGGAGAGTTGTTTGATTTCAGTAAGTTTTACAGTTAAAACACTGTAAAATTTTTTCGCATTTGGTAAGATTACCAAGGAAAGAGGGATACTATGAATAATAAAAAATCTATTATTTTTATTGGAATATTAATTGCTTTATCGGCATTGTTTTTTGGAATATATTCATTTGTGAAACCAGAAGGAAAAAAAGTCATTATTCGTCAAGGAGAAACGATTATTGGTGAACACGATTTATATAAGGATGAAACCATTCGCTTTGATCTGGATGATGGCGAATATAATATATTACAGATCAAAGATGGAAAAGTTGATATGATAGAATCCACTTGTGAAAACCAGATTTGTGTAAACGAAGCACCCTTAGAAGAAGGGGAGCCTAGAGTTATTGTGTGTTTACCACATGGAATCATCGTTGAAATTGAAAAATAGTTAATTGAATTTAAAGAAACTAACAATATAACATAGTAAAAACGAAAAATTGTCTTATAATGTAGTCAGTAGTCCCTATACAAACATAAATGCCATATATGTTTTTTAAGGGACTTTTTTCACAGAGAGAGGAAAATAGCATGAAAAACAAACAATCAAAAGGAATTCTTTCTTTGATCGTAGTTGTTGCGATGATGTTTGCGGTTGTTTTTGGAGTGAAAGTTGTTGGTTCGAATACGACAGCTTCAGCTGGATCTTCTGTATTAGCAAATGTTGCCGATGGAACATACACTGGTCAAACGAAAGGATTTGGTGGTGACATCATTGCCGAAGTAACTATTGAAGGTGGAGCTATTACAGACGTTAAAGTAACAGGTGATAGTGAAACTGAAGGATTAGGTGGTGTAGCCGTAGAAAAAATCCCTGGTCGTGTTTTAGAAGCACAATCGTTAAATGTTGACACTGTTTCTGGTGCAACTGTATCGAGTACAGCAATTATGGATGCATTAAGAATGGCATTCGAAAGTGCTGGTGTAAATCCGGATGATTTAGTTGGAGTAACAAATGAAGGTCCTAAAGAAAAAACAGAAGAAACTTTAGACTGTGATGTAGTTATCGTTGGTGCTGGAGGAGCTGGTATGGCAGCAGCAATTACAGCAAAACAAGAAGGTAAAAATGTAATCATCGTTGAAAAAATGCCTTATGTTGGTGGTAACACGACAAAAGCTTCAGGTGGTATGAACGCTGCTGGAACAAAAGAACAAAAGGCTGCTGCCGAAGCTGCAGAAGACGAAGAAGTAAAAGAAGCCATCTTAGATAGTACAGTAGAAAATTATATTAAAGATACTATCGCAGGTGGTCACGATATCAACGATCCGGAGTTAGTAAGAACAATGGCAGAACAATCTAGTGCAGCTGTTGACTGGTTAGAATCAATCGGAGCTCCACTTCCTACATTAGCTCCTACTGGTGGTACAGTTCACTACTATTTACACGAACCAGAAGATGGAAGTGCTGTTGGTGAATTCTTAGTTAAATCATTTAGCCAAACATTGGAAGATTTAGGTATTGAAGTTATGTTAGAAACAGCAGCTACAGAAATCATCAACCAAGATGGAAAAGCCGCTGGAATCAAAGCAGAATCTCCAGACAAAATCTATACAATTAACGCTAAATCTGTAATCTTAGCTACTGGAGGATTTGGTGCTAACTTCGATTTAATGGCATCTTATGATCCATCTTTGGCAAATGCTGTAACTACAAACACACCTGCTGCAACTGGTGATGGAATCTTTATGGCAGAAGAAATGGGTGCAGATACTGTCGATATGGAATATATCCAATTACACCCAACTGTATTCCAGGAAAATGGATTATTAGTTTCTGAACGTTTACGTTCTAATGGTGCTATCTTAGTCAACAAAGAAGGAAAACGTTTCACAAACGACCTAGCTACTCGTGATGCTGTATCACAAGCTGAATTAAAACAACCAGATGCATTCGCATATATCGTTTACGATTCAAAATATGCAGAAGAAAAATTATATCAAAAATATGTATCCAATGGATTAACTGTAGAAGCAGATTCTATTGAAGGTTTAGCCGATGCGATGGGATTTGATGCAACAGCTAAAGAAAACTTTGTGAAAGCTGTTGAAAGCTGGAACAAAGCATGCAAGGGAGAACAAGAAGACGAATTCGGAAGAAACAACGGATTGGTTACTTTAGATGAAGGTCCATTCTTCGCAATTAAGATTGCTCCTGGTATTCACCACACAATGGGTGGATTAAAGATCAACACAAATACTGAAGTATTAGATAAAGATGGTAAGGTAATTCCTGGATTATTTGCGGCTGGTGAAGTAACTGGTGGTGTACACGGTGGTAACCGTATCGGTGGAAACGCTGTAGCCGATATCGTTGTATACGGTCGTATTGCTGGTAAGAATGCATCTGACTTTGCGAGCAAATAGTAAATAAGAAAGGAAATAGTATCATGGTTAAAAAATATAATTATCCTTTAGAAGCATTTGCGCTAGCTTTGGTACTTTTCTCTTCTGGCATGAAAGAAGCTATGTTAACTGGTATTGCACTTATCTTTGGTGATGTATTAATTTCTGTATTACAAGAAAAATCAGAAAAAAGCACAAAGGTAATCGCTAGTATCGGAGCTCTAATCATGGTTATCGTATTAGCTGGAATCTTCAGTTTTACTGGTGTAAAAACAACAGCCGGTATGATATTCCGTTTTGTGATATTGGGTGTTTTATTAGTAAAACATGCGATGGATCATGAAAAAGAAGAAAAAGACTACGATGGAATTTTATTTGCCGATTCGATGGCGTATGGAATGTTCGTTTTAGTAAGTATTTTACGTGAATATTTATCAACAAAGGCGATCTTTGGAATTTCTCTTCCAAAAATTGCATTCTGTAACTCTGCATTAGGACAAACAATGTATGTTCTAATTTTAGGAGGACTTGCGATCGCTATCTTAAATCAATATCTTGGAAGCGAATCAAACAAAGATGCAGGTCTATGGGTTTGTGTACCAACATTCATTTTAGAAACTGGATTAATTTTCCAAAATGTACTAGAAGCTGACGGAAAGATTTTAGGTGTTGTCGTTGTAGGTATCTTATATTTCACATATAGATATTTATTAAAGAAAGCGAATTTACCTAAGATTTTAGAAGGTGTTTCTATTGAAATGATTTTACTAGGTGTAATCTACTTAGTATTCTCAATTATTTAAAAAAAATAAGGACAGGCATTACTTAACCGCTTGTCCTTACTTTATGTTAGGCAATCTTTTTATTAAATAGCTTGAAATGATTCCAATGACACATCCGGCAACGATTCCGGATGCCCAAAGGAATGGTAAATAGTACAACATCTTCGTGCTGGAAACAACGAACATGGCAATCAAAATCTGACCCACGTTATGCATGATTCCTCCGGTCATACTTACAGCGGTAATATTTAGTTTTAGTACCTTGTAAGTCACTAACATACCAAGAAAACTTACGATTCCTCCTGCCAGGGCATAACTCATGGAGTAGAAGTTTCCAAAGGTAAAACCGACTAGAAGAATACGAACAATGTTGATCAGAAATGCATCTTTGATTCCTAGCTTATAAAGAGCAACGAGTACCACGAGATTGGTTAGTCCTAACTTCATACCAGGAATGGCCATGAGTGGAGGAATCTGCGCCTCCAGCCAGGAAAGCAGCATGGCTAGTGCTACCATCATGGATCTAGTCGCAATGGATTTACTATTCATGGATCTGTATCCTTTCTATTAAAGAGTTTGTACAATAAATCGCATATTTAGAAGTCGAAAACTCAGGAAGGGCAGTGGCTTTATCTTGATCCATTACCCAAACAACTTCTAAATTGTGTTCCTGGGCAAATTTTTTACCAGACTCTAGATCCATAGTGAACAACAAAGTACTATAAGCATCCGCAAGGGCAGAATCTTCGTAAAGAATTGTCACGGAACGAAAGTTTGTAGCAGGATACTTAGTATCTGGATCGATGATATGTCCATATCGTTTCTTGTTTACCGTATAAAATCTTTGATAGTCGCCACTGGTAACCAAACTGGTTGGCTCTTTCGATGAAATAGAAAGAAGAGAAGCACTCGAATCGGGATCTTGCACTCCAATATTCCAAGAAGAGCCATCTTCTTTTTCCGAAAGAAGAACAACGTTACCACCCGCATTGATGTAGCCGTTATCACAACCATTTTCTAAAAGAATTTCTTTTACTTTCTGGGCTGTGTATCCTTTGGCAATACCTCCAAGATCCAGTTCTACATTTGGATCCAGAGAAATGGTATTTCCTTCGATTTGCAGACTTCCCGTAGAATTGTAGGCACCATCCAGTTCAGAAGGCGAAGGTAGATTTCCATCTTTACCTTCCGCATTCAAAGAAATGCCTTCTTCTC
This sequence comes from Bacillota bacterium, assembly GCA_018065105.1. Classification (GTDB taxonomy): domain Bacteria; phylum Bacillota_I; class Bacilli_A; order Erysipelotrichales; family Erysipelotrichaceae; genus Floccifex. The sequence goes on from JAGHTX010000115.1 coordinate 14,240, forward strand.
GATAAGTATGCCAAACGTGAAGAAGTTTGCCTTGGCAAATATCAAATTTTTCATTCTGCTGGTGAATCATTTGCGCTAATTCGATGCATTCAATCAAAGGAGAATCTACTTTCAATGAAGAATTTCCCTGATTTAATGCATATACATTATTAACTCCCGGATAGGCGTTATATAGGTCAAAGTATTGATTATATTGACTAAATGTCTCTCGAACAATTTTTGAGTATTTGTTAAATTCGGTAGGTGTACATTTGGTACTGAAGTTAATGACGGTATCAAAACCAGCATCAATAAAAGTCACCGATTGTGTCTCTGCTTTTTCTTGCACAGGGACTTTGTAGTACATAAATATTCCGGAACCTAAAACACCCAAAGAGAGTACATAAGGGAGTGCTTGTTTAATATTTGTATTATTCATAAACTTAATTATATGTAATTTAAACTTTTTGTCTATATCTGTTTGTGTAACAATATTATTGACTTGTTAACGAGTGAACAATATTGAAACCATAGATAAAAAATACTAAAATAAAAGTAATTGTGAGGAGGAGACTGTCTATGTCACTTTTTTTAGGAGCCATGAGACATCACATTCCTGGTCGTAAAGAATTAACAGAACATGTAGAAGTAAAGAAGCTTTTACCTGCAAAAGAAGTTTATATTCCATTGATTCATGGAAATAATACGGCTTTTGATATTCTTGTCGAAGAAGGTAGTGAAGTTAAAGTGGGTACAAAACTAGCACAAACAAAAGCTGGTTTACATGTTCCAATTTATAGTAGTGTTTCTGGAACATACAAAGGTGTTGCGAAACGTATGCACAACTCATTACGTCCACAACAGCACATGGTCATTGAATTGGATGGAAAACAAGAAGCTATTCAATCTTTTGAACCTAAGAATTTTGAAGAATTAACAAGAGAAGAATGTGTAGCGGTTATCAAAGAAGCCGGAATCGTTGGTCTTGGTGGAGCTGGATTCCCTACACACGTAAAATATGGGAAGGTCGATGGAGTAGATACAATCTTGATCAATGCCGTTGAATGTGAGCCATATATTACTGCAGACTACAAAATGATCTTTGATAATTGTGAAGATCTAATTTTAGGATGCCGAATCATGAAGAAAATGGGAGATGTCGCAACTGTTTATATCTGTATCAAAGAAAGTCACCCTGATTTGATTGAATTCGTTAAACAAAAATGTCCAGCAGGATCTGGAATTGAAGTAAGACCTGTACCAGACGTATATCCAATGGGATGGGAAAGAGTTTTAGTTCGTGAAGTATTGAAGAAAGAATATGGAATGTTACCTTCCGAAGCAGGAGCTATTGTAGGAAACGCAAGTACCGCCATCGCCATTGCTCGTGCTTTTACTAAGGGTATGCCTATTACAGAAAAATACATTACTATTTCTGGTGAAGCTATTAAAAATCCAGCTACAGTCTGTGTACCAGTTGGTATGGTCGCTAGTGAAATTATTGCTGCCTGTGGTGGATATACTGAAGATAGCGTTCGCATTATTGCCGGTGGTCCAATGATGGGTAGAACCATCGTTAACGACCAATTTGTAGTGGATAGAGCAATGAATGCGATCACTGTATTAAAACATCAACCAGATAATGCGATCGCATGCTTACGTTGTGGACGTTGTTCGGATCACTGTCCAAGTGGTTTACAACCAGTACGTATCACTGCTGCAGTCAAAGCTGGTAATGTAGAAGAAATGGAAAAACGTGGGGCTATGAGCTGTATCGAATGTGGATTGTGTACATACATTTGTCCAAGTAAGATCGATGTGACAGAAAATGTTCGTAAGGCAAAACGTACCCTTATGTTGAAGAAGAAAAAGTAGGAGGGCAGAGAGTATGAAGTTTAATTTTCACGTAAGCCCAAGTATTAAATCACCATTGTCAACACAAGCTATTATGCGAGATTTGACAATTGGATTAGGGTTCATTTTTACAATTGCTTGTGTATATTATGGAGCTGCATTTGGTATGGAATATGCCGTGCACGCCATTACCTTATTAATATCTTCTTTAATCGCTATGGTTGTTTGTGAAGCTGGATTCGCAAAAATCATGAAGAAAGATATTAAAACATCATTATTAAATTCATTTGGATGGGTAACATCTATCATCTTAGTTATGATGGTTCCTATCACCATGACTAACTATGCGATTATTGTTGCGACAGTATTTGCGATTGTTTTTGGTAAATTGTTATTTGGTGGATTTGGACAAAACATCTTCAACCCAGCAGCTGTAGGACGTGCGGTAATTATGGCAAGTTTTGCCAACGTGAGTGCCAAATTAGTGACATCGGCTACACCAACAGCAGAAATGGCCAACACATATCACTGGCTACCAAGTGCGAATGAATTCGGTTCCTTCGTATCTGGATTTAAAGGATTTAGTTCTTTATTTATCGGTACATATGTAGGTTCAATAGGTGAACAATTTACTATTTTACTATTGATTGTTGGTGTAATCTTAGCCATTCGTCAAGTCATTGACTGGCGTACAACGGTTACCTATTTAGGAACCATTGTTATTATGACAGCTGTAATCGCACTAATTACTGGTTTAGGAAGCTATCATGGAATTCCGGCTATCTTATGGTATCCTGCATTACACATTGTAACTGGTGGGGTTGTATATGGTGGTGTATTCATGTTAACGGACCCAGTTACTTCTCCAACAAGTGCTTCGGGTCGTGTCATCTTTGCGATGGGAGCTGCCATGATTACTGTTACAATTCGTTTATGTGGTAACCTTCCAGAAGGATGTTTATATTCCATTTTAATCATGAATATGTTAACACCAATGATTGAATCTTTCTTAGATGGAAAACAATTGGAAATCAAGAAAAAGGTTCAAAAATGTACAATTTGTTTAGGAATCATTGCGTTAGGATTATGTTTCTTCTGTGCTAAGTCCGCACAACCAAAAGAAGAAACGGCTTATATTCCTGCAGCGCAACAGGAGGTAATCTAATATGAATAAAATTACCCACTTAACATTATTCTTAGGAATTGTATCGGCTTTAGCTGGTGGTGCTTTAGCTTTTGCCAACCAATTAACAGCACCAATTATCGCTGAAAATGAAGCCAAAGCGGCAGCAGAAAACTTAATGGTTATGTATCCTGAATTGGATCCAGCAGCCATTGAAAAAGTAGATATTTCTGGAATTGATTCAAAAACAATTGAAGAAGTATATCGCTATGGAGATTGTTTAATCTTCAAAATGTCCGTATCTGGATATAAAGAAGGAACAACATTCTTAGTTTCTATTAATGTAAACGACAAGACAATTGATAACTTCCAAGCTATTTCCAATGGAGATACAAAAGGAATCGGTTCTCAAGTTATGGATGAACCATTCAAAGAAGGTTTACTTGGTAAAGATGCTTCACAAGATTTAGATACAATTTCCGGAGCTACGGTTTCAAGTAGTGCGGTTGTAAATGGTATTCACGAAGCAGCTAACGCTGTGGATCAATTGAAAGGAGAATAGATATGGAAAACTCAAGATTAAAAGCTTTTAAAAATGGGTTGATTAAAGAAAATCCAGTATTCTCTTTATTCTTAGGTATCTGTTCTACATTAGCCATCACAACTTGTGTAGACAATGCGATTGGTATGGGTATTGCGGTAATTATCGTATTAACAATGTCAAACATTATTATTTCGTTAATTCGTAATATCACACCAGATGAAATTCGTATTCCCGTTTATATCGTAGTCATCGCGACTTTAGTAAAAATCATTCAAATGTTGATTAGTGCTTATGCACCAAGCTTAAATACATCTCTTGGAGTATTCATTCCATTGATCGTAGTTAACTGTATTATTTTAGGTCGTGCCGAAGCATTTGCCAGCAAGAACAATCCAATGGATTCGGCTATTGATGGTATTGGTATGGGTATTGGGTATACATTAGCCGTATTAACTATGTCACTCATTCGTGAAGTCATCTCAACAGGTGGATTCATCGTTTCAAATCCATTCACTACAGAAAAGATTTTTGGAATTACATTTATTCCTGAAGAGTATTGTATTAGTTTATTCAGTTCTCCAGTAGGAGCATTTATCACATTCGCTTGTTTAGCAGCTGCTGTTGGAGCTTATAAAGCTTATGCAGACAAAAAAGAAGCGGAAGCAGAAAAGGCAAAGGAGGTAAAGTAAGATGATCGCAGAATTAGCTACATTATTAGTCACTTGTGTGTTAATTAACAACGTTATCTTAAACCAATTCTTAGGAATGTGTCCTTTCATGGGTGTATCTAAGAAAACCAGCTCAGCCGTTGGTATGGGTATTGCCGTTGTATTCGTAATCGTTGTTGCATCCATTGTTACCTATGGATTGTATTATTTAGTTCTTGTTCCGTTAGGACTAGAATTCATGGACTTAATCACATTCATCTTAGTTATTGCCTCATTAGTACAATTAACTGAAATGTTTATCAAAAAGACAAGTCCATCTCTATACAAATCATTAGGGGTTTACTTACCTTTGATCACTACAAACTGTGTTGTATTAAACGTATGTTTAGCTAACATTTCAAATGGATTTGATTTCATTCACATGCTTGTATATTCAGTAGGTACTCCACTTGGTTTCGCCTTAGTATTATATATTTTCTCTACAATTCGTGAACGTTTGGAATTAAGCGAAGTTCCTTCTGCATTCAAAGGAAATTCCATTGCCTTAATCGTAGCCGCTATCATGGCTTTAGCGTTCTCTGGTTTTGCTGGATTGGTATAATATGAAGTACATTCTTGCGATCCTTTTCTTTGGAGCAATGGTAGGAATTTATATTTTCCTATATTTGATGAACAAAAAGACTCCATTACCAGAAGGATGCGAAGATTTAAAAGTCGATTGTTCAGGGTGTCATGATTTTGGATGTACAAATCACCCTGCACATCATTTAAAAAAGGAGGAACTACAATGATTCTATATGCCGTATTAATGATGGTCGTATTAGGAGCTATCTTAGGATTAGGTCTTGGTATTGCGGATAAATATTTAAAAGTCGAAGTCGACAAACGTGTGGAAATGGTTACTAGCTTACTTCCAGGATATAACTGTGGAGGATGTGGATTCCCAGGATGTTCTGGTATGGCCGAAGCCTTAGTAGACAAGAGCATGGACACAATTCTTTGTAAGCCTTGTAAAGCGGAAAAGAAAGCGGAAATCATTACATACTTAAAAGAAACACCAGGTCCAGATGGATCAACAATCACATTAAAAGGATAAGCTAGAAGGGAAGAAGAAATTCTTCTCTTTTTTCTTAGAAAAATAATAAATTTTTTGGTAATATCGTCTTGGTGATAAGAATGAATGAAAATCCTTTAGGATTCGAGAAAGAATCCAAATTATTAAGAAAATTTGCGATACCATCCATTATTTCCATGGTGGTTTCTTCTTTGTACAACATCGTAGACCAGATATTTATTGGACAGGGTGTTGGATATTTAGGAAATGCAGCGACAAACGTAGCTTTCCCCTTAACAACCTTATGTCTAGCCATATGTTTAATGTTAGGTATAGGTTCAGCTTCTCGTTTTAGTTTAAATCTAGGTGCCAAAAAGATTGAACAGGTAAAAGTGGTAGCCGGTAATGCGATTGTCTGCATGATAGGGGCAGGAATTATTTATGTTATTTTGGTACAAAGCTTTTTACAACCTTTATTGTTGGCTTTTGGTGCCACCGAATCGGTTATGCCATATGCGATTACGTATACGCGTATCACAACTATGGGAATTCCATTTTTAATGGCATGTAATATCAGTAGTAACTTAATTCGTGCCGATGGATCTCCTCGGTATTCTATGATGTGTATGGTAGTAGGCGCTATTGTCAACACCATTTTGGACCCACTATTCATTTTTGTGTTCCATATGGGCGTTGCTGGTGCTGCCTGGGCAACTATTATTGGACAAATCGTTTCCGCTTTTGTAGCCGTTTGTTATTTGTTCCACTTTAAGAATATTACTTTAGAAAAAAAGGATATTCGTTTTAGTTTTAGTGAATTGAAACAAACATGTGCAATCGGAATTTCGAGTGGAATCAACCAATTGGCAATTCTTTTGGTCCAAATCGTTATGAACAACTCTTTAACATACTATGGAGCTTTAAGTGTTTATGGACCAGATATTCCTCTAGCTGCCTGTGGTATTGTGATGAAGGTCAATGGAATTCTAATGTCTTTCGTAATTGGAATCAGTCAGGGAATGCAGCCCATTGCTGGATTTAATTACGGAGCCAAAAAATTTGATCGTGTTAAAAATATATTAAAGCTAGCTATTTCTCTAAATTTGGCCGTATCTGCGATCGGATGGATTCTCTTTGAATTCTGTACCGGACCGATTTTATCTGTATTCGGAAGTGAAGATGGATTGTATTTTGAATTCGCTACAAAATTTATGCACATCTTCCTATTTATGTGTATCGTGAACGGAATTCAAGTTATTTCTTCCGGATTCTTCTCATCTATTGGAAAACCAATAAAAGGTATGATATTATCTCTTACGCGACAAGTATTATTTTTCATTCCATTGGTATTGATCCTTGGAAGAATATTTGGCCTAAACGGAATTATGTATTCTGCACCGATTTCGGATACTGTAGCCTTTATGGTGGCTCTGATCTTCTTGATTAAAGAAGTGAACAATCTGAATCAAATGCATAATGATCTACAAAACTAAAAGAAAGACAGGAGTGTTATTGTGATTAATAGAATCTTTAAATCTATATTCGTATGTACTTGTGGAATATTTTTGTGTGCCTGTAGTTCGCAAACGAATGTACAAGAAGAACAATCTACCACTAAAAAAGAAGAATCCATCGATATGGAGTATAAAGAATTAAAAGGAAGATACGTGGATGTTGTTAGCGGAGAAGCCGAAATGGAAATCAACATCAATAAAGATAAGAAAAGTGTTGAAATCGTCATTAATTGGGAAAATGGGGATGATGAAGTCAGTCGCTGGATTATGAACGCTTCTTTTCAAGGCGCAAAATTATCGTATAACGACTGTCAAGAATATTTAATTTCTTTTACACAGGATGGAACCGAAGTTCCGGCAACCATCAGCCAGTCTTCTGGATTCTTTAAAGTCAATAAATCAAATCGTACGCTAGCCTGGACAGGATCTTCTTCCAATCGTTGTAAAACGTGTATTTTTGAAAAAGTTTCCGATATGACCGCAAAAGAAGAAGAGGAAAAACTTCAAAAAGAAGAAGAGGAAAGATTGAAACAAGAAGCGGAAGAAGAAAATCTAGAAGGAGAAGAAAGCGAAGACGAAGAATTCGAAGATGAAGGCTTTGAAGATGAAGACTTTGTGGATGAAGGTTTTGAAGAAGTTGTCGAAGAAGAAGGACAGGAAGAATATTACGAATAAAAAGTCATGGAAAGCCATGACTTTTCGTTTATAATGAATACATGTGAGGTACAACTATGAATTATTATAATTTTGATTCTTATACAAAAGAAGAACTGGTTTCTCTATTGGAACAATTGTCATTGGATGAGAATATCCATCAAAAAATACAAATTCTATTAAGTGAACCCAACAAGATTTTACAAGAATATAAAGGGAAGATGGAAGAATTATTTTTTCCTCCATTCGGAATGCCTATTTCAAATTTAAAAATTTCGGATCAGCTGGTTGCAGAATACTATGAAAAAACAAATGATAAAACTTTAGAATTTAAAATGTACTATGTAGAAATCTTAGTCGAATTTCTTCAAACTTTTGGACTTATGGGAAATTCTTTTTTTCAATATATCATTGAAATGTACACCAACATATGTGCGAGTAGTCAAGGAAAAAACTATACATCCCGATTGGAACACATACTTCAGGTTATGATTTATATGGATCCTACCTGTGAAGAGGTATTAAAGGAAGCTTTAAATAAATTGAACATTTAATCGAATAATAGTAAAATATTCTAAAGAACTCTACATAAAAATTAAATAAAAAAGGAAGTGAAAACTATGAATTATTCAGTAATAACAATTACTCGTGAATTCGGTAGTGGTGGTAGAACCATTGCCAAGAAATTAGCCGATGACCTTGGATTTAAGTATTATGACTACGAACTAATCCAACAAGTCGCCAAAGAAAGTGGATTTGCGGAAAGCTTTGTTGAAGAATTCGGAGAAGAAAGCCAAAATACTGGATTCTTTGCTTACCTGACAAATACATGGGGAACAAGTGTTTCGGATCAATTATACCTAGCTGAAAGAAAAGTAATTCTAGAACTTGCCGAACAAGGAAATTGTGTTATTGTTGGACGTTGTGCCGACTATATTCTAGAAGAAAGAACCGATACTTTAAATGTATTTATTTATGCAGATATGGAATTTAAAAAAGATCGTATCATTACTCTATATGGAGAAAGAGAAGAATCGATTGAAAAACGTATCATTGATAAAGACAAAAGAAGAAAAGCACACTATAAGTATTACACAGACCGTAACTGGAACAGAGCTGCTAACTATCACATCTCTTTAGATAGTGGTAAATTGGGAGTAGAAAAGTGCGTTGAAATCATTGAAAGTATCGTGAAGTAAGGAGATGCCTAAAATGAAAAAGTTTATACATAAATCAATTGCCGTATTGTCTACTTCGGCTGTTATTCTGGGAGGAAGCGTATTACCAGTGTTTGCCCAGAACACAGATGCAGACAATTATGATGTGTTATATAATTTGGCAACATGTATGCCAGGAGAAGTCTCTACTTTAACTCCACACAAAGTAGATACGGTCAATAATGTTGCAGCTGCTGAAATGGGATTTACCGTAACTATGAATGCAGGTGGTCCTGACTGGGCTACTTTAGATCCAACATCTCAAGTTATTACTTGTGCTCCAGGAAGTGATGTAGCAGCTAAAACGTATTTAATCCCACTTACTATCACATACGAAGATGGATCCCAAGAAAATACATTTGCCAAACAAATGATTATGACAAATGTAGAAGATGGAGCTATTTATACTGGAAATGAGATCAATGCGTATTATCAATCGGTGGAAGTGGATCCAGAAGTAAATACCTACATTTCTCCAAACTGGATCAATATTGCAACGAACAGTGCTACATCTATGCCAGAAGGAACAACATTCTCAAAAGAAGGAAGTTGGCCATCTTGTGTGAATTTATCAAGTGATGGAATTATCAATGTAAATGCGCAAAAAGAAGATGCAGGAACTGAATATCTATTGGTTGTGGATATTGCCTTTGCCGATGGTTCCAGTGATGCTGCACTATGTTCGATTGTGGTCAAAGAAGCAGTAGAACCAGATCCAGTACCTGAGAAGAATTACGAACCATATTACGAAGCTATCGTCCTACTTCCAAAAGATGTGAAGTCTACTGGTATTAAATTCAAAAGCGATGTACCAGAAAGTGCTAGTTATTCATTAAAAGAAGGACCAGGTTGGGTAATCGTAGATCCTGGCACTGGAGAAATCTCTACAAAAGCAGATGAAAAAGCTCCAGGACTATATACGGTAAAAGTCAATGTCCATGTCGATGAAAAAGATGTAGAAGCCATTTGTGAAATGAATGTATTGGATGATCAAGGTAAATTAAAATCTATTGAAGTATCACCAAAAACACTGACTTTAAAACCAGAAGAAACTAAACAATTAAACGTCACTGGAACTCCAGAAGATGCTCTAGATGTATCGAAAGTGACATGGAAATCGGAAGATGAACAAATTGCCACAGTGGATGGAAATGGTGTTGTAAAAGCCGTTGCTCCAGGAAAAGTAAATATTGTAGCTACTTCAGAAAATAAGAAGACTTCTATTTGTCAGGTGACTGTAAAAGAACCAGAAATCCAATTGGAATCTATTGCGATTTCTCCAAAAAATGTCACATTAAAACCAAAGGAAACTTATAAATTATCCGTTTCAGGAACACCTGCGGAGGCATTAGATGCATCCAAAGTGACTTGGTCATCGCAAGATGTGAAAGTGGCCACAGTAAGTAAAGATGGTGTAGTAACAGCTGTTAAATCTGGAAAAACGGTTATTACAGCTAAAGCACCAAATGGAAAGACTGCCATTTGTGAAGTTACCGTTGCATTCCCAGCTACAGCAATCCGTTTGGATAAAGAATTCGTAAAAATTGCCTTAGGTAGCACCTCTTCCTTAAAGGTGATCTTCTCACCAGAAGGATGCGATGAAGAAGAGGTTACTTGGAGTGTGGATAATCCAAAAATTGTTTCTGTAGATAAGAATGGTAAATTTAAAGCCTTACAATTAGGAAAAGCGAAAATCACCGCAAAAACAGCTAGTGGTTTAACCGCTTCTTGCGAAGTAAAAGTTTTAAAGAAAGAAGACGTAGATACAGGAACACAAACAAATTCTACATTGTATATGGCAGGTGCAGGAATTGCAGCCATTGGATTGATTGGATTGTTTATCCTAGGTCGTAGAAAGAAATAGAAACTAAGCAGAAGCCAGATAATTGGCTTCTGTTTTTAAATGGATTAAAATCTTTAATTAGGTGAATTATTAGAAGAAAAAGTATAGAATGAATATATGACAAAAAAGAAAAAGTATATATA